>DAIPHR010000079.1:0-13452 GCA_036771215.1 Cyclobacteriaceae bacterium
AAACATGGTGGAGGCAGGTTCGGGTACGGAGATTGGCGAACAACGCAGTTGCGAATGTACTAAAGGCACGCAATCACGTGCAAAGTATTTCCTAATTCACAAAAAGTCAATGCGTTAGAGATCAAGTAAAAGTTAATTCTATGATACCTTTGGATGTTCTGCCTTCAGCATGTTTTCTTGTCCTAAGGAATGGATGCCAAAAAGTTTTTGACGGGTGCCGAAACAACGGTCGCAGGGGAGCAACTGGTATTGCTACCCGAAAAGGCCTGTTGGCTTCCGCAACACCAGGCGTTGCTGCTGGCCGATTTGCACCTGGGAAAAGTCAATCATTTCCGCAAGTCCGGTATTGCGGTGCCGGCCGCGGCCAATGACCGCAACACCGAAGCGCTCATCCAATTGCTGCGGCAGTGGCAACCCGCGCGGTGTATTTTTTTAGGTGATTTGTTTCATAGCCACTACAATGAGGAGTGGGAGGTGATGGGCCAGGTATCGGGTCATTTTGCGGCCTGTCAATTTGAGTTGGTGTTGGGCAACCATGATATTCTCAGTCCGGTGCAGTACGATCGTCACCGCATTCGCGTTCATCGGGAATCGCTGCAAGTGGGTAAGTTGTTGCTCACCCATCATCCGGTGGAAGAGCATACGGGCGGGTACAACCTGGCCGGCCACCTGCATCCCGGCTTACCGTTGCGCGGAAAAGCTCGCCAGTCGCTGACCTTGCCGTGCTTCTATTTTGGTCCGCGGGGAGGACTACTGCCGGCCTTTGGGGCGTTCACCGGGCTGGCCCGCATTCGCCCGGAACCGGAGAGCCGCGTGTTTGTTGTTGCCGATGGCAAGGTTTTGGATGTTAGTCAGCCACGGGAGTATGCGTAAACTGATTTTCATTTTGGGTCTGCTATCGGGAGGGGTGCAGGCGCAGGACAGCGCCCGGTTGCGGTTGCTGTTTGTGGGCGATATCATGCAGCACGACACCAACATTCAAGCGGCTTACAACCGCCAAACGGGTCGCTATGATTACGCGTCATGCTTTCGCTACATCAAGCCGCACATCCAGTCGGCTGATATTGCGTTTGGCAATCTTGAATTGACGCTGGCCGGCCCGCCCTTTAAGGGCTACCCGCAGTTCAGCGCGCCCGATGAGTTGGCGTTTGAATTAAAACGAACCGGGTTCGATGTACTGGTGACGGCCAACAACCACAGTGCCGATCGCGGCAAACGGGGATTAATCCGAACCTTGGATGTGCTGGACTCAGCCGGACTTTTTTACACAGGCACCTTTCGTACACCGGAAGAACGTGACCAGTCGTATCCGCTGTTGATTGAGCGCGATGGCTGGCTGCTGGCGATATTGAATTACACCTATGGCACCAACGGAATTCCCGTGCCTGCCGGTACGGTTATCAACTTGCTGGATACCGTACAGATGAAGAAGGACTTTACCCGCGCCAAATCCTTCAAGCCCGATGCCATTTTGGTTTTTCCCCACTGGGGTATTGAAAATGCGCGGGTGCCGAATGCCGAGCAGAAAAAATTATCAGCTTTTTTTCTCCGGCAGGGAGCAACCCTGGTGATAGGTTCACATCCCCATGTTGTACAGGGTGTAGAATTTTTAGCCGAGCGTAATAAGCTGGTTGCGTGGTCGCTCGGTAATTTTGTTTCCAACATGCGCAAGCGCTATCAAGACGGAGCGATGTTGTTGACGGTGGATTTATTCAAGCAAAATGGAACCGTGGCGGTGCAGCGCCCTCACTACCAGCTGGCATGGATGCTGGCTAACGCACCCGACAGCATGGCGCTCGTTCCCGCTGAGGTTGGTGATACGTTGATGACCCGGGTGAGTACCGCCCGCGAGCCCTACCGGATTTTTATGGATGACAGCCGTGCGCATTTGACGAAAGAGAACAAAAACGTGACCGAGGGCCTGCCCCGGTACACCTATCGAATTTTGCTGATGGAGAATTCGGATGAACTTTCTCCAAAATGGCCCGAGATTATCCGGTTTTACGGGGTTTACAAAAGCGTTGACCTGAAAGGTAACATCAACTGGTACGCGGGTGAGTTTGAGGATGAGGACGTGGCGAGGGCTGCTGCTGATCAGATTCGCACCTTGACGGGCTTTAAGAATGCGGAGTGCGAGGCATTTGTAAAACCGTAGCGCTAAATCTCGGCCGTATTTCTGATTTTGTACTGATTGAACATTCTTTTTTTGTCGCTTTCATATTTAGTGATCGCCCTGTAGATCAGGAACGGCATCAAGCCTCCACCAAGTAATTCTGAAATAGCGTAGGGGTAGTGAGTTCCGCCAATTGTGTTCCAGATGAGGTATACAACAACTGGAGTTCCGATTAAGAATATCCCTGAGCCCAGAAGTGAAATCATCCTGTTTGTTCCGGCCATGATATCGTTTACGTGGTAAGCCTCAGTATGCCCACATTTACACTTGAGCTTAATTTTTTCCCCTTTCTTTTTGGCCAGCCTCACGCGATCAGTTACCCACGAAACATGAAATCGGATAATTTGCTTGCAGGATTTGCATACGACTGTTAAAGTCATACTTAAGCCGATTGTTACTGGATTTGCCGGGTTAGTGCGGTGTATTCCTCCAACCCGCGAATGCTCTCACTCCAACGCTGCCACTCCTGGCAATACTTTACCTTCAAAGTACTCCAGCAAGGCGCCACCGCCTGTTGAGACATAGCTCACCTCGTCACTGAATCCAAATTGGGCCACCGCTGCGGCTGAGTCGCCACCGCCAATAAGGGAGAACGCGCCATTTTTCGTGGCGCTGACTACCGCTTCGGCAACGGCTTTGGTGCCGCCTTCAAATTTCTCCATTTCAAAAACACCCATCGGGCCGTTCCACAATATGGTTTTCGAGTTGCCGATCACCTTGGCGAAAACTTCGCGCGCCTGCGGACCGATGTCAAGCCCCATCCAGTCGGTCGGGATCGCCATATTCATGGTGATGGGCGTTCTGGCATTGTCAGCGAACTTATCGGCTGCAATGGAGTCAATCGGCAAGTGCAGTTCAACGCCCTTGCTCTTGGCCTTCTGGATCAACTCTTTGGCCAGGTCAAGTTTGTCTTCTTCCACCAGTGATTTTCCGATGTTTCCGCCCATGGCTTTAAAAAACGTATAGGCCATGCCTCCGCCAATGATCAGGTGGTTGACTTTGTCGAGAAGCCGTTCGATGATCAGAATCTTATCCGAGATTTTGGCACCACCAATAATGGCGGTAAACGGCTTGGCGGCATTCTCCATTACTTTTTTTGCATTGGCTAACTCGGCCGCCATCACATAGCCCGCGCATTTTTCCTTAACAAACTGGGCCACAATCGTAGTGGAGGCATGAGCGCGGTGAGCGGTGCCGAAGGCATCATTCACGTAGATGTCTCCATGCTTGCTTAGTTTTTCCGAGAAACCCGGGTCACCTTTTTCTTCCTGCTTATAGAAGCGCAGATTTTCCAGCAGCAGGACTTCTCCGGGCTGTAACGCAGCCGATAGCCTGAAGGCTTCATCTCCGATGCAGTCGCCCGCGAACTTCACCGGGCGACCCAGCAAGGCTTCGGTTGTTTTCACGGTATGCTTCAGCGAATATTTTTCCTCCGGGCCCTCCTTTGGACGGCCGAGGTGTGACATCAATATGCAACTGCCGCCATCGGCCAGAATTTTCTTTAGCGTAGGTATGGTGGCCCGAATACGATTATCGTCCGTCACGTTAAAACTCTTGTCGAGCGGCACATTAAAGTCTACCCGAATCAAGGCACGCTTGCCTTTGAAATTGATTTGATCTACCGTTTTCATAATCTGCTGAACACTATTCGTTAATCACCAAAAATTATTCCCAATCCCTTGGCCGCTTTTACCAGCGGGCCGCCTTTGCTCACGATGTTGTACTCGCGTGTGGCTTCTTCCAGTGTAACCGAAGTGATCTGATTGTTCTTCAAGGCTACCATCCGGCCAAAATTACCTTCCAGGACCAACTCAAACGCTTTAACGCCAAACAAGGATGCCAGCACCCGGTCGAATGCGGTGGGGCTGCCGCCCCGCTGCACGTGGCCCAAAACCGTTTCGCGAATCTCTGCTGTACACCCCGCCTTTTTCAATTGCTGCGAGAGCTGATAGGCGACTCCGCCAAGCCGCACGTGCTCGGAACCCTTTTCCCCGACTGACGAGGTGATGGTTCCGTCTTTTGGCTTAGCCCCTTCGGCAATCACGATGTTGACAAAACCCTGGCCGTTCACATAACGGGAATTGATCTTCTTCACCAGTTTGTTGATGTCATACGGTATTTCCGGAATCAGGCAGATCTCGGCACCACCCGCGATGGCCGTGTGTAACGCAATCCAGCCGGCATCGCGACCCATCACTTCCATAATCATGACGCGATCGTGACTCTCGGCCGTGGTCACCAGCTTGTCGAAACTATCTGTCGCAATTTGAACCGCAGTTTGAAAGCCAAACGTCATGTCGGTAGCTGAAAGGTCGTTATCGATCGTTTTGGGCACACCTACCACGGACAAACCCTTTTTATACAAAGCTTCGGAAATCCGTTGTGATCCATCGCCACCAATGTTAATCACGGCATCAAATCCAAGTGATTTGATCCGTTTGACCAATTCCTCTGTGCGGTCGATCATTTTGATAGAGCCGTCCGGTTGAGGCATGGGGAAGTTGGTGGGATTTCCCTTATTCGTGGTCTTCAGTATCGTGCCCCCGCGCACATGAATGCCGGCTGTGCGTTTGCGCGTCAGCTTGACGAGTTCGGTAGGCTCACTGAACACACCGTTGAAGGCCTCGATGCTGCCGTACACCTCCCAGTTTTTTTCTTTGCGTGCACGCTTGCAGGCTGCCCGAATCACGGCATTTAGGCCCGGGCAGTCGCCACCTCCGGTGAGGATCAATAACTTTTTCTTTTTCTCCATAATAAATTCTTAACGCGAAGTTGCTGCTCTTCGCAGCCGATCATTTATGGCACGCCCGATCCCGGTGTCCGGTACGAGTTCGGCCAGCACCAAGGTAACATCCATTTTGTCAAATTGACGAAGGGCAGCAAACAAATTTTGTGCGGCTTCTTCAAGCGAACCCGATGGCGACAATACAATCTGCGGCACAGGCGTATCCGGCAATCGTTTGTGGTAACGCAACAGCGCCACTTTCTCGTTTGGATGTTGGGTGAGCAGTTCCGCTATGTTACCCAGTACAATTTGCCTGGCGGGCGCATAGTGGCTCGCCAACTGGCCGGGTGCCACCGGGTTTGATGAAGAGTGCGTCATGACGCGCATACGACCCACTACGTTTTCAATTTCCTCTACGGCTACGCCCCCCAGCCGGTAGATCACCGGCCCATCGTCAAACCCCACAATGGTCGATTCAACACCCACCCGGCAGGGTCCGCCATCCAGAATATAAGCCACCTTGCTACCTAACTGCTCCTGCACATGTTCGGGCCGCGTTGGACTTACATAGCCGAAGGGATTGGCGCTTGGGGCGGCCAGAGGGTAGTCGAGCAGATGAAGAAGTTCCAGTGTTAACTCATGCGAGGGGCATCGAACGCCCACGGTTGGCAAGCCGGCTGTTACCAGATCGGGGATGTGATTTTTCTTGGGCAAGACCAGGGTAAGGGGCCCCGGCCAAAACGTGGCGGCCAATGCCTGTGCCTGATCGGGAAAATCGGTCACGAGTTCATGCACGCGCATGGCCGCGGCAACATGCACGAGCAGCGGATCGAAGGACGGGCGGTTTTTGGCAGCAAATATGCGGGCTGCGTCCGTGGCGTCCAGCGCATTGGCAGCTAGTCCGTAGACTGTTTCGGGTGGTATGGCCACGAGCTCTCCGCGATCGAGCAGTTGTTTTGCCCGGTTGATATCCTTGCCCAGTTCAGCCATGGGGTAAAGATAGCGCTACACTTCGATTAATGACTTAGCGCTTTGCGTGCCGGGCGCGGGCAGATTTTTCCAGCAGGCGATGGACGGATTTTTCTTGCGTGAAATGGGGCAAGTCATCAAACGAGATCCAGCGTACATCATGGGATTCTTCGCTTACTTCAATTTTGTCTGATGGGTCAGCGATCAGCCAGAACCGCACATCATAATGATCGTGAGCGGGAAAGTCAGCGCGGGCCGGTATCGGATGGATATCAAGGTCGAAAAAAGCAGACGTCTTCACCTCAAACCGGATCACTCCGGTTTCCTCCCGTGCTTCGCGCAGCGCTACCGCGAGCAGATCTTCTTCGCCATCGGCATGGCCGCCCGGTTGCAGCCAACGGTTGAGCTTGGCGTGATGAACCAGCAGCGTATGGGTGTGTTCAGGATTGGTGATCCAGGCAGAGCCGGTAAAGTGGCCCGGCAAATGATAACGTTGAAAGCAATCGGAGTGCGTCAGCAGCCATTGGCAACGGATGACGAATTCTTGCTCTTCCGCATGCGGCTGGTGTAAGCGTAACTGACGCTCCAATTCCGTCCGCGTCATTGAATCACGATGGTGACTTTGTTCAGTTTGTTTTCCTCGAGCTTACCGATCATCTCGCCTCCACCGGCATTGTCTTTGTCATCCTTGCGCACCAGCACCCAATACGCAATGGGCTCCAGTTTTTTCAGTTTCACCATGCCCTTTTCATCGCTCACCCCTTCGGCTATGGGGTTTACTTCTTTCAGATAGTCATCCTCCTTTCGAAACAATTTGAGCGAGGCGCCTGAAACGGTATTGCCGGCTTCATCGCGCACGGTAACGTTCAGGTTGGTATTAAAAACCTGGTTGGGCTCGTGGACAAATCCCATGGCCCAAATGGTCAGCATCAGTATTGTTTTCATGTGTTTACAATTTTTTAATCAAGGCCGCCTGAAATGTTCTGGCGAACAATTCAGGTGCGTGAAAAAATTTCCACGGCCATTTCCAGATCAAATATAGTGATCCGGCAGGCTAGCGCAACAGCAGGACGCCTCCGCGTTTTTCCTGGATACCCTGTTGCGGCCGGTACACGCTGACATATTTGATCACATAGGTGTACGTACCCACCGGCAACGGCTGGTTGAGATTGTTGTTGTACCCGCCATTCCAGGTGAAGTTCCGATCGTTGGATTGATAAACCAACTCACCCCAGCGATTGTAAATGAATATCTGGAAGTTATCGGTGACAAAGAAACTGAAGATCTTAAACGCCTGATTTTCGGCAGCGCTGCTTGACGGTCGGAATGCCGTAGGTGCATTAAGCACCGGAACGCAGTCGTTGCGCACATCGGTTTTATCGCGGCTTACGCAACCGAAAATGTTGGTAATGTCAACTTCGTAGAGCCCTTCGCTTGTGGCGGTGTACACCTGGGTGGTCACTCCCAGTGGCACTTGGTTCTTAAACCAGTTGAACGATACAAAAGCACCCGGGTCGAGGTCAACCTGGGAGGTGGCCGGATCGGTATTGTCTGGGTCGTTACAGATGATCACTCGATCACGGAGGAGGCCCACCGGCAGTGGCGCTTTGGATACTAAAATAGAAGCGCTGGCTGTACACGTTGATCGGGAGATATCAACCCGATACGTGCCGGCCTGGTTTTGTTGTATGGTGGGCGTGTTGGCACCGGCAATAGTTGTGCTGTTCCGGAACCAGGCATAGGTAACACCGGTGGCCGTGGTACCGGAGGTGAGTGTGAACGGTTGGTTATCGTCACACGCCAGCGAAGCCGTGAGCGTGGCATCTACCGGCCCTACAACCGACACATTTTTGTTGGCGGAACGCACGACACAACCATTTACGGTGCTCACCACCTCAACCGCATACGGCACACCATCTTCTGAGAGGCCGAGTGAGACAGAACTTCCCCCGAGGCCCGCCTGCAGCACCCCATTGCGATACCACCGGTAAATGAATGCCCCGGTTGGAGTGGCGTTTAGCAGCACCTGGCTGGCGCACTCCGTTGTCTGGGTGAAATCGGGTGCCAGGGTTCCAATCAAATCAACCGTAGTGGTAACCCTAGCGGGGCACAAACCTGGTCCGGTGGCCACTACCTGATAGGTGAACCGGCCAATGCCGGGATTGATCTGGACGGTGGCCGAGTTGGCACCGCCACTGATGCCAGGGCCAGTCCAGGTGTAACCGGTTCCTCCGGCTGCCGTAATCGTAGCCGGACTTACGCACAAGTTATTGGTGAACGTCACCGGCACCACCGGGTTGGGCGTCACTGTGGTGGCGGTAGTGGCAATACAACTGTTGTTGTCCGTCACTTCAACCGTGTAGTTGCCCGCGGGTAAGATCGGTGAGGTGTCAAATGTGGTAGTGGTGGCCGTGAACGGACCTTGAACGGCACCGGTGCCGTTGTTGGTAATCCGATATTGAAAATTCAGAGCACCGCCAGTGGCTACCACTCGTAACGCAACCGGGTCGCAATTGGGCCCTAATGATGAAGCAGAAATCGCAAAAGGGGCATCGGTCAAACCCACCGAGTTGGATAGTGTACAACCCGAAATTTGATCGGTCACAATTACCGAATACGTGCCCGCTTCGCGGTTGGTAAAGTTGGCTACCGAGGGAACGGCCTGATCAATACCCTGCTGATTGAACCCACCGGGTCCGGAGAGGAAATAGGAATACAACGGGCCACCGGGGGGAGCCGATGCATTCAGCGCGAGGCTGATCGTGCCATCGGTGGCATTACACGTAGTCGGGTTTGTACCGGATAATACGAATGCCGGTGAAACATTTACGGTGTACACAATATCATCTGAGGCTACGCATTGATTTGCCGGATTCGGATCAATTATGGTGGCCGTCACCTGATAGGTGAAAATTCCCGGAGTCGAAAGATCAATTTGTTGGAATCGACTGGGGTTTCCGTTAGGCACCCCGTTTACTGTCCAAACAATGTTAAAGACAGTGTCATCGATACCGGCATCGATCGTTTCGGCTGTACCCTGACATCTAGTTTGGTCCCTATCTAACGTGAGCTGGGGCCGGTTCTCAACCACAAACGACTGTGCAGAGTTGAAGCATCCGTTCACATCGGTGTTGGTGATGGTCACCATCATCTGTCGCGATACTACGATGGTGCGCGTGGTATCACCGGTTGACCAGCTATACGTTAAATCCGGCAGGTTACCGGTGTTGGCATCTAATGTTACCGCACCGGTACACAGCCTAATAGCTGCGGGGACGGTCGGCCGGGGCGGAGGTGAAAAAATTTGAACCGGACGCGTGAGGGTAGTATCCAGGCCGCACCGATTGGTGAGTTGCATCCGCACGTTGAACGTGTTGGCCGATGCATAGGTGTGCACCGGGTTGGGCACGTTGTCACTGGCGCCATCATCAAAAAACCACAAGAACTGATCAATAGGGTCAGTTGGTGTGCCAAAGAAATTGGTGGGTTCACCCAAACACTGACCGGCAAACTCAAACCCGGGACCGCCAAAGGCGTTCCCCACTTGCTGCACAAAACTCGGCAAGCCTAACCGGCTATTGGTGCCGCCTGCCAGTGTGAAGCCACTGAAGTTTATGGTGGATACGCGCGTGGTATCTTCATCCGCCTGAAATCTGCCGAGCACACCACTGCCATTGATCGCGATGTAAATCTGGCCGTCTGGCGCGATTTGCAAAGCGCCTAGTTCTCCCGCGTTTACAATGGAGTTTCGGAAAAAGGGTCGGTCCAGCGAATCCAGGAAATACTCGAACACACGAGATGGCGGACCTTTCACCGTAGCAAACACTTTGTTACCTCCGGGTGAAAACTCTACTCCGTACACCTGACCGGGTTGCCCTCCGCGAAGGTTGAGATCAATCTTCCGGTAGTTCGTAATTACACCTGAACTATCCACCAGTGTAAACAACTCCACCACGTTGCTCACGTTGGGTTCCGAAAGGGCCACCGCCAGATTGCCGCGCGGGCCAAGCTTCATATAGCCTTCCCCATTGGCTAATGTCTTGAACGAATGAACGGAGCCGATTTCAGATACTACCGGTGAACCAATACCCTGACCGGAAATAGGGTAGGCGCGGAAATAATTGTTTCCATACTCATGGGCGATCAGCCACCGGCCGTTCGCTGCGATACGCTCGGTGCTCTGCGCAAACAGCAGAATATTTTTCTCCACAACGGCACCCAATCCTGAGTTTTGCTTCAGATCGAAGAGGGAATACCGCAATTCGTACGGGCCAGTGCCATCGATCGCTTTGGTGGTGAAGATGTAATATAAAGTCTCATCACCCGGCACCGGCACAATCAGCGCGGATTGCGCAGACTGCGGATCGCCACCAATGCCCGTGTCGATCACAGCATTGGTTTGGTCGAAGACCTGATCACCATCCGTATAAAAAATAACTTCGCCATTGCGATCGCAAATGATGGAGCATCCTTCCGGAGCGTTCATGGCACTTTCATTCAGACCAACAGGACTTGGCCCGTTGAAATCAATCCCTGCTCGGTTTCCAAAGTACCAGATGTTGGCCCGTTGGTCGGCAACATCATACTCTTTTACATTTACCCCGGCATAGCCAGTACAGAGACTTAATGGATCAGTCACTACTACATAATAATAACCTGCTGAATCTGGACGCAGAATAGGACCTTTGTCTCCATTTGACCAAACAATATTATCATCCGGAACTGTACCTCCCTGTATATTAAGTTCGACACTAAATGGTCGATTGCATGACGGTGTCGGTTTCTTTGGAAATGGCAACTCGCAACTGCAGGCCGTTGTATCCTGAACCAGTTGTAGCGTTAAAGGAAACGGATTAATCGTGACCGGTTGGGTGACGGATTGCGTTTGCCCCTGAAAGAATGCACGCATCGTAACGTTGAATGTACCCGCGGTTTCATAGGTGTACACCGGGCTCCAGGCCGTGGTATCGACACCCGGTTCAAACTCCCATTGCAGACTGTCGGCAGCCGGTTGCACATCCGGGAAAAAACTGGTGGGTGAGTTCTGGCAAATTCCCCGGGTGGTAAACGACAAAATGAAATTGATGTTCGATCGAGGTATAAAAGAAGGAAATTGAGTGGCGCTGAAGTTGGTGTTGCCGAGTGGCAAGGCCGTATACGTCACCGCAGCTGCCACCGTATCGATGTTTGAAAAGCGCCCTAGCAGGAACGGACCTCCGTTCGTGGCCTGGTAGAGGTGATAAATGGAACTATCGGGCGCTATTTGCAAACCGTAGCTTCGGAAGAGCGGGCCAGCAACGAGTGGCGCCAGCGTGGTAGTCGGGTTAAGGTAATCGTATTGAAATACCTGGGGAGCAATGCCGGCTTCTCCGTGTCTCGAGAGGTACAGGAAATTCCCACTGTTACTCCACTCAATGTCATAAATGGCCTGATTGGTGGTGGAGGGGATGCCGGTATTAAGTATGAAGCTATCGAAGGTAAGACCACCCGTTGCCGGATTGAAGTTCATAATAAAGGCATCGGTACTCGCATCTTGCGGTGACACCGCCATGCGGTTGGCCCGCGCGGAATAGGAAAAGTTAGCGACTGTGGTTGGGAACGCAATACCGGAAAAATTCGTGGTGGCAAACGTACCAGCCGGGTAACTCGCTGCATTGATCAGGGTGACCGAGTACGTTTGAGAGTTCACTTGCTGGGTGATCAGCCAAAAGTCTGTTCCATTGGCGTGCGGCACCACTATCATTCCTTCTGATCGGTTAGGCAGAGCGGCTATAATATTATTTTTCGGACTTTCAACATCGCCCTGAGGCGGGGCAGGGAAGATAGATGCTCCAGGTCGGCTCATATCCACCACGCTCCAGCTAATGCTTCCACCCGTGGTAAAACTGGCTAAGTTAGTAAATATAAAGTACTTGTTTGGTTGGCCGGGCACGGGTGTAATGGCGGCCGGTTGATTGCCTCCGGTGTTTCCCAAAAGGCCCGAGTTCGGCATCAGCAAATGACAGGCATCGTACACGCGGTTGCCATCGGTGTAGAAAAGAAGATTGCCGGTGGTGGGATCTGTGGCCACGGCACCCCCGGCTGTGCCAAAAGGGGGGGGCTGGTTCGTCACCACGCTCGCGCTGTTATTGCCCCGATTGAAACGAAGGCCGGAGTTCCCGAAATACCAATTGTGTTGGGCAAGTGTCTGCGCCAAACTGGCATAACTACCCAGGCAGATGAATGCCAGGGTTACACCCGACTTATAAATTCTCCCCCACATGTGTTTTGCACCTGCCAACGTACAATAAAGGTTAAGCTTCATCAAAATCTAAAACGCCAGGTTTGCACGAAAGTATACAAATTGACCCAAAATAACGTTAAGCAGAAGATTACCCATCAGGCGCAGCGTGCTTTTATAAGTGTAGTCAAACATCGTAATTTGCTCTTATGTTTTTCGGAAAAAAGCAGCGGTTAGCAGGGTTCTTCAGTCTTATCGTCTTGATGCTGGGGAACAGCGCAACGGTAACTGGTCAGGATCCTCAGTTCTCGCAATTTTATGCGGCCCCCCTGTACCTGAACCCGGCCTTTGCCGGATCGACCAACCAGGCCCGCGTGGGCATGAATTACCGAAACCAATGGCCTGCCATTGATGCCAACTTTAATACGATCAGTGCGTTTGCCGATTTCTATATCGAGGATAAGAACAGCGGGGTAGGCGTTTTACTCAATCAGGACCGGGAGGGTATTTTGGGCTTAAAGTCGTTCAGCCTCGCGCTTCAGTATTCGTACAACCTGGAGATCACCAAGGCGATTTCGTTTCGGCCGGGCATTCAGGTGGCGCTGTACAACCGCTCCATTAACTTCGACCGACTAACCTTTGGCGACCAGTTCGACCCGGCTACGGGTCAGGTGGTCAACCCGACTTCGGTGGAGAACCTGAATACCGGTGAACGGGTTTTCTTCCCTGATATTTCTGCCGGAGGCTTATTCTATTCCAAGCGGGCGTGGTTAGGCGTTGCCGCCCACCATATTAATGAACCCAATCAGTCGCTCATCGGTGAGCAAAGCGAATTGCCGATGAAGCTCTCGGTTCATGCCGGGCTCAAATTCTTCTTTAAGCCGGGGGTCATGGGCGAGGGATTTTATTCCCGACCGCGCGAGCGGAGTGTCGCACCGGCTGTGCAGTACCGCAACCAGGGGCAGTTCGACCAACTGGATATTGGGGCGTACTTCACCTTTGAACCCATCATTATCGGTACCTGGTACCGGGGTGTGCCGTACAAGCAGGTAAATGATTTCGCCAACAACGAATCGATTGTACTGCTCATTGGCTTTACCCGCAAAGGCCCCAAGGAGACGCTGAACATTGGCTATAGCTTTGACTACACCATCTCCAAACTCGGCCCGGGTAGCGGAGGCGCCCATGAAGTGAGCGTGGTGTATAGCTGGAGCAACCGCAACCCGCGCAAGCCTCCGAAGGAAAAATTGATGATTCCCTGCCCGGATTTTTAGGCTCTAAGTCCTGGGTAAAGTTTTTATATAGGGCATCTCTAAAAACCTCGACCTGTCATACCGGACTGGTTCCGGTATCTGCTTCGGTGTG
>DAIPHR010000080.1:0-13451 GCA_036771215.1 Cyclobacteriaceae bacterium
GGCCACATATACGCAACACCACCCTTAATATATTTCTCTTTGATTTGCTTGTGGAAACCAGCCTCCTCTTCTGCAGGTGCTTCTTCAGTTGCCGCTGGTGTTTCTACCGCAGCAGGCTGTTCGGCCGGAGCGGCAGCCGCAGATGAGTCCGTCTGGGCATAGCTAGTTGCCGCAGAAAAAGTGAGAGCCCCGAAAAAGGCTAACAGAACGAATGGTTTTTTCATGGTTTAAGGTTTAGTATTCTTTCTTGAAGTGGCCAAAATTAAAGGTTTTGCCCGTTTCGCAACAACTATTCAAAAAAAAACTAGAAGGAAATTGGGCGATTACGGCCTGTTACCGTTGGAATGAGAAAACCGGCCAACCGTCACAAAATTTTGTTGTGAATTTGAGGCCCTTTTTAGGGTATGGTGACCACATCACACAGTCGGCAATCCGGAATAATTGGTTTTCTTTGTGCCCGATTTTTTTGGAGAGGTGTCCGAGTGGTTGAAGGAGCACGCCTGGAAAGTGTGTATACCGGAAACGGTATCGAGGGTTCGAATCCCTCTCTCTCCGCCAGAAAATCAGACTCCCGCGCAAGCGGGACTGTCATGGGCAAACTTTCGAGCCAAAACGAAGTTTTGAGCGAGAAAGGTGAACCATGACAGAAAACGAAGCGCAGCGAAGTGGTCTGATTTTGTGAAGCCTCACCCCCATCTGGGATCAGCCTGGCCTAATCCCTCTCTCTCCGCTTCACCCTCCGTAGCCCAGCGGGCGAAGGAGGGTGAAGTGGGTACCAAGGCAAGGCCAAACATGGCAAGGAGAGAGGTTCCCCATGCTGATCAGGGCCTTCCCCATAAATTGATCCCAGCAAAACAGTTGTTAGGTTACGGGCACGTGTGTCAGTTCTCCGGCCATCGATACCCCTATTCGCGTTCTTGTTTCGCCCGGCCCGTACTCACCCAGCAGCAGCATCATTTTGGTCACCGCTGCCTCCAGCGTCATATCGCCCCCGCCTATCACACCCATGTCGGCTAGCTCACGGCTGGTTTCGTATTTACCCTGAATCACCATTCCTCCCGGACATTGCGATACGTTCAGGACAATAACTCCCCGACTTACCAAATTTCGCACAGCATCCAGAAACCACCTGGCCGTGGTCGCGTTGCCCGAACCGTAGGTCTCCAGAATCAGGCCCTTCAAGTCAGGTGTCTCCGTTACACTCCTCACCCAAAGGGGATTTATTCCCGGAAAAATCCTGAGCACACCTACCCTCGAATCAAAGGCAGAGCGCACATGAAGCTTGGCATCGGGCCCCGGTCGGTGAATAGCGCTGTCGAGATAATCGATTTTGACACCGGCCTTGGCCAGGGGTGGATAATTTTCTGACTGAAAGGCATCGAAATGCTGGCTTTCAGCCTTCTTGGCCCGATTACCACGCAGTAACTCACTGCCGAAATAGATACACACTTCCGGAACCCGGGCACCTTCCCGGCCTTTCGCGGCCGCGATCTCCAGTGCAGTGATCAGGTTTTCGCGCGCATCCGAGCGCGGCTCGCTGATGGGCAGCTGTGCACCGGTAAAGATCACCGGCTTGGCCAATCCTTCCAACATAAAACTCAGAGCCGATGCGGTATACGCCATCGTATCTGTTCCGTGCAGGATTACAAATCCATCCTGGTCGCGATAATGCTGCTGAACGATATCCGCCATTTCCCGCCAATGGTGGGGTTCAATGTTGGACGAATCAATAGGTTCATCAAAGGCCACCACGGACAACTCCAATTGCAACTGACGAAGGGCCGGCAGATGTTCGAGGATAGAGCCAAAGTCGAGCGGTATCAAGACCCCGCTACTGTCCCGCACCATACCGAAAGTGCCACCGGTGTACACAATCATTACGCGGGCCCGGGGCGTACCGGGCAGGGCCGTATTAATTCGAATGACCGAGGGTGACATTTTTAAAAGGTTGATTTTTGAATAATGAACGGGCATTCACTTCCGTAGCTTCACTCAGTTCCGCCAGCGTGATCTTCCGCAGCTGGGCAACCCGGGCGGCAATCAGGGTGAGGTAGGATGGCTGATTGCGTTTACCCCGGTGCGGCACAGGGGCCAGGTACGGGCTGTCCGTCTCCAGTACAATGGAATTGAGATCCAACTCGGTTATCACCGCTTCAAGCCCACCATTCTTAAATGTGGACACACCCCCGATACCGAGGTAAAAGCCCAGACCCGTGATCGTTTGGGCCTGTTCCACGTTGCCGGTGAAGCAGTGGAATACGCCCGTAAGGCCGGGTTGATACACCTCCTTAAGCAGGGCAAGGGTTTCGTCCATGGACTCGCGGCAATGAATGATCATGGGCAACTGGTATTGAATAGCCCACCGGGCCTGAATCCGGAAGGCCTCCTGTTGCTGAGGCCAAAACGTTTTGTCCCAGTATAGATCGGTTCCCATCTCACCGATGGCTGCGAACTTTCGTTTGGACAACCAGCTCTCGACCTGATAAAGCTCCCGTTCAAAATCCTTCTTGACCGAGCAGGGATGCAACCCGATGGCGGCCGCGCACCAATCCGGATGGCGCAACTCCAACTCCATCATACGATCAATCGTGCGATGATCAACATTCGGAAGGATAACCCGGCCAACGAAAGCCTCACGGGCAGCGGCAACGGCTGCGTCCCGGTCAGCGTCAAATTCTTCGGCATACAAATGAGCGTGGGTATCCGTCCAGGTAATCATTCAGCCACGAAAGTAATGCAAAACGCGCGGCCCGAAAATGATCAGCCCCACGACTACGGAGGCCAGGGCCGCGATCAGGACAAATCCGGCCGCCACGTCCTTGATGGCACCCGCCCGGGCGTTATGCGCGGGCGACACGAGATCCACGAGATACTCGATAGCGGTGTTGGCCAACTCGGCTACGAGCACGAGGGCGATGGTCAGCACCAACAGCACCCACTCCGTGCGGTTGATGCCAAAAAAGAAACCCGCACCGACTACAACGAGCGCAGCACCGAGGTGAATGCGGAAGTTGCGTTGCTCTTTAAATGCGACCCGCCAGCCGGCCAAGGCGAAGCGAATACTACGAATGAACTTTTCCATAGATGTAACGGACGGCCTGTTCAAGGTAGTCAGATTCTTGAAAAAGTTTGCCCAGGGTGTCCGACTGGCCTAGTGCTGCCTCGATCCGCGTCACGTTGAGTTCTTCTGACGTTGCCGTATGTGCCACGCCCAAGGCTGCCAACCGAGTTGCCAGATATTCCTGTTCCGGTTGACCCGGAGTGGGCACCAGCAAGGCCCGCGCACCCATTGCCGCCAAATCCATGATGGTGGAATAGCCGGACCGGGCAATGACCAAACGTGCGCTGGCGATCGCATTCGCCATTTCATCGGATGGCAAATGATTGCGAAAACGCGAATCGGCTGCCGGTGGTGAATTGACCAGCCCCCGAGTGATCCGAAAACTGAGTTTGGATGAATCCAACACGTTGAACAGCTGCTGCTCGAAAACGGTGCGCTGGGGCTCAGGGCCAGAGATCACCGCCAGAACATCAACGTCTTTCCCGGGCAATTGCGCTGGTGCTTTCCGCAAGCGCGACAGCAAGCCCAGGAAGCGAACGGGCCTGAATGCCGTAACCGATAGTTCGCCTGTCAGTGTACGCTCGGGGTAGTCGGGAATCCAGAATTCCTGAAAAGGTTTTACCAGTCGTTGATGAAAAAATGTGAGTATCGGGGTAAGAAGGGCGAGTGAACTGCCGGTTGCCAGCCGGAATTGATGACCCAAAAACACATTGTAACAGCCAATGCTCCAGCAACCGTAACGATTGTCGGAAACAATTACGGTGATATTCATTTGTCGCGCGAGCACCTGAATTTCGCGGTGCTCGTGCCGGATAACCTCCACCCAATGGGGAATTTGCAGCAGCATGCTCCACCAGGCAGGGGTGCGCGTTGAATACGAAACACGGTACGAGGGTAGTTCAACGGCATAGAGCGAAGGAAACGCCTCCTTAAATAAATCCAGGGATGGGCCGCTGCCCGCCAACACAACATCAATAGATTTTTTTTGAAGCGCCTCTACCAGAGGAATACACCGGGCGGCATGGCCAAGGCCCCAATCCAGAGCGGCTACCAAAACCCTTCTGGGCCCGCCTGTCATAGCGTTTTGAATTGATATCCTCCGGCAGCCAAAAACTCCAGGTAGCGTGGCAATACATATCGAAGATTGCGTTCTGCCTTCAGGCTATCATGAAACACCACGATTGACCCGGAACGGGTAGCCGAGAGCGTTCCCGCCAGGCAGTCTTGTTCGCCAAGCGACCGATCATAGTCGTTGGTGAGCACATCCCACATCACAATCTTTCGGCTGCCCAGGGCACGAATCTGCGAACGCTTGATGCGCCCGTATGGTGGCCGGAATAATTCCGTTGCTACTTCGTGTTTGGCCATCTCGGCATCACATTGCCTGACCTCTTCAAGGTATTGAACATCCGGGGTTTGCCATCCTTTGATATGGTGAAACGTGTGATTACCTACCCGATGGCCGGCCGCCACGATCTGCTGAAACACCCCGGGGTGTTTCCGTACGTTATCGCCAATGCAAAAAAAAGTAGCCTTGGCGCCAAACGACTGAAGGGTGTCGAGAACAAACTCCGTTACCGCAGGGATAGGCCCGTCATCGAACGTGAGAAAGATATCCCGTTGATCCGGGCTATGGCGCCACAGGAGTGTCGGGTACAGCCGCGGGAGAAAGAATGGGGTGCGAAAAACATTGATCATATTACTCCACGCGGCAGGACAACATGGTGATATCATCCCGGTAGCCCCTCCTGCCTTTGAACGCATCTAAAGCCAGAATAACATCCTGATGAATCGTTGTCAGCGCTTTATGATGATTGCTTTGTAAATAATCGATCAACGATTGAATACCAAATTCCCTTTCCTCTTCACTTACGGTTTCCGTCAGGCCATCGGTGTAGCAGAACAAAAGAAAATCATCCAGATCGGTGACGAATCCCTCGTTTAAAAAGGGCAACGGGTCCATGGCTCCCAAAACAGTCGAACCCTCTTCCAGCAACCGAATACCCTCCTTCCGGGTCCATAAAATGGGTGGATTGTGGCCCGCGTTTACATACACCAAGGTCTTCAGGCTGATGTCGTAAATGGCTCCGAAGAACGTGATGAACTTTTCGCCTTTGGTACTGTCCATCACCTGGTAGTTCAGGGCTTCCACAATCTCGCGCAGATTGGGCGTCTGTCGCAGCAAGGTGCGCAAGGAAGCCTGGAAATTAGACATCATCAACGCAGCGGCCACGCCTTTTCCGCTCACATCGGCCACACAAATCAAAAACTGATTCTTGTTGATGGGCACGTAATCGTAATAATCACCGCCCACCAGGTCGTGGGGCAAATAACTTGCCGCCAGCTTGAGGCGTTCGGTATTGGGCAATTTCTCAGGAAATAAAAACTGCTGCACATCGCTGGCGATTTCCAATTCCTTACGGAAGGCTTCCTGTTCGAGGCGTCTGCGTTCCAATTTTTTGTTTTCGGTCGCCACGACAATAATATTCGTGAGCGCCTGAATGAAGCGAATACTATCATCGTGCTCGAGATCATCAAGCCGTTCGTTACCACCGAGAAGAACGACTGCCAGGGTTTCCGACCGATGGGCTACCGGAATCACGCAATTGAATTCATGAAACTCGCATTCACCGTCAAACTCCGACAGGCGATGCACGTTCTTGATCATGCGAAAGCGCTCATCGAGAGTGAGTTTGACGAAATTGTTTTTGGTGCCAAAGTTCACGCGACAAAACCACCCCTCGTCATAGACGTACAGGGCCAGTTTTTTAATATTCAGATTACCGCGTAGGGTAAAGTGATAAATTTTGTAAAGCGAATCTTCCGGCACATTGTTGTTAATCGCCTGGGTAATTTCCAGCAAGGCGTTTAGTTCCAGTTCCTTCCGCTCAAGTCGCTTTTTTAACTCCTGCATACGCGGCCACAAGGTAACAAGAAAACCTATGCCATCGCCCGGTCTTTCCAGCGATTTGGCATAACTACCAATGCTGCAATACCTACCACAATCACATACAACGGATACACCAGTGAAACAACCAACGAGGCCAAAGGACGAGCGTGGCCCGGTCGGATGGCCAACAAAAAAGTGACATCGGCCAGCGTTTTCAGCATCACCAATAGGAAACCCGGTATACCCAACCCGGGAATCGAAATCCAAAGCCCGAGCAACGCGGCCTGACAACAAAAGGTTAGCACCGCGACCAACCGGGCAAAGACCGACCGGTTGTGTCTCCACTTCGATGCCCAGCGTAGGCGCTGGCTGAAGAATGCGGCCACACCCGGCTGTGGTTGCGTTTCCACCACAGCCCGGTGCCAGGCTACGGAAGCATCACCAAATTGCTCCAATATGTTGCGCATCAGAAACTCATCGTCACCGGAGGCTACGTGCCGGTGACCCGCATAGCCACCCACTTGCTCGTAGGCTGACTTGCGAAAAGCCAGGTTGGCCCCGTTGCATAGCACTGGCTTACCCAGCCGGATGGCAGCCCGCGTGAGGAGCATCACCGTTGAAAACTCTACGTGTTGGCAAGCGCTGAAAAAGGAGGAACCCGAAATAACCACTTCGCCCGTAGCCAATTGCACCGCAGGGTTGGCAAACGGAGCTACAACTGCCTGCAGCCAATCGGGCGACATCACGCAATCGGCATCCGTGGTGACGATGATCGTTCCCCGCGCGGGTGCGATGCCCGCAGCCAGGGCTGCCTTCTTGCCGTATTCGTTGCCTGGCAGGCTCACCAGTTGTGCGTTTGCCGGCAGGTTGGCTGCCAGCCAGCGGGCTCCGTGATCTTGTGAGTGATCATTAACAAAAATTACTTCCATGTTTTCCGATGGATATGTCAACTGACGAAGGGCCTCCACGAGCTTAGGCAGATATTCCGCCTCATTTCGAAAAGGAATGACAATGGAAACTGCGGCCCCCGTGGGGGAATGGGTATCTCGCACAAGAGCGGTGCGCCCTAAGTACGCGAGCCCTGCGAGAACGAGAATGTACACCACCAGAAAAAAACCAATCACCATCATGCACCTAAATGCCGTAACTTGCAGCCGTGAGCAAAGTTGCCAAAAAACCAGAGAAAGAGACCCTTGTCTTGGGGCTCGATCCGGGCACGAATGTGATGGGGTACGCGATCATCGCGGTGCGCGGTTCCCGCCCAACGCTCATTCAGTATGGCGTTATCCACCTGGGGAAGTATGGTGATCATGCCCTAAAACTGAAAAAGATTTTTGAACGCGTGCTCAGCCTGGTGGAGGAATACAAGCCTGACCACGTGGCGCTCGAGGCCCCCTTCTACGGCAAAAACGTGCAGTCGATGTTAAAGCTGGGGCGCGCCCAGGGCGTAGCCATGTCGGCCGCGCTTTACCGCGAAGTGCCCATTACGGAGTATGCGCCAAAAAAAGTAAAGCAATCGGTTACGGGTAATGGCAACGCCAGCAAAGAGCAAGTGGCCAAAATGCTGATGCAGGTGTTCAACATCAAAGAACAACCCAAATTGCTTGATGCCAGCGATGCACTGGCTGTAGCATTATGCCACTACTATCAAAATGGTAAGCATTCAGCCAAGAAGTCAGGTTCGTGGTCTGACTTTGTTCAAAAAAATCCAACAAGGACTATTTCATAAAAATAGTCGGGACCGTAAATTTGAGAAAATTGATATTTATGAGATTTGTGACAGCCGTGGCCCTTTTGGGCATTCTTTTTAACTCATCCTGCAAAAAAGAGAAAGATGACCCAACCCCCCCGAATCGTATTACGTTTAACGAAACAAGTTCAACCGTGGAGGAGGGGCTAAAACGAAAAAAGTACGTATTGATCTTATCAACACCAATTGAGCAGCCAACGTCAATTCGTCTGCGATTTCAAGGAACCGCTACTTCAGGAGTTGACTATTCAACTGAACCAAATTTGAGCAGTGATGGCCTTGTCCTAAATTTTGCTCCAAATTCTTCGTCTGCAGAGTTTAACATCTCGGTTAATTTAGATAATATCAGTGAGCCAACCGAAACAATTCTTATTTCAGTTGACCCGTTACCCAATGGTTTTGAAAGTGATCAGAGTTTGACTGTTTCTATCAGTAACAACACATTAAAAAACGGCCTTGTCGGTGAGTATCTTTTTGATGCCTCGGCAGTTGACACCAGTCCTAATGCAAACAATGGAACTATTTTCAATGCAATACCAGGAATCGATCACACCAATAGCGGACAATATGCGTTGCTTTTTGACGGGATTGATGACTACGTTTCCATTCCGTCAGTTGATCATCTAAATTTTCCTAACGAAGCCAATTTCAGTATTTCGCTTTGGGCATCTCCTGCCTCAGCTCAAAACCAGCCCACAAATCAAATCTTTGATATTGTTCGAAAATGGGTTGGAAATTCGGAAGGATATCCCTTTTCAATCTCCTATACGAACAGCCTCTCACCTGTTCCCGACCGATTCTTTCTGGCTAGATATGATGGATCGTCCTGCGGCAACATACCGACTCTTTCGTCAAATGTCGTGACAGGCGATAAATACTACCATGTGGTGCTTGTAAAAAATGGAAACTTGTTGAAGCTGTATGTGGATAAAGTTTTAGTATCTGAAGTCACGGACACCACAATTGGGAGCGCTTGCGCTAAAACTAACACGAGCCACATCACAGTAGGCTGCCGAGGCCAGCTTGTTCGATTTTACAAAGGCCTTGTGGATGACTTACGTTTTTACGATCGACCGATAACTCAAGAAGAGATCAACAAGCTTTTTACCATCTAGTAACGTTTGATCTAGGAACCGTTGGCTTTAAATAATTAATTGATTTTTGATTTTTAAATGCCACCAGTCCTCATGGTCCTAAACTCAACTTACCCCGAAGATATTCGGGTTAAGAAGGAGATAAAATCACTGACTCAGGCAAATCAATCTATTGAACTCTTATCTCTGCGGAGAAAAAATGAAGTCAGCTATGAAACTCAGGACGGTCTAACCATCCACCGGATTGATGCTGGTAAGAGCAACTACGGGCTTGCCTTTTGGGATGTGATCATGTCCACCTTCTTTGTTCACCCGATTTTCTATCGGAAGGCAAAAAGTCTCATCCGTCTACACAACATCAAAATCGTGCATGTGCACGACCTGCCACTGGTGGGCACAGCCCTTATTCTCAAACGGCATTGCGGGGTAAAAGTCATTTTTGACATGCACGAGAATTACCCGGAAGCTCTGCCGCTTTGGTTTGCCTGGAAAACGGGATGGGTGGTACGGCTAAAAAACAAGTTGTTCATGAACACCAAACGTTGGCTGCACTGGGAGAAGCAGGCGGTTGAAGGTAGCGATGCGATTATTGCTGTAGTTGATGAAATGCGTGCCAACATGCTGCGCAAGTATTCGATTGATCCGAACAAAGTTAGTGTGGTGTCAAATACGGAGTCCACAGATTTTCTACACCAAAATCTGGATGACAGGATTTATGAAAAATTCAAGGAAAAGTTCATTTTGGCGTATGTTGGCGGGTTAGGGCCTCATCGCGGAGTTGATACGGCCGTGACCGGCATGGCTGAGATTAAATCACCCCAGACTGCACTGGTTATTGTCGGTGGAGGCAGTGATGCAGCGGTTGCCGAACTGACACGGCAGATAAAGGCGCTTAACCTGAGCGAGCGGGTCTTTTTACTCGGTCACCAGCCATTTTCAAAGGTATTCAGTTACATGAAAATGGCGGACGTCAACGTCATTCCCCACAAGTCCAATGCCCAAAACGAAAACGGTGTACCGCACAAACTCTTTCAAAGCATGATGGCGGGAAAACCTGTTTTGGTTAGCTCATGCAAACCCTTGAAACGAATTGTGGAGGCTGCGCAAGCAGGATTGGTGTTTGAAGCCAGCAACCCGAAAGACTTTGCCCGTCAGGTGGAAAGGCTGCAGCAGGATATGGAGCTTCGGAAGGAGATGGGAACGAATGGATTTAAAGCCACCACGGAAGGTGAATTTAGTTGGGAAAAATCAGCACGTGCACTTACGCAACTTTATTCAACGCTGGAATAAAGCCTCTGCCACTCGGCCACATTAGCTGATTTACCAAACCGTTCAATAACCAGTTGACGTAAATCGTTCGGCACAAACTCTCGGAAGCGCTGGTGCATTTGATTTAATCCAAGGGTCAGGGAACTCACATCGTCAGGTTCCACCAGTATTCCGGTCTGGTCGGAGACAAAATCCTGTGTACCACCACACCGCGTGGCAACCACCGGCACGCCCGATGCCAGCGCCTCAAGACCCACGAGGCCAAAGCTTTCGAAACGACTGGAGCACACAAAAAAATCAAGGCTCGCAAGAAATTCGGGTACTTCCCCATGACGCACCAAACCGTAGAAACGACAGCACCCTTACACCCCCAGATCAGTGGCCAATTGCTCATAATTCAAGCGAAGCTTGCCCTCTCCTCCTATGTGCAGAACGTAATCAAAATCGCAATACGCCAAGGCTTTCAACAAAACATCCAAACCTTTAACCTCGGTATCCAATCCTCCCAGGAACCCGATGTTTACCACATGCTTGCCCTTTTCAGTCGACTTGACTTTGTATCGTTTGGGATCAATAAAATTGGGAACGATCGTGATGGGGCGGCCAATCAAACCTTGAATCTCATCCGCCATGAAACGACTGACGGTGGTTACGCGGTTGGCTTGTTTAAGGGCGTTAACCGTCAAAAACTTTTGAGGCCAGCTTCTGAAATTATTGGTGATGCGGGTGTGCTCCGTTACAACTGACCGACAACCGATGGCCCTCGCCACTGACACAGCCAACACAGCACCCGGATATCCGATCATGCCATGAACAACATCCGGACGAAAAGATTCAGCAATCTTCCTGGCGTAGCGAAGTGACGACCGCAGGTACAGCCCTTGATTAACAATCGGAATTGATCGCTGCATCACCAGCCGATGCTCTTCAACCCCTTCACTAACCGTTATATCAACTGATTGAGAAAAAAAATTGAAGCTACCATAGTCGACTTTCGTTGATATCACCACCAACTGATTTCCCTCCTCGACCAGCGCAACGGCCAATTCACGAATAAAGATTCCATGATTCGGGCGAGCGTCATCCGGATACCAGGGTGTGATAAACAGTATTCTCATTTAGGTTGGTATACCAGGTTATTAAAATCAGGAATCGTTTTGGCCACGATCAACTTTCCGGTTTTACTAATCGCATATCTCTGATAGCCAAGATCCACCAAAAAATGGTCGACATCTGCCGTTGTATAACCTGCTGCGGCATAACTCCTAGCGTTGAATTCAATCAATACGGTGGGGCGAAACGTTTCAAGAATCTGCTGGGCCCCCTGCAAGGCGAACCATTCACCGCCCTCAATGTCCAGTTTGATCAGATCGACCCGTGGCCACTGAAACTCGAGCCAGCACGAATCCAGCGACCGCATGTTTACCTCAAAACGCCTGCCCGTTTGGCCATTCCAATAAGCAGAAGCAACACCTTCATTATCTGTTGAGGGGTCCACGATGGTCAGCCTGCCATCTGTCTTGCCAATGGCTAGTTCCAGGGCTTTCACATGCTGATATCCATTGACTTTGATATTGGTAGAAAGGCGCTGAAACATGTTCGGTAAGGGTTCAAACGCATACACGCCCCCAGCCGAAACACGCTTGGCGGTAAACAAACTGAATTCACCCTGATTGGCCCCAACATCGAGAACGACATGAGGTGGCTTTAAAAAAGAATGCAAAAACAAAAGTTCTTTCACTTCGTGAAAACCGGTCCAAAACAAAATAGCGCCCATGGAGAATCGCGGATCCAGGTTCATTTCGATATCCCGATCAAAATTCCGAATGACTACCTCCCGGTCACTGATCTTCCACCGCTTGTACTCCTGCACGGATTCCCTCCGCATCACTTTGAGAAGTTGGAAGACCGGAAAACACCGGATGTAAATCAGGTTGGCATTTACGGAACGAAAGAATCTGGCCAGAGCAAACTTCATGACTTTGCCCATTTCAAAAATCGGATCTCATGTCGATACAACCATAACAAAATGCTAATGGCCACCCCCATATTAATCAGGTGAGCCAGCCACTTTTGAGTAAAAAGCACTTCATTGGCAAGGATGACGGCTGCCATGAACACAGGGGCAATCAGGATTTTACCTGCATTAAACTGAAACTCAAACCTGGATCGCAACCCATGTTTCAGGAGAAGCAACTCGAGTAAAGAGCTTGTCAAGGCTGCCCCGACTAATCCGGGTATGCCCCATTGTGGCACCAACAAAAAAATCAAAAGGAATTTCACCGCAGTTACGAACAGGTAGTACCCTGGAAGAGGCTGCGCGTATTGCAGGGCACCGTACGGAAAATTGAAATAGTACCGTACACTCTTAAGCAAATACGTGACTGCCAGGTAGGGGATGATCGCAAACGCGCCCTCGTATCCCTGGCGGATAATGCCGGTATAACCCAGAATCGGAAAAACAAGAATTGCCCCGGTAACGAGAAGCATGGTTACCGCAATCAGTCCATGGTAGTATCGGTTCACCTCAACACTGGTGTGCTTACTTTCTTGTGCCATAACGGTTTGAATTACCCTCGGGTAAAATGAATTGTGCAACCCAACCATGATAAGATCAATCAGCAACAAGCATTTAAAAGCAAAGTCGTAGATACCAAGTGTTTGCAAAGACACCAGCAAAAACAAAATAGGCCTGTCCAGGTAGTTAATCACCCACTGCTGAACTTGATAGATCAGAGACGATACATTAAATGAGCGAGTTGAACGAAGTGAACCCCAGTGGACGTGCCAACCATAATTTTTGATTATTCCTGACAGCGCCCATGTTCCTGACAGCGCCACTGCCAAAAATCGACCGCCAATTGGGCCAAACAATGAGTTTGGCGCCCACGATAATCCGGCAACGGTCAATACCGCAATCAAAGAAAACGACAAGAGGTTTGACCAAAAGAACTTCGTTGGTTCTTCTTTCGCTTGCAACAGACTGGTATGCACCTTGAACATGGATTGAAAAACAGCGGTAGCTACCGACAAAAAACCATATGGAAAAAAGTGCGAGCCTTCCAGTTTCACCCACTTCGAAAAAATAATAGGTCCGATTGCCGCGGATACGCTAACCAGAATAACGCCTGCCACCAACATCCAGGCATAAACGGAAGAGAGATACTTCCGCAGCCCAACCGGATCATGGCGTAGCTCCTGAAACTTGATGTAAATGGAGGTATCGAACGTGAAGGTGATGAGTATCTGACAAATCAGAGTCAACGCGAGATAGAGGGAAAGTACGCCATACAGCTCAACAGAGAGAAATTTGATGTAGAACGGAAGAAGAATAATCGCACTTGCCCTCGGTAAGGCACCGGCTACCGTGTAGATCTATGAACTCTT
>DAIPHR010000081.1:0-13394 GCA_036771215.1 Cyclobacteriaceae bacterium
GAAGAGTCCAGCTCAATTGCCTTATTGCCGGCCCAAATACTCGAATCAATCCAATTCGCTCCGCGTTTATAGCTTCCTAGCACCTGACTGTAGGCAGCCCCCTAGCCGGCCCAAGCCAATGCAAAACGGTGATCTAGCCGAATCGCCTTTTGGAAATCCTCGATTGCGAGAAAATTGCTGGCCTCATCGTACTTGTAATAGTTTTCCCGGCCTTTCATGTAAAGTTCATAGGCCGAAAAATTTGTTGTAGGCTTTTTATCCAACTGCGTTTGCTCAAGCTGGGAAAGGCTCGCCTGCAACGACTGTGCAATATCGCGGGCAATCTCGGTTTGAAGTTCCAGAACTTCCTTTACCGCCCGGTCATATGTTTCAGCAAAGATATTGTTGCGCGTTACGGCATCGAACAGCTGAACCCGCACACGCAAGGCATCGCCCGAACGTTGCACACTACCTTCAAGAATGGATGAAACACCGAGTCCTGCAGCAATCTCTTCGAGGGGCTCATCACTGGTTTTATAGGTGAACGCGCTCGCCCGGCTGATCACTTTCAGTGAGGAAATCTTTGACAACTGAGTGATAATATCCTCTGTCAGGCCGTCACTGAAAAATTCATCCGCCTTTTGATCACCCAAATTTTTGAGTGGCAGCACAGCCACCGAATTCGCGATTATTCGCTCACGTTCATTTGGCAAGCTATCCTCCGTCAGCCAATTCCAGCGGAAATAAATCGTCTGCGCCAGCAATAAGGCCGCCAACCCCAAAATTAAACTCCACGAGGTAAACGGCTTGCGTTGATGCTGGGGAAACGGATTTGGCTGATCGGTTCGAATCCGCCTCAGACCGTCCGGAGCAAACTCAAAAAACCAGCCCAAAACGACCGTCAACGGAAACAAGGCGAGTAACAGGTATCCGCCCAACCGCAGCAATTGCGGATTCAAACCCAACGCGGGACCAAGAAACATACCGACCTGCGCAACAATAAGCGCTGCGGCCAGATACAGAAAACCTATTCTGAAAACTCGCCTGGCCTTCAGTTCGTGGTAGAAGGATGTTGAGGATGCACCTTTTGGCTGAACGCCTGCCCGCCCGGATGCGGTGGCCCCACCCAGCTCCGCTCTGCGCATCGCCTGGATCAGTTCTTTGATGGCGTTCGCAACTTTATTAATCTGGTCGCGGTACTGTGAGTGGCCGGTGCCCGGTAATTGGTCCTTACTTCGTAGGGGCCTGTTAACACCGGGGCTCTTGTAAGTAAAGTCTACCGAGCGCAAGGAAGTACCCAGGACTCCGGCCAGCAGGTGGGCATCATCGGAGTCAATCTCGTGAATGCGAATGGGCAACACGCGGCTCGCCACGTTACCGCTGGCCAACCGTATATCCAATCCAAACGAATCTTCCCGGGCAAAATTTATAAATGGCAGAAGCTCAGATCTCCAGGCGAAACTAGTGGGGTCGCAGTAGGTTTGAGAAACGATGGGGATGAAGATCAGGCACTTGATCCGGTTATGGAGTGACTTTTCCACGTCATCAGTCTCCAAAAGACCATCGTGAGGATTGGCATCAAAGTAGACTGAAACATGCTGCTTGAACGTGGCGTCCAGCTCCTTGCGAAGGTTTTCAACGAATTCCGTTACCCAGCCGTCATATGCATTATCTTTCTGGCGATAAGAGATGAAAACATCGTGCTCGTAGCCCGAGATTGAAGCCGGCATGGTCAAAGATAGAATAATTGCGTGGAATTTTGGGTTTGCAAACCCCGATCGCATAATTCGTCCGATGCAAAATCCGGAGGAGCTTAAGCGGCAAGTGCTTGACCTGATAGCTGCCGACCAACGCTACCAGGCCATACGGCTTATCCAAAACACCTATCAGGTAGATGAGCGCAAAGCGCAAGAGATTCGTGGTCAGTCGAACCCCCTTTGAACCTGACTGCGACATGTTCACCCTTGAAATCCGGTACGCGTATCTTGACAGCACCTACGAATTTACAACCGCCACCGGATACGACCAAGATCAGTTTACTCCGGGCGACTCCATTCCGATCTGGATCAACCCCACCGAACCACAAAACGCAGTGGTTCAGGATCAGGGTAATGTCGACATCTATTGGTTTATGGCCATTGCGGCTGGCGTGCTCTTTGTCTTGGCGTTTGCGTTGTGGCAGTTCTCCCGCGCACTTCGGCCGAAAATTTCCTAACTTCCGAATTAAATTTTCAATTCATGAAGAATGGCCACGTTGTGTTCCTGATGCTGTTTAGCCTGACCGTAAACATCGGTTTGACGCAGTCAATGCCAAAGCCATATGCACTCATCCGTGCAAACCTCTTCACCGGGCTTCAAAACTCAATTATGGCAAACAGCACGGTGCTGGTAAAAGGTGGTAAGATTGAAGCCTTTGGCCCCGGTCTTGCCGTTCCGGCCGGCTACGAAATAATCGACTGCCAGGGGTATTACTTGCTGCCCGGGCTGATCGATGCTCACTCGCATATGGATAACCTGGCGGCCGCGAAACGCGCGCTGGAGACAGGCGTAACTACCGTGCGCACCGCTGGTGTACCTGCGTATCAGGACGTGGCGTTGGCGGAGTTGAGTAAAACGGGCCGGATCCCCGGTCCGGACATCATCCCGGCTGGCGTTTATGTAACGCCCAACCTGGAAGAAACCATTTTGGCCGACACACGATTGGCACCCCTGATCAACGGTGTTCGGACAGACGAAGAACTTCGACTTTTGGTTAACGTCAATATCGACCGGGGTGCCAAAGTAATCAAGACACGGGGTACCGAGCGGGCGGGCCGACCTGAGACTGATCCGCGCGAACAAGTTTATACCGAGCATCAACTTCGCGTCATTATCGAGGAGGCGGCCAAGCGCAACGTCCCGGTCATGATCCACTCCCACGGTGATGAAGGGTCCCGGGCCGCAGTCCGCGCAGGGGCAAGAAGCATTGAACACGGCACGTTTTTATCGGACGAGACGTTGCAGCTGATGAAGCAAAAAGGAACGTTCCTCGTGCCAACATTCATTACCCTGGAAGACCTCACCCACCCCGGAGGCGACTACATCGGCCCGGTATTGGAACTACGCGGCAAATTCATGATTCCACAGGCCGAAAAAGTAATCAAACGCGCCCACCAACTTGGCATCAAAATCGTGACGGGCGCGGACAACAGCTACACCGCGAACAGTACCAGTCGAATTTCGCTGGAATGCGCGCATTACGTTCGCCTCGGCATGGCTCCGTTCGAAGCCATTCAATCGGCCACCACTCTGGCCGCTGAGCTTTTGGGCGTTGGCCAATCCACCGGGCAAATCACAAAAGGCTATGACGCGGACTTGATCCTTGTGCCCGGCAACCCGTTGGAAGAAATCCGCTACCTGCAGGACGTTTTACTAACTATTAGTAATGGTCAAATCGCGCTAAAAAGGATACCCTTTGGAAAAAACTAAGGAAGCATGAAACTTTTATCGTAATATTACGATTAGGTAGATAGGATTTGTCATCACATGGGGCTAGCCAAAACGGAAGAGTTCACTAAAATGCAGAATGAGTTGGCATCACTGGCCAAAGCACTCTCACACCCGGCCCGCATTGCCATCCTTCAATTTTTATCGGAGCGTCAGTCGTGTGTATGTGGGGATATTGTGGATGAACTTCCCCTATCACAATCCACCGTTTCCCAGCATTTAAAGGAACTAAAGAAGGTCGGGTTGATCAAAGGTGAAATTGAGGGGCCAAGTGTGTGTTACTGTATCGATACCAAAGCACTGGCACGGGCCAAAGATGCACTGGCGAATCTTTTTACATCCGTTCAAGTCAACTGCTGTTAGAAAAAAATTTGTATTCTATCATCGAAATATTACGATAAACCAAAAAGTATGGAAACATCTGCTAACCAAATCAAGGAGATCGTCAAGGAAAAATACGGTCAGATTGCCGAACAGAGTTACGAACAAAATGCAACCAGTTGCTGTGGCGCATCGTGCGGTTGTGCAACGGTCGATGCCGCCATCATGGCAGAAAGCTACGATCAACTGAAAGGCTACCATGCCGATGCGGATCTTGGATTGGGCTGTGGATTGCCAACCGAGTTTGCCATGATCAAAAAAGGCGATACGGTCATTGACCTGGGATCCGGAGCCGGCAACGACTGCTTTGTAGCCCGATTTGCAACCGGTGCCGAAGGAAAAGTAATCGGCATTGACATGACCGAAAAGATGATTGCCAAAGCCAGGATGAATGCCGAAAAACTTGGTTACCACAACGTAGAATTTCGTTTGGGGGATATCGAACACCTTCCCGTAACGAGCAACATAGCCGATGTGGTGGTCAGCAATTGCGTGATGAACCTTGTGCCCAATAAGGCGCAGGCCTTTGCCGAAACATTCCGGGTATTAAAACCGGGAGGGCATTTCAGCATCTCCGATATCGTGCTGGACGGCCAGTTGCCTGCGGGCTTGCAAAAGAGTGCCGAAATGTATGCCGGTTGTGTATCAGGCGCCATTCAGCGAGAAGCCTACCTGTCGACCATTCGCGAGGCGGGATTCACCAATATCAAGATTCAAAAAGACAAGGCGATCCATATCCCCAATGAAATTCTTCGCGAGTATCTAAACGAAAACGAGTTAAATGACTACCATCAAAACCGGATCGGCATTCACAGCATTACCGTATATGCTGAGAAACCCACTGGAACGGATTCGGCTGGTAACTTGGTGAAAAAAGATGGATGCTGCGAACCGGGTTGCTGTAACTAACCCTGGTACAATGACCCGCGAACTCACGTCTTTTCCGATCAGTGAAGACCAGCTGGAGAACTTTTGCGACCTTCTGAGGGAATGCAACCTGCCCTACTCGGATATTAAGCTTGCCGGAAACTCGTTTGTCGGCTTCACGAACGAGCAGGGTGAGTTGATGGCCACGGGCGGGCTTGAGTTCTATGGTGAATCTGCCCTGCTTCGATCGATCGCGGGCAGAAAACAGGAACGCGGGCAAAAGATGGGACAGCGGGTTGTCGATGATTTGGTCAACAAAGCGAGAGATCACCAGGTCCAATCACTTTTTTTGCTAACCGAAACCGCACGCGATTTCTTTCTAACCAAGGGATTTCGTGAGATATCACGCGACCAGATACCCGAAGCAATCCGGCAGTCTACTCAATTTGCCAGTGTATGCCCCAGTTCCGCGGCTTGCCTGATCATGAAACTGAAATAAGAAAAAGAAAGACCCAATCGAACATATGTCTAAACCACGAATTCTAGTACTGTGTACCGGCAACTCCTGCCGAAGCCAGATTGCCCATGGTTATTTGGAGTACTTTGGTAAAGGCCGGGTAGATGTCAGAAGTGCTGGCATCGAAACACACGGAGTGAACCCCAGGGCCATTGCCACCATGAAAGAGGACGGCATCGACATTTCGCATCATACCTCCAACAACGTAAACGAGTATGCCCAGGAGCCGTTTGATTATGTCATCACCGTATGCGACAACGCCAAGGAAAACTGCCCCTATTTTCCTGCTCGCATAAAGATGTTTCACCATAACTTCACTGATCCGGCCAAAGCCAGGGGCACCGAAGACGAGATTATGGCGGAGTTCAGGCGGGTACGCCAGGAAATCCGAAAGTATTGTCAGGACTTTATTGAGCGGTTACCCCAGGGGTAGTGTTTTTGGGCAGCAGCATCTGAACAAGAAAAGCAACCCCAATCACCACGAGGCAACCAATGTAGTTGTAGTGGAGGAACGCAACAGCTTCGCGTTGAAAAAAATACAAGTACAGAATAAACAACTCGGCCACCACGGCACCAATAAAAACCGGTGTAGCTTTCAAATACTTGATGTAAAATGCCGACAGAAAAACACCCAGAATGGTTCCATAAAACAATGAGCCGATGATGTTGACAAACTGAATCAGGTTTTCGGCTTGGTTGGCCAACGAAGCAAAGATCATGGCAAACACCGCCCATCCCGCGGTTAACCACCGGGACGCCTTCAGATAATGCAAAGGCCCGGCATGACGATTGACGGAGCGCCTGTAAATATCCACTGTTGTGGTTGACGCCAGCGCATTCAATTCACCAGCCGATGACGACATGGCGGCCGAAAACACCACCGCCATAAGCAGACCGATGATCCCGTGCGGCAAATAGCTCATCACAAAATTGATAAACACGTAATCCTTATCCTGTGTATCGGCTTCCCGGATATTCAACGTAGCCGCCACTTGTTGTTTTACACGTTGCCGCAGAGCCCTTTCGTGTTGCTGTAAATTATGTATCTCGGGTCGAATGGCATCCACTGACGAAGCGTCATTCGATTGTATGGCTTCATTCAATTGAACCATCTTCTGCTGCCGCGCAATGTACAACGAATCATACGCACGTTGGGCATCGCCAAACTGCGCACCCGCTTGTTCTGCCTTCTGCTTCAGATTTACATTGTGCAACAAGGGCGCCTGATTAAACTGGTAAAACAAAAAAACCAGAATACCAATGTAGAGGATCACAAACTGCATGGGAATCTTCAATAAACCATTGAAGATCAATCCCAATCGACTTTCCCGAACCGAACTGCCACCCAGGTAGCGACCCACCTGTGACTGATCCGCTCCAAAATAGGACAAGAACAGGAACAACCCACCCAGCAAACCCGAAATCAAGTTATACCGATCAGCCAGTGTGAGCTTGACCCGCTCCCACATTCCCAGCTCAGGGTTTTGGGTCACCGCATCCGGAATGATGGTTACCAAATTCAACTTTCCCGTCTCGCCTGCCAGCCGAAACGTATCCATAAATCCAATACCCTCGGGCAAATGGTAGAATGCAATGCCACCGGTGAGCAGCATGCCCGACATGATGATGGTGAGTTGGTACTTCTGTGTCAAACTCACGGCCTTAGTGCCCCCGGAGACCGTGTACACCATCACCAGCAGGCCGATCATCAGGGTCGTGGCATTGATATTCCAGCCCAGTATGGTTGAAAGAATGAGCGAAGGCGCATAGATGGTGATACCTACAGAGAGTCCGCGCAGCATCAGAAAAAAGAATGCCGTCAGCGTTCGTACCTTCAGATCAAAACGTGTCTCCAGGTATTCGTACGCAGTGAATACTTTTAGCTTATGATATAAAGGGACAGCCGTGATGGACAAAATGATCATGGCCAGCGGCAAACCGAAGTAGAACTGCAAGAACCGCATGCCATCTTCGTACGCCTGTCCGGGTGTTGAAAGAAACGTAATGGCGCTGGCCTGGGTAGCCATGATCGACAGGCACACCATCCACCAGGGCAGCGTCTTGTTACCGAGCAAGAATGCCTCAATATTCTGGCTACCCCGGCTTTTCCACGTACCGTAGGCTACGATCAGCGCCAGCGTACCAAACATGACAACCCAGTCGAGCGTATTCATGCAAACAACCGGGTGAGCCAGTAGTAAAAGATAATCTGAGCCAGTAGGGCAACAATCAGGGCCAGGTACCAACCCCGCCACGTCCTAAACAGAGGAGGCTTTTCTTCGTCTATCATTAACGACTAGCCTTTACTTTCTGATTTTGTGGTTTCGTCTTCTTACCAAGTGAAACCAGGTTGGCAAACAACTTGTAAGCCCCGGGGACACCTTCTGGTAACTCGCGGAAGAAGGAGAGTCCGGTATACACATAGTAACCGGTTCCATATTGCGCTACCAGCAAACCCCCATTCCGGGCGGGCTCACCTTGGTCATGGCATGAAAGCAAGGGCTGAAACTCAGGGGCCCATTGTGAAGGAAAATATAAGCCTCGCTCCTGCACCCAGCCATCAAAATCAGCCTTGGATATCTTATTGGGATAATTCAGTGCAGGATGATCGCCATTCAAAATTTTCACCTCGCTATTTTCTTCGGTTACGCGTTCGCGCGATAGGGTGAGCGAATAAGGTGCAATCTTATCCACGTCAAGTTCAAGATCGAAATTGGTGTTATACTGCACTACCAAAGTTCCTCCTGCTTTTACATAGTCCAACAAGGCCGGCATGAAGAAGCGAATGCGCTCATTGGTATTTAAGGCACGTACACCAAGTACCACCGCATCAACCCGGGCGAGGTTTGCGGCCGTTACGTCTTCGTTTTTCATTTCCCATACCTCGTAGCCCATGTTTCGGAGTGCCTTAGGAATTTCATCACCCGCTCCGCGGATGTAACCAACGGTTGAACCCTCCTTGTTCAGGTTGACGCGTAATGCTTTTGCCTCCCCTTTGGGCAATAACGTTTGGGCTGGAATGTGATCGTAGATGATCTCCTGAAGGCCCAGATCGTATGTTTTGCCATCAATCTCAGCCAGCGGTGAGATCGTAAATGTGCCCTCTGCGGCCGCGGGGATAACTTGAAAAGTAAAAGCAGATTCAATGTTTCGCTTTTGTAACTCAAAAGCGAACTCAGTCGGTTGCGACTTCCAACCTTCAGGCAACTTCAAAAATACCCTCCCCTTCAGGCTCTTCGAAGAAGACGATTTGAGTAGCACCGTCACGGGCCTGGGTGCCGGCTGTTGGAAGAGATAGACAGGTTCTTGGCATCGGACAAAAACCGGGGGTGTAATTTCGAGTGGCCTCCACAATTCGCCTTTCACCGGATCGGTCCATTTGTAAATGACCGGTAGTTTAAGCACCAGAGGCTTGCCCGATACCCAAAATTCGAATGAACACATCACGGAAGGGTCATTTTCCGGCTTGCCGATAAATTTCTCAGCCGGCACGGTAAAAAGTCCTTGCGTGTGAGGCGCGCGCAGCCAATAGGGGTCACTGTACGTCAATGACGGGGAGAGCACACGAGATGTTTTGAATGTAAGCGGGATGTTGTTTGTGAGTGGAGATTGTAGCAACGTGTCCATCTGCAGGCAACTGGAGACGATTTTGTGAAGCTTCACATCGGCTTTTGATCGGTTGATAATCTCCCACGACACCGATACCCGCTCATTGGGCGCGCTCCGGTATTGGTCGGCCACCACTTCTACAAAAAGGCCCGCGCACGCCTGAATCAATTCCTCCGTCTCTTTCAGCTTCCGGTCGCGCCATACGGACGGCTCCAGAGCATAAATGGCCGTCCGAATCTCGAGCAAGGCGGCTATTGTGGCTTCAGGTTCCTCCTCATGGTAGGCGGCAATCGCCTTTTCAATTAAGGGCTTGACCTTCTCACCGCCCTTTACACGGGTCCAGGACACGTCAACGCCTTCCATTAAGTCTTTGCCAGCTCGTTCACCTTTGGCGTACTCGAAGAACTCGAGTGCGTCCCCCCTTCGCCCTGGAGATCCAAACCCCTGGCTCTTGTGCTGGCTGCGGCTTTCAGCCGCAATCTCAGAATATGACTTCCCCAGCAGTTTGTTATATATACCTACATTAAGACTAACGATACCGGGCGTAGTTTCATTGATGGTCTGATTCCACCAACGCCCGGTATTCGTGTAGATGCGTTTCACCTGCCATGTGCCAAACTCTTTCACTTGCTCGGGAAAGCGCGCGGGGTCGGCCGCTGCGTCAAAGGCCTCCTGTGACAGGATGGCGGATGCCGTATGATGACCATGCCCGGCCCGCTCGTCTGGGGGAAAGCGATTAATAATGATATCGGGCTTAAACTGGCGGATCACCCTCACTACATCCGCTAAAACATTCTCTTTACCCCAAATTTCCAGTGTCTCGCGCTGATTCTTAGAAAACCCAAAGTCATTCGCGCGGGTAAAAAATTGCTGACCTCCATCAAGGCGCCTGGCCGCCATCAGTTCCTGCGTTCGTATGAGTCCTAACTGATCGCGAAGTTCAGGCCCGATCAAGTTCTGACCGCCATCACCCCGCGTCATCGACAAGTAAGCGGTAGTAAAAAGTTTATCATTCGCAAAGAATGCGATGGCCCGCGTATTTTCATCATCAGGATGGGCCGCCACATAAAGTACCGACCCGAGGACGTTGAGCTTCTCAAGCCGCAGTTTGATTTCAGCTGCATTCGGCTGGCGAGCTTGTGCCCATGCCAGAGCGGGCAGAAACGTGAAAAGGAGGAAAAACCTCATAAATCAATGATCAAAACAGGGCCTAAACGTACGAAAAAATAAACCCAGCGCGTGCGTGTATTATGTGAATGGGTGGTTAAAACTTACCCCGCACTTCGCCATTTATTTTGAACGTTCCATCCTTCTCTACAAAAAGGTGGATTCGGCTTTGTGCATCCTTTTTTTCATTGAGAAAAATGATTTCATACTCGAATTCGATGGTGCGGTCTTTCAGGTCATCGACAAATCCAATTTCCACTTTGATTTGATCGCCCTCTTTAACTTTTCGATTGATGAAACTATCGCGAGCGCCCCGGACGACCTTCAATCGCACCTCCTTCGGACCAAGTTTGATTACGTTGAGGTTCAGGACCAAATACGGCAATGGCGAGGTATTCAGTCTCTTATCCCGCTCACCTACCGTTTCGTCCACGTGGACTTGATTTACAGAAGAATTAGTTCGTTGCCGGAACTCGTATTGAATCTTCAAGTCATATTCATCTGCCGGCTTGGTTGACACCGGCTGTTGTCCCTGAAACACATTAAAGAGGAGATACAAAAAGATCGACACCCGCGAAAGTAGGCAAAAAAGCTGAAGTACACCCGGTCGCCCCGCAAGCGAGGGTTACCTGAGCGGCAATAAAAAAGCAGTTGAGGAATCAACTGCTTTTTTGAGCCCCCTGTCGGAATCGAACCAACGACCTACTGATTACAAGTCAGTTGCTCTACCAGCTGAGCTAAGGAGGCTTATCTTTTCAGTAAAAGAGCCGCAAAAATACGGGAAGATGGCAGTTTTACAAGGGCCTTTAGCCGACCGAGCGAAGGATTTTAAGTTCGGCCTTCATAGCATCCAGTTCCTCGCTGGCCAGTCTGATTTTGCCGGAAAATTCCTCCCGAACCCTATCCGCATTTTTTGAACGACCAAAAAACTCAAGGTTATTCCGCAAGGTTGCTAAATCATTTTCCGCCTTGCTTATACGTTTGCGAAGATGCTGCTCTTTGTGCTGCAATTTTCGGCCGCCCTCCGGATCGCCCCGAAGGCCGTCCAGTTCAACCACCAGCCGAAACTTCTGTTTATCCTTTTCACTTACGCCCTCGAGCGAATTCATGAATTGCTCCACTGCCTGATTATAACGCTGCCGTATCGCAGCCATCGATTTTCGCGGTACAAACCCTATTTCGGTGAACTGGGCCTGGAGTTCGTGGAGACGGTCAAGCGATCCGGACTTCTCAACTGTATGCTTTTCTAACTGCTCGCAAATTTCCTGCTTTCGCTTCAGGTTTTCCTCAAAGCCTGCTTCTTCCTGCTCTTTCAAACCCCTCCGCTGACCAAAGAACTTATCACACGCTTCCTTAAAATCCTGAAAGATTTTTTCCCGTAGCTTTTCAGGCACAGGTCCGATTTCCTTCCATTGCACCTGCAGTTGCTTCAATTCATTGGAGGTTGACTCCCAATCCTGACTATCCTGCAGCTGACGCGCACGATCAACAAGCGCCTGCTTGCTTTTCAGATTGGCATCGCGCGCGCTGTCGAGTTTCTTAAAGAAGCCGCTTTTGTTGTTGAAAAACGATTTAAACGCAGCCCAAAACTTTCGATTGATGTCTTTGGTCTTGGCTCGCGGCACCGCTCCAATACTCTCCCACTTTTTCTGAAGCGCCAGAATTTCCTGGGTCTTCTGGTTCCAGTCCTTAATGCGGTCTGATTGAAACGTAGTGAAGGCCGCCACTTCAGTAACTACCTGCTCCTTTGCCTGCAAATTAGTCCCCAATTGTTTCTGCAGTTCTTCTACGTGCGCGTCCCGTCTGGCATACACACTATCGGAGGCCGCTTTGAATCGAACCCAGAGGGCCGCTTTATCTTCGGCCGGCACAGGTCCGATGTGGCGAAACTCCTCGTGGAGTTCGTTTAGTTCTTTTACGGCCTCACGAATGGAGTCAACTTTCGCAAGCTGCTCGGCACGCTCGCAAATTTCGATTTTAGCAAGCAGATTTTTCCTGCGATCAAGCTCTTTGAGTTCAAAGTAGATGTTTCGGTGATCGTAAAACCGGTCGACCAAAGCATGGTAACTGGCCCATAATTCACGCGCATGAGCGGGGCCCACCGGTCCGGTTGCCTTCCATTCCTGTTGTATGTTTTTGAACGCATTGAAACTGGAACCTGAATCTTCACCATCTACTAAATGGCGCAATTGCTCGAGCAATTGTTGCTTTTTGTAAAGATTCTCTGCCCGCTGGAGTTCTTGATTCTTAAAAAACTGGTTTCGCTTGTCACGCAACAAGCGGTACGTGGCATCGAATGCAATGTCTACGTCATCGGGGCGATAGTCAAAATCATCGGGCAAACCACCCTCAGCCTGAAACCGGAGTAATGCTTCGGCCCTGCTTCGGTCACGTAATTCATCAAAATGATGACGCGATTCCTTCAGCACGAAATCGATCTTTCGCACGTCCGTTTCTTTGGTTAATTCTTTGAGCAGCGTGACAAAATCTTTTTTTGCCATGGCGGCAAAATCGATCGACTTCCACTCATCTGCCTCAACTTCAACCTCCGGCTCATGGGATGCTCCCGGAGCATTTACGCCCTCGGTCACAACCATTTCCAGAGGACCTGCCTGCAATTCCTGCTCCTGTTCCATACCGGTTCCTCTTAAGCTTGTAAAGGTAAAAATTTCCCCGTCTAGTTCATGCGCGGGTCTACGGGGTAATTGGAATAAATGGAATAGCGTCCCCCGAGTGTTTGAAGGGCCTTTTTCCACATCTCGTCCGGAAGAGTCTCGAACACAAACTCTGGTGTTACCCGGTTGCTCACGATCCAGGAATTCTCCTTCAACTCCGTATCCAACTGACCCTCGCCCCAACCACTGTATCCCAGAAAAAACCGGATGTCCAATGGACTGATTTGCCCTGTATCAATAAAGATGCTTAATTGGTCAAAATTTCCACCCCAAAATATTCCATTGACAATTTCAGTGGAGTCCTCCAACTGGGGCAAACGATGCAGATAATGCAGCGTATCCTGCTGCACGGGCCCTCCTATAAACACCGGAGCATCAAAGGATTTGAAGTCTTCAATCACTTCGCCTAACTGGGCCTCGGCCCGCTTGATAAAAACAAATCCAAATGACCCGTCCTGGTTATACTCGCAAAGCAGAATGGTCGTGCGCTCAAAATTCGGATCGGGCAGGAATGGCTCAGAAACCAATATGCTTCCCTTTTCGGGCTTCAGCTTGTTTCGATATTTAAAAAAATCCATAGGCATCGTACCTTCAAGGCAAATTCCGGTGCGCGCGGTTGTTATTTTACGGGAAAGAAACTAAGCCGGCCAACGAGAAGCAAGCCAGACTGGGATATTTTATCGCCGCTATGAGCCAAATCGCAGCCCTCCGAA
>DAIPHR010000082.1:0-13116 GCA_036771215.1 Cyclobacteriaceae bacterium
AAAAGGTGTGGATGATCTTTTGAATTCTTTTGCTCTGACTCTGTCAGAAAAAAATGATTTGATGTCTATAATCAGTGCCAATTTCAAGAAAGAATTTAATGCCGGTAATGCGGAAAATAAAAAACAACTTGGTGCCAAGTATAGGGAATGCAGGAAAAAAATTGATCTCGCCTTGCAGGCTGAGTTAAATAATGAGCATGAGTTTTATCAGGTATGGCAGATATTTCATGAGCGCAAAAGAAACTTAGCGAACTGTGTTACACATATCAATCAGTTGTATGTTTGTGGTAAACTAAGTGTTCACAAATCAGACCTGATCGCAAGTTATATCCACATGTTCTTGAACAGGTTTTTGCGGTCTAGGCAACGGATGCAAGAGATGGTTATTTATGATCTATTGCATCAGTATTACAAATCAATATTAGCAAAGGCAAAGAATGAAAAAGATAGGCTGGTGTCTTAGCCCCCACTAACTAGACAGCAAATGATTTCGAATGACTTGGGTTTCGCAATAGCGACTCATTTTAGGTATTGTTCTGCCACTTCAAGTCGTCAACCAGTATTTCCCTCCCTTCCTCCCACCTGTTGATCATCGGACGCAGGGTTTTGCTTTTTTCTTTCTAGTAAACTTTTTAAATGAAACAAAAAGCGGTGTAGCAACCTCAAATCTTCAGTAACTATCTCAGTGGTACCCTCCAGTTCTTGCTTAAACTCAATGTTCACCTTTTGGTTGGTTATCAACGGGTCGGGTAAGTTTAGCAATACGAGGTATTTTTTATCGGCAGGTAATGCGGAGATGGTGGCTACTTGCCCCTCGAGCATACCAAATTGCTGAAATGGGAAACTTTCCAGTTTAATGTTTACCCGCTGCCCGGTCTTTACCTTGCCCGAGCCAGTAATGGGCAGTAAGGCGCGGGCTGTGATTCTGCCCGAATCCGGCAATACCGAAAACATGGCCTTGTTAGCTTCTGTAAACATATTGGGTTCATAAAAGCCGAGATAGGCCAACTGGCCTTTCGCCTGGGCCGTCAACAAATGGTTTTCCTTCCAAAGTTTAATCCGGCTTTCCAACTCCTGCCGGGCATTTTCTTTCGTGAGCATTAATTTCTGTTGCTGCTCGGCTTTACTCATTTCCAGATCGGCAATTTGCTTTTCCAATTGGTGAATTTGTAATTCATTGTTCAATACCGTTGTCTCAAGGTTTCGGTACTGCCGTTGCTGTTGCAGCCAGTTGGTTTTCGCCTGGTTGTAATCCAGGGCGGCCGTTACCTTTTGCATGAATAGCACCGAGTCGGTATTGAATTTTTGGCGGGCCAGGGCCAGTTCCTGCCGCCCCAGGCGCAGTTGGCCGGCCAGGGATTTAGCCAGCTTTTGAAACTTGGCCAATTGCCTTTCCAGTTGCTCAATTTGTTTTCCATATGTATCAGCCGTTTGGAAAATCGTTAGGTTGGTGGTGGCCTGAGTAAGGGCGGAGTACACCGGCTGGAGGTCGCCTAACTCAAGCGTGCGGTTGGGCAACGAGTCCTTTGGCAGCCTGGATTCCAGTTCCAATACATCCGCTACATTCGCGTTGGATTGGATGTAGCCAATCAACTCTCCGGCTTCGCATTTTTCTTTATCGCGCTTCAGCAGGGTTATTCGCCCAGGCACACGGCTTACCAGCGTTACCGGGGCTGGGTTAGAAGTAATGACTACTTCGGCAACCAGAATGTCCGGGTATTTAATGAACCAGGAGGCGGCCAGCAGCGCCAGCATAACAAGAAAAATTACGGTTATGCCCCACCGCACCAGCCCATGCGGCACCTGACTGATAATCTCCTGCACATCATTACTTCGGATTTCAATTTGCTTTTCGGGCTCCATTGGTATTCAAGATACTCGAAAAATTCTGGTCGGCCGCAATTCAGGCCGATGCAAGCGTAACCCCATGGCGCAGTATTTCGCCCACAAACGGATTATTGGCCGGAGTATCATCCAATGCAAAGGTGTGCACCTCCAGGTGGGGATATTTGGAGACCAGGTGAGCAATCGGTGCGATATCAGCCGTGCCGCAGCCAACAAAGCGCTCGTCCCAAATGGCCAGGTCAATATCGCTCGTTGGGTTGGGGTGCCCTTTGGCATACGAACCAAAAAGCACCACGCGCGCAGGCGCATAACCGGCTGCCCGCAGGTCGGAGACAAAACTCTCCACGATGTTTACTAAAGTTTTGCGTGTAACCATTGCTTGAGCTTTTCAATTCGAACTACCTGTGCGGTGATATAGGTATCCGTGGCAATCGAGTAGATTTTGTTCCTGTAGTCGGGATAACGGGTGTCAATACTCCACTGATTTACCACGGCCAGGTAGTCGTAATCTTCAGCCGGGATATCCAAATCAGTTTGGTTGTGCAGAAACTGGAGGTCATGAGTCCGGGGTGGGAAATTGTCGATGTTGTCTTTTACCCAATGCGCTTCAAAGAGCTTTTCTATGGTCAGGTGCAGCATAAACAAAGCCATGACATTCTGTTTCCCGTTTTTCAAATACAGGGCGGTTTCCCAGTTGCGTTCGGCCTCGGTTTTCCAGTAGGCGATGTGTTGATCTTTGGTCACAAGTCAAATTTACATTCTTTGCGCGAGATTTGGTATCAAGTTAAATCTCCAAAAACCCCTCGGGCAAATCAACCGTAATCTTGCGGGCTGTTTTGTTGATGCTCCGGATGAAGGGTGCATTTACGGGCAATAAATGTTCTTTGCCCTCGCGGTCAAATACCAGAAAGCGGTTGGGCCCGTGTTCTTGCACTTCGCACACGATACCCAATTCACCGAGTTGCTTGTCCACCACAGCAAAGCCGAGCACCTCATCGTTGTAAAACTCTCCGCGGCCGCTGGCCGGCCGCAGTGCTTTGGGCAAATACAAACCGCAGCCCTGCAACTGACGAGCGGCTTCCACGGTGTTTACGTCTTCCCACTTCACAAAGGCTTTGGTATCGCGCACGGAAATATGCTGAATAAAATGGGGTACCAATTGGCCACCCAGGTCCACCAGTACATGGTCAATTTTCTTCCACTGCGTGGGCGACTCCGCGTTCAGGAAAACGCTCACCTCGCCCTTCAAGCCGTGCGCCCGCAGTACATGCCCAATCGGGTAACAGTCAACCAGGTTCATTTAATCGAGCGCAAAAAATCAGTAGGGTTAACCACGGGCAATCGCGATGTGGAGTAGCCTTGTAGTTTCTGGTCGCGCGAGATGAAAACGTCCACTTTGTGATGTAAGGCGGTTTCGTGCTGTAAAGCATCTTCAAAGTCGGTGATCTTCGAATGCAAGGCTGCAAGGGCGATTTCGTGATTCTGCTGCAAAACGCGAACGTCCAGAAGCAGTGACATCATTAACACGCGGGCCTCATGTGCCCCGTATGCTTTGGTTAGCCAGTAACCCACAATATGCAAAATGGAAGGCGATGTAAATGAATGGACCGAACCTTGAATGGTGAGTTCCATCAGTTGACGGCAAGGACTGTATCCTTCCCGCTTGAGCACAAGATCCAACAGTACGTTGGCATCCCAGAATAGATTAGAACCCATGCTTACCCTTTTGCTCCTGAAAGTAGGCTTCTTTTAAATCGGCTGGTAGCCGAACAGGTGGTGTCGAGGTTGCGTCCAAAACATCGAGAATGCTCTTTTTTTCCGGACCGCGCGTAAGCCGAGTAAAGTAGTTTTCAACCAACTCAGAAACGCTCAGTTTTTTGTGAGCGGCATAACGTTTCACACGCGCCAAAAGACGGGTTTCGATAGTCAGATTTAACTTGGCTTTCATTTTTATATTCCTTTTGAATAGCCAAATATACGTACCATTATAATAAATACGCATTCCTCCTTCGGATCAAACAAAGCCAACGCAGCGGGGCTGCATTGGCTGTTATTGACTTGTTCAGAAGAGTTAAGCCTGAGCTTCTGCAGCGGGCGCTTCACCTTCGGCAGCGGGGGCTGCTTCGGCCTCGGCAATAGCCACTTCTGCCTTCTTGCGAATGGCCTCTGCGCGTGCCTCACGCACTTTGCTTTCAGCCTCTTTGCGGGCCTTGGCGGCATCTTGCTTCTTCTTCGCCAGGTTATCTACCCGGTTCTTAATCTTGGCTTCTTTCGACTGCAACCACTCGTTGTGCTTCTGGTCGGCAATCTCCTGCGAGATAGCGCCTTTCACCACACCGATTTGCAGGTGTTTCTTCATCATCACACCGCGGTACGAAAGCATGCGCTTTACGGTATCCGTAGGCTGCGCGCCTTTCATTAACCACTCGAACGCCTTTTGGTCGTTCAGGTCGATGGTGGCCGGTACCGTAAGCGGATTATACGTGCCGATTTTTTCAATGAAACGCCCATCGCGGGGTGATCTGACGTCTGCGACTACCACATCGTACAGCGCCAGTTTTTTGCGGCCTCTGCGGGCCAATCTGATCTTAACTGCCATTTTCTTGGTTTTTGGTGGATCTCGTCCTGTTTATTTCCTAAAAAAGGACTGCAAAGGTAGCAGAAAACAGATAAGCGACAACCATAGGTTCGCAATTGGTTTTTCTGGCGGCCCCTCAGCGCCCGCCCGCCACCCTGCCCGGCTTCGGCCGGGCTGTCCAGGGCTGCGCTTCGCTCCGGTGCCGCGTGGGCGCGGCACTTCACCCTTCCCATCCCTGGCCGGGTCGTCCGGCAAGGGACTGACGCGGAAATCCTTTTGCTGCGCGGATTTGGGGCCAGGCGGCAAAAGATTGCAGCAAAGGCCCGGTGCCCCGATGGAAAATCGGGGCATGCCGCCAAGTTAATAATATTGAATAATCGTTTAAACAATTTTATAATTTTAACTTCGCTTTTTACCTTCGGTGCTCTTTAGCGCAAACTGAAGTTTTGTATGGACAAATACTCCTATATCTCCAATGCCGATGTCGGCTACATTGACCAGCTCTATCAAACCTATAAGCAGAACCCGGCCGGGGTAGATGCCTCGTGGCAAAAGTTTTTTGAGGGCTACGATTTTTCCAGCCAGCGTTTTGGCGACAATGGCCATGCGGCCGTAACGGAAGCCACCCCCAAGGAAGCCCAGGTGCGAAACCTCATTTTCGCGTACCGGTCGTTTGGTCACCTGAAGTCCAACACAAACCCGGTGCGCCCCCGCAGGGATCATAAGGTGCAGCTCGACCACACGTACTTCGGACTCACCGATGCCGACCTGGACACTGAGTTTGAGATCGGGGTAGAGATTGGCATGGGCAAAGCCACCCTTCGCAAGATCATGGAGAAACTGAAGGCGGTGTATCTCGGTCCCATCGGCTTCGAGTTTAATTTTATCCGCAACGATGAAATCCGCCAGTGGTTCGCCCGCAAATGCGAGCAGGAATACTTTACCTACGACCCGAGCATAACGGAAAAGAAAACCATTCTGGGCAAGCTGAACGAAGCGGTGGTGTTTGAAAACTTTTTGCACACCAAGTTTCTGGGGCAAAAACGTTTTTCATTGGAGGGGGGCGAGAATACCATCCCCGCGCTGCATTCCACCATTACCAAGGCAGCCGAATTGGGTGTTAAAGAAGTGGTGATTGGTATGGCCCACCGCGGCCGCCTCAATGTGCTTTCCAATATTCTTGGGAAAACCTACGAACAAATCTTTACCGAGTTTGAAGGTAACGTGAACCCTGACCTGACTATGGGCGATGGTGACGTGAAATATCACCTGGGATACGCGAGTCACATTGAAACCCCTTCGGGCAACAAGATTTACGTCAAGTTGACGCCCAATCCGTCTCACCTCGAAGCGGTGGATCCGCTGGTGGTGGGCTACACCCGCGGCCAAATCGATGATGAGTACAAAGGTGAGTTAGGCAAAGCTATGGCGATTTTGATTCATGGCGATGCAGCCGTTGCCGGCCAGGGTATTGTCTACGAAGTGGTGCAGATGTCGGGCCTGCCCGGCTACACCACCGGAGGAACGATTCACCTGGTGATCAATAATCAGGTCGGCTTCACCACAGATTATGACGATGCCCGAACATCCATTTACTGTACGGACATCGCCAAGATTGTGGATGCACCCGTCATGCACGTGAATGGTGACGATGCTGAAGCCGTGACGTTTTGCGCCAAACTGGCGGTAGAGTACCGCCAGAAATTCGGCAAAGATATCTTTATCGATTTGCTGTGTTACCGCAGGCACGGGCACAATGAAAGTGACGAGCCCAAGTTTACGCAGCCCAAGCTCTACAACCTGATCGCCAAGCATCCGAACCCGCGCGAGATTTATGTAAAGAAACTGATCGAACGCGGAGATGTGGATGCCGCACTGGCTGACGAAATGGACCGCAGTTTCCGCAACCAGCTGCAAGATCGCCTCAACGAAGTGAAACAAAAGCCGCTCCCCTACAAGCCGCAAAAGCTTGAGGAGGATTGGGACAAACTGCGCAGGGCGACACCCGATGATTTTGATGCTTCACCGGAAACAGGTGTGAAGCAGGGCGTGATCGACAAAGTAGCCAAAGCACTGACGACTATTCCGGAAGGATTCAAGCCGTTGAAGCAGATCGAGAAATTGCTGAAGGACCGCAAGGATGCCTTCTACGAAACCAAGATGCTCGGCTGGGCCGAAGGTGAACTGCTGGCGTATGGTACGTTGCTGGCGGAGGGCGTGTCGGTACGCATGTCGGGTCAGGATGTAAAACGCGGAACATTCTCACACCGCCACGCCTATTTCTTTGATGCCAACACCAACGCGCCCTACTGCGCGCTGGACAACATCCAGGAAGGGCAGGCGAAATTTCACATCTACAACTCCCTGCTGTCGGAGTTTGGTGTGCTGGGATTTGAATATGGCTACGCCATGTCTTCGCCACATGCGCTGGTTTTATGGGAAGCGCAGTTCGGTGACTTTGTGAATGGCGCTCAAGTAATGATCGACCAGTTTATCTCGAGCGCGGAGTCGAAATGGCAGCGCATGAACGGTTTAGTGATGCTGCTGCCACACGGTTATGAAGGTCAGGGCCCCGAGCACAGCAGTTGCCGACCGGAGCGGTTCCTTCAGTTGGCGGCCGAATACAACATGATCATCTGCAACCCTACGACACCGGCCAATAACTTCCATATGCTGCGCAGGCAGGTCACGTGGGATTTCCGTAAGCCGTGTATTGTAACCTCACCCAAATCCTTGCTGCGCCACCCGGCTGCCGTTTCAGCCCTCAAAGACTTTACCAAGGGGCAGTTTCTGGAGGTGATTGAAGACTCGAGCGTCTCCGCCAAGGAGGTGAAGCGCGTGGTGCTCTGCTCGGGCAAATTGTACTATGAATTGGATGAGGCCCGCCAGAAGAATAAGAAGAAGGATGTGGCCATCGTTCGCATTGAGCAATTGTATCCCTTCCCGGAGAAGCAAATCAAAGATATCCTGAAGGGATATAAGAATGCCGCAGTGGTGTTTGCTCAGGAGGAGCCTGCGAACATGGGCTTTCAACAGTTTATCCAACGCATGATGCCGAAACAGGAGATGGAGTTTGTGGCCCGCAAGGCCAGCGCCTCGCCCGCTACCGGCTACAGTAAAGTGCATAAGATCGAGCAAGAGAAAATCATTAATCAGGCGTTGGGCCTCTAATCCGATTAGCTATGGCACAACAAGTAAAAGTACCGGCCGTTGGCGAGTCCATTACCGAAGTGACCATTGCCAATTGGCTGAAGCCGGATGGATCAGCGGTGAAGATGGATGAAGTCATTGCCGAACTGGAGTCGGACAAGGCAACCTTTGAACTGACGGCCCCGCAGGCCGGCACGCTGCGCATCACGAAGCCCAAAGGTGACGTAGTGCCCATTGGCACTGTCATTTGCGAAATACAAGATGGTGCCGCGGCTACAGCCGCTCCGGCTCCGCCTGCTGCTGTAACTAAAACTGAAACTGTACCTTCTCAACCTATGAAATCAACCGGACAGATTAAAGAAATGAAAGTGCCCGCAGTGGGCGAGTCCATCACGGAAGTGACCATTTCTACGTGGCTTAAAAAGGATGGAGACTTTGTCAAATTGGACGAGGTAATTGCCGAAGTCGAATCAGACAAAGCCACGTTTGAATTGCCGGCCGAAGCCAACGGCATCCTGCGCATTGTGGCGCAGGAGAAAACAACTCTGCCGATTGGAGGACTCATTTGTAAAATTGAAGTTACGGAGGGCGCACCCGCCAGTGCGACAGCACCAGCGCCAGCCGCTGCAGCGGCTGCACCTTCCTCACCGGCCACCGGTGGCGCTGGCTATGCGGCAGGCCATCCCTCGCCCGCGGCCTCGAAGATTCTCGATGAAAAAGGAATTCCGGCATCGGCCGTAGCCGGCTCGGGTGTTGGTGGTCGCATTACCAAGGAAGATGCGGCTAAAGCCCAGGCAGCACCGGCCAGGGAAACCAAGGCAGCCGCAGCTCCGCCTGCGCCTCCGGTAATTGCTGCAGGTGGTAGCCGCAACGAGCGTAGAGAGAAAATGACTTCGCTGCGCAAGACCATTGCACGCAGGCTCGTGTCTGTAAAAAATGAGACGGCCATGCTCACCACCTTCAACGAGGTGGATATGAAGCCCGTGATGGACTTGCGCTCGCGATACAAAGAACAGTTTAAGGAGAAATATGGAGTGGGCCTGGGCTTTATGTCTTTTTTTACCAAAGCAGTATGTGCAGCCCTCAAGGAGTTCCCCGCTGTAAACGCAAGTATTGATAAAGATGAAATCGTGTACCACGACTACTGCGATGTCTCTGTGGCGGTTTCCACGCCTCGCGGGTTGGTGGTGCCGGTGATTCGCAATGCAGAGTCATTGAGCATGAACCAGATTGAGAGCGAAATCGTGCGGCTGGCCGCCCGTGCACGTGATGGTAAACTTTCCATTGAAGAAATGACGGGGGGTACGTTCACCATCACCAATGGTGGGGTATTTGGATCTATGCTGTCTACGCCTATTATAAACGCACCGCAGTCTGCCATTTTGGGCATGCATAATATTGTGGAGCGCCCGGTGGTCAAAAATGGGGAGGTTGTGGTTCGCCCGATTATGTACCTGGCGCTATCGTACGATCACCGCATTATTGATGGCCGCGAGTCGGTGAGCTTCCTGGTGCGTGTCAAAGAAATGCTCGAAGATCCGGGAAGACTGATTTTGGGCGTATAAATATTTTCACCTTATGAATTACAACGTCATTATTGTTGGCTCTGGCCCGGGAGGTTATGTGGCAGCCATCCGTTGCGCACAACTGGGCCTGAAGACAGCCATTGTGGAAAAGTACAACACACTCGGTGGCACTTGCCTTAACGTGGGTTGCATACCCTCAAAGGCAATGCTCGATTCGTCCGAGCACTTTCACAATGCTGCGCACACGTTCAAGGAGCATGGAATTGATATTTCGGAGCCAAAAGCTAACCTGCCGCAAATGATTAAACGCAAGGCGGGCGTGGTTAAGGCGAATGTCGATGGCATCGCCTTTCTGATGAAGAAGAACAAAATTGACGTGCACACCGGGATTGGCTCGTTTGTCGATAAAAACACCATCCAGGTTACCGCAGCCGATGGGAAATCCACTAAGCTGACAGGCGAGAAGATTATCATTGCCACCGGATCAAAGCCTACGCCACTGCCGTTTGCTCCGTTTGACAAGAAACGAATCATCTCCAGTACCGAGGCTCTCGAACTCCAGGAGATTCCCAAACACCTGATCGTGGTCGGAGGTGGTGTGATCGGAATGGAGCTGGGCTCCGTGTATGCCCGCATTGGTTCAAAAGTTTCGGTGGTTGAGTACCTCGACAGTATTATTCCCACCATGGATGGTACCATGGGCAAGGAACTGCAGAAAGCAACCAAGAAGTTGGGGATGGATTTTTACCTCGGCCACAAAGTGGTGTCTGTTGAGAACAAGGGTAAGGAGGTCGTATTGAAAGCCGAACCCAAAAATGGGGGAGCCGCAATCGAATTGAAGGGCGACTACTGCCTGGTGAGCATCGGGCGCAGACCTTATACCGATGGGCTCGGTTTGGACAAGGTGGGCATCGAACTCGACAAAGGACGCATTCCGGTGGATGACCACTTGAAGACTAAGGTGGATAACATTTACGCCATTGGTGATGTCGTGCGCGGGGCCATGCTGGCGCACAAGGCCGAGGAGGAGGGTGTCATGGTGGCCGAGCAACTGGCTGGTCAAAAACCGCATATCAACTATTTGTTGATACCGGGGGTGGTGTACACCTGGCCTGAGGTAGCCAGCGTAGGCTACACCGAGGAGCAACTAAAAGAGCAGGGACGCGCCTACAAAACCGGCAGCTTCCCCTACAAGGCGCTGGGCCGTGCCCGGGCCTCCATGGATTTAGACGGGCTCGTGAAGATATTGGCCGACAAGACCACAGATGAAATATTGGGTGTTCACATTATCGGTGCACGTGCTGCGGATATGATTGCGGCAGGTGTGGTGGCCATGGAATACCGCGCTTCGGCCGAGGATGTGGCTCGCATGAGTCATGCTCACCCCACCTATATGGAAGCCGTCAAAGAGGCGTGCCTCGCGGCAACCGCTAACCGGCCTCTTCACATGTAATGTGGCGTTTTCTTCTGCCTACTTGGTTAGTCGCCAAATCAGTGCGGAGCGCACGAGAAGCGCACCGGCTATGGGCAATAGAAATATGTTGAGTTCCTGCGGCCACCACGGCCAAAAGACCAACGTTACACTCAACTGAACGACACAAAAGCGAAAATAGCCCGTGATAAATGAGCTACGCTTTAGCAAAAGGTAAACCCCCACGAGGTGTAGAGGAAACGCCCACAGCAAATTGAAATTGCTGGCAGCATCGTGATGGTCGGTGAGGGTCCAGAGCATCAACAGCAGCACACCGATAAGACCGGCAACGCCAAAGAGCAAGACATCCAGCCAGCGGCTTAGGTTTTGCCTGCGCCAGTCCCAAAGGGAAATCGCCACCACAATCGCCAGCAGAGATCCAAAGGCAATCCATGGATGAACGAAGGCGATCCTGGCATCGACAGGTTCTGGCTCAAAGATCACGACTCGTTCACGTGTAAGCGGTAGCCAGGCCGAATCCGATTGTACTTGCGCATGCTGTACGAAATAATCAATGTAATCCGGCAAAAACATGTATTGCCAGGCTGTCATTTGACGGTCGATGGGCGCGCCCAGACAAATGTCGATGCCTAAATCTCCCCAGGGCAGCGGACCAAGATATTCATCGGTCTTTTGGCGGAAGGAGTGTTGGGGCTCAAAGGAGGAACTATCCCATTTCACGTCAGCGCCCAGTTGGCTTTGAAGTACGTCCCGAATGCGACTGGCACAGTTGTCGCGATAGTAATCGTAGCGGTAGGTTCGGTTTTCTTTTTGCGCATTCCATACCAGAAAGTCGAATATTTTTTGTTTCTGAGCATACGTGAGCTGAAGTATCTGCTCATGGATGAAGCGCTCGGCCCGCCTGTATGAATTTTCAAAGTCAGCAAAATCATAAGCTGCGAGCATATAGAAGTTGCGACCGCGCGCGAAGTTTAGGTAGAAATTCGGTTGATCGAAATCAAACACCCCGTAGTTAAACGCATAGTCGAATCCGAGTTGGGGATCGCGCACCCGGATGGCGCTGTGGCCAAACGCTGAATAGAGTTCGTTGACATCAGGTCCACAGGTGATCACGGATATTTCGGCAGCCTCTGATAGCCGATAGGTTTGTGCCTTGGCGGCCGGGCTACTGATCAGGATGAGGAGTGCCCCGATCAACCAAACGAAAATTCTTTTCACGTTCGAAAGATAAACAATAGAAGGGTAAGCGGTAATTTTGAACGTTATGACAGCCTGGCGCGACAGTCTCCGATTTTTGCGAAAGACAACCCCACTGCGCGTGATCAACGCGGGGCAGATTTGGAGCAGTTACCAACGCTCGCGTTGGAGGCAGGCGCCCCTTTTATCCGGTCTGCCGATTTCCATCGCTTTCGAGCCCACCACATCATGTAATCTGCGTTGTCCCGAATGCCCCAGTGGTTTGCGTTCGTTCACCCGACCCACGGGCATGTTGCAGGAGGATTTGTTTCAACGTGTGATTGATGAGCTGGCACCCACGTTGAGTTATCTCACGTTCTATTTTCAGGGCGAACCCTATCTGCATCCCCGGTTTCTGGAGATGGTGGCTTATGCTTCGCAGCGGGGCATCTATACCGCCACTTCAACTAATGCCCATTACCTGACCGAAAAGAATGCCGAGGTCACGGTGCGGTCCGGTCTCGACCGCCTGATCATTTCGATTGACGGCACCTCACAGGAGACCTATCAGGCTTACCGAATTGGCGGTAGCCTCGAGAAAGTAGTAGAAGGCACGCGCACCATGCTCAACGTTAGAAAGGCGCTGGGCTCATCCACACCGCACATCATTTTTCAGTTTCTCGTGGTTAAACCCAACGAGCATGAAATTCCGGAGGTGCACCGACTGGCACGCCAACTGGGTGTGGATGAAGTAAAATTGAAAACGGCACAGATCTACGATTATCAAAACGGCTCTCCGCTCATTCCCGTTCAGGACAAGTACTCCCGCTACCGGCTGCAGCCGGATGGAACCTACGCGATCAAAAACAAATTTGACAACCATTGCTGGAAGATGTGGCACAGTTGTGTGATCACCTGGGATGGCAAAGTGGTGCCGTGTTGTTTCGACAAAGACGCCCATTTTGTTCTGGGCGATGTCACCCAGCGAAGTTTTAAGGAGATCTGGCAGGGCGAAGATTATCAGAATTTCCGGGCTTCCTTGTTGCGCTCGCGAAGCGAAATCGAAATGTGCCGGAATTGTACCGAGGGTACCCGGGTGTGGGCCTAAACTCAGACTATTTACACCTTCTCCAAACGGTCGGTGGTAGCTGCGCACTTGCCGCATCCGGACTGGCATTGGCCCCGGTGCTGAAAACTTCGCCACGTCAGCCGGGTAAGATACCCCAGCGCGCATGCGAATACGAGTATGATTAATATGTTCTGCAGCACGCCTCAAAGGTACTATTTCGAAGGCGATTTTGAATGTCCGGTTGCGGACGGTATCGGATGAAACCGGACAGCTAAATCCCAACCACGGGGCCTTTTTTGAGGTAGAGCCGCTTTGGCATGGGATTGGCCTGTGGTGCCGT
>DAIPHR010000083.1:0-12981 GCA_036771215.1 Cyclobacteriaceae bacterium
ACTAATTAACCTTCCGCTGCCGCTCTTTGTGTGAGTTGAGCACTTCCTTGATTCGTGTAGACGCCTGCGCCACGGAGTCCTGCGACTTTTTGTTGTTTTCGAGGCGTACTTTCAAAGCGGCATTCTCCAGTTTGTTGTTCTCCAGCGATTTCTCCAGCGCCAGGCGTTCCTGATCGTTGTTATTCAGGCGTAGGGCAAGATCCTTGTTTTGCCCCACCAGTCGCTGCTGTTGTTTTTCCGTGGCATCCAGTGCGCGCTGGGCTTCGTCAATTTGCACCTGGATTTTGTCGCGGTAATACTTAACACCAAATCGATAAGCCACTTTTTCAAGCTCCTTCAACACGGCATTAACATCGCTTTCGTTCCACTCGGCATCCTTCAGGCCAATCCAGGCCGTGGCTTTTTGGTCGTTCCCCTCGGCTTTCACGTATAGTGTTCCCTTGGTGTACGAAGTACCATTTAAAACCACTTCGGTGATGCTGGTATAGTCACCTCCACTGCGATTCTTCCCCAATTCCTTTACAAATTTTCCCCAGGCTGAGGCAATGTCATCTTTTTTGCCCTCGAGGGTCACACCAAAACCGCGAGCTTCTTCACCTTTGATCCGCATCGTTTGGGCAGTAGATGTAACGGTCTGCGCCTCACACACGTGCAGTCGGGAAAAAATTACAACGAGCAATCCAACTTTCAGGCTCATGGTCTTGTTAGTTTAGTGCTTCAAAACTACGACTTAATGGCAAAACGAGTGCTTATTACCGGAGGCAGTGGACTGGTCGGTTCACGGCTCACCGAACTACTTCAGCAAAAAGGCTACCAGATTTGCCACCTGGGCCGTACCGCACGGGAGTTGCCTGTAAAAACCTACTCGTGGGACCTTGCGCGCAACACCTTCGACCCGGATGCCTTTACGCATACTGACTTTATCGTTCACCTCGCGGGAGCCGGAGTAGCTGACCAACGATGGACGCCCTCGCGAAAAAAGGAAATCCTGGATAGTCGTGTACTCTCCACCCGCTTGCTGGCGAAGGCGCTTGTTGACGTGCCCAACAACGTGCAAGCCGTGGCGTGTGCTTCGGCTGTTGGGTATTATGGTTTCGCACCGGGCGCTGAGTGGTTCACCGAGGAGAGCGGGCCCGGAACCGATTTTTTAGCCGAGGTGACCCGCGCCTGGGAAGACGAAGTGCAAAAAATAGCTCAACCTGTGTCGCGGTTGCGTATTGGAATCGTATTAAGCAAGCACGGAGGTGCACTACCACAATTGATGCGCCCGGTGAAGTGGGGTGTTGGTGCACCGCTGGCATCCGGCCAGCAGTATATGAGTTGGATTCATATCGATGATCTCTGCGCCATGTTCATTCATGCCTTGGAGCACCGGCTAACAGGAGCCTACAATGCCGTGGGTCTTAACCCGGTGACCAATCGGGAAATGACGCACGCCATTGCCCGCGAATTGAAACGGCCGCTTTGGTTGCCTGCGTTGCCAGCCTTTGTACTTAAAGCCATGTTGGGTGAGATGGCTAACATGGTTGTTTTCGGCAACCGGGTTTCAAATGAAAAGATCGTCAAAACAGGCTTTACCTATCAGTTTGCCACGCTGGAGAGTGCCCTTCACCCGTTGCTTGCCGGCAAATGATTTTAGATTTACTACTTTCGAAGTTTGTTGGCCAGATAAAACGCCATGTATGAACAATAACAAGGGAAAGAATTTGAAGTAAGCGCTGGAAGAGGAGCACCGCATCCGCAAGGCGTTTAAGGATAAGGATTGGGCCGAAATCAAGAGCGCAGACTCATGGGTGATTTTTAAAGTCATGAGCGAGTTTGTGGAAGGCTTTGAGAAACTCGCGAAGATTGGCCCCTGTGTAACCATATTTGGTTCGGCCCGCACAAAACCCGATCACCCCTACTACATCCAGGCCGAGGAGATTGCGTATCAGTTGGTGCAACATGGTTACGGTGTGATCACAGGAGGCGGACCAGGCATTATGGAGGCTGGCAATAAAGGGGCGAACCGGGCGGGCGGAAAATCTGTTGGCCTTAACATCTTTCTTCCCTTTGAACAAAAAGGCAACATCTACATCGATCCCGACAAACTGATCACGTTCGACTACTTTTTTGTTCGCAAGGTGATGTTTGTCAAATACTCCCAGGGTTTTATTGTGATGCCCGGTGGGTTTGGCACGTTGGATGAATTAAGTGAGGCCCTGACCCTGATTCAGACGAAAAAGATCGGACGCTTCCCCATTGTGCTGGTGGGTAAGGAATTCTGGGCCGATATGGTGGAGTGGATTAAGAAAGTGCTCGTGAACGAAAAAATGATCAGTCCGGAAGATCTTGACTTATTCACCATTGTCGACAAGCCTGAGGATGCCGTTAAGGTGATTGACGACTTCTATTCGAAGTACCTGTTGTCGCCTAACTTTTAGGGCATTTTGCGTCCGATACATTTTTCAACTTATAATTCCGCACATGGAACACCATTACTATAATCCGGAGGATTTGAAAAAATTCGGCTCCATTGCCGAGTGGGAGGGCAACCTGGCAAAGAAGTTCTTTGATTGGTATGGCGATGTTTTTAAAGAAGGTGATTTGACCGCGCGGGAAAAATCATTGATTGCCTTGGCGGTGGCGCATACCGTGCAATGCCCCTACTGTATTGATGCGTACACGCAGGATTCGCTGGAAAAAGGAGCAACTGAAAAGGCCATGATGGAGGCCATTCACGTGGCAGCCGCCATCCGCGGAGGGGCATCGCTGGTGCACGGAGTCATGATGATGAACAAAGCGAAGAAGCTTTCGATGTAGGATCACCCTTGCGTCATCCATGATTAAAAGCCTTCACGCCCGCCATCACCAACTGGCTGATCAGCAGCGCCAGCGCGAGATTCTCGAAAATGGAATCTTTCGCGAAGGCCGATTGCCGAAATTCGAAAGAAAGATCGCAGAGGCCGGACATCCTGCACTCATGCCGGGTGAATTGGAAATCGTTCAGGTAAATGTTGGCTACATGTGCAACCAGGTGTGCAAGCATTGCCATGTCGATGCCGGGCCTGATCGGCAGGAGATCATGAGCCGGGAAACGATGGAGCTTTGCCTGAATGCCCTGGCGAAGAACAAAATTCGGACGCTCGACATCACCGGGGGTGCACCGGATATGAATCCTCACTTCCGCTGGTTTGTGGAAGAGGCTCATCGAATCGGTGTGTCGGAAATCATCGTCCGCTCCAACCTCACCATTATTGTGGCCAATCCGCGCTATCACGATTTACCGGTCTTTTTCAAAAAGTATGGCGTTCGGGTGTGCTCATCCCTTCCGTTTTACAATGCAGGAAAAACAGACCGTCAACGCGGTGAGGGCGTTTTTGCTGATTCGATCCGGGCACTCAACATGTTAAATGACGTGGGCTATGGACGGCCGGGCAGTGGGCTCGTACTCGACCTGGTGTACAACCCCGTGGGCGCTTTTCTGCCGGGCGATCAGAAGCAACTGGAGCGGGATTTCAAACTCGAATTGAAATCACATTTTGGTATCGACTTTAACAACCTGTTCACCATTACCAACATACCCATCAGTCGTTTTTTGGATTTTCTGCTGGAATCCGGCAACTATGACGACTACATGGAAAAACTGGTGAATGCGTTTAATCCCGCGGCTGTGCCGGGTGTTATGTGCCGCAACACCATCTCTATCGACTGGCTGGGAAACCTGTACGATTGCGACTTTAATCAGATGCTCGGCCTTGGTATCGATGCCCGCGTGAAGGGCCACGTGCGCGATTTTGATTCTGCCGAATTGAAGTCGCGCAAGATTGCCGTGAGTCAGCACTGCTTTGCCTGCACGGCCGGGGCAGGTTCCAGCTGTCAGGGCGCAACTGCGTGAGCTTTTTATTCGTGTAAGCCGTAGACTAATTCCATTACCTTTCGGGCATGACATTACAACATATACATGAGGCTACTGAGTTCGTTCGCAAGCGGGGCATCACCGAGCCGCAGGTGGGGGTCATCCTCGGTACCGGCCTGGGTAACTTGTTTGTGAAAGAAATTCAGAATCCGATCACGATCAATTATAACTCGATTCCCTATTTTCCCATCTCAACGGTGGAGTTCCACAAGGGGCAGTTGATTTACGGAGACGTGCGAGGTAAGAAGGTACTGGCCATGCAGGGCCGATTTCATTTTTATGAAGGGTACTCGCTTCAGCAAATCACCCTGCCGGTGCGTGTAATGAAGTTGCTGGGAGTTGGGCGCCTGTTGATTTCCAACGCAGCCGGCAACATGAATCGTAACTGGAGCAAAGGGGAGCTTATGGTCATTGATGACCATATCAATTTATTGCCAGACAATCCCCTGCGCGGCCCCAATCATGAGTTATTCGGTCCGCGTTTCCCCGACATGAGCCAGCCCTATGCAAAGGAGTTAAACACCCTGTTGAAAAGTATTGCGGCCGAGCGCGGGATCAAACTCAACGAAGGGGTATATGTGGCCGTGATGGGACCTAATCTGGAAACCCGGGCCGAGTATCGATTCCTTCAGCGCATTGGCGCAGATGCCGTAGGTATGAGCACCGTGCCGGAGGTCATTGTGGCTAATCACATGGGGCTGCCCTGTTGTGCCATTTCCGTATTGACAGACGATTGCGACCCGGATAATCTCAAACCGGTAAACATTGACGAAATCATTGCCATTTCCGGGCGTTCGGAGAAAGACCTTACCGCACTTTACGTAGAATTGATCGCGCGATTGTAGCGGAAAAAAACCAATGGCCGCCCGCAGGCAGCCATCGGTGCGAGGTACCCCGATTAACGTTGATCAACCCTGATTGTCGCGTTTTGCCCGTTTTTCGGCACGCTTTTCTTTCAGGGTTTTCTGGGGCTTTTTCTTCTCCTCTTTTTTTTGATCTCTGCCTTTTGACATAATAATTTAGGATTAATCCATTCGAAAGTTAAGAGTCGCCAGCCAAATCATCAAACGGCATGCAACCTGCGCAGCCGGATTTGCGTCTAACCAAAAAAACCTTCCCATGAAACAGTGTGTACTGATCCTTCTGTTGATACCAACTCTCGTTTTGGCTCAAAATGACAAAGACCGGGATTTCCATTTGGACAAAGAGTTCAATGTGAACCTCGGAGGCCAGGTTCGCCTGCGTTGCTCCGATGCCGATGTGGTGGTGGTGGGCTCCAGCCGCAGCACCGCGCATGTCAAAATTGACCGTTTGGTGACTACCCGGGGATGGGTATGGAGTGACGAGACTTTCTCAGTTGACATTTCCAACGAGGACGGTAACCTGGAAATCCGTGAGCGTGCCAACGGCACCGTTTCCATGGCTTTTGGTTCTTATCAAGAGCGCTACACCATACGGCTGGAGCTGCCCTTGGGGATGTCGCTTAGCGTGGATGGTGATGATGGCAATTATCAGATTTCATCACTACACGGAGCTATTCGGCTCGATTTGGATGATGCCGATGTGGTGCTGGAAAAATGCCAAGGCAATTCCTTCTCGTTCCGGTTGGATGACGGAGACGTGCAGATGGACGAAGGCCGCGGCTCACTCACGGTGGATGGCGATGATGCCGATATCCGCATTCGCAACGCGCGTTTCGCTTCGATGGATGTCAACATCGATGACGGAGACTTCGTGGTGGAGACTTCTTTGGCTGATGCCGGCCGCTACAATATTGATCTGCAAGATGGATTGGTTTCGCTTACCGTTACTTCGGGAGGTGGCCGTTTTGATATTCGCCATGACGATGCCCGGGTGATAACCGAGGGCGCTTTCAGTGTAATTAACCGAACCGAAACACGCACCGAAGTGTCTACGACTAACGGCTCGGCCGAAGTGCGAATTCAGGCCGATGATGCGCGCGTAAAACTGGTTCGGATTTAGACGTCACAAATCAGAACCGACTCGCGCAGCGACTTCATGTTATCCCCGCGCGAAGGAATGAACTCCTGGGCCACAAAGCCTTTGAATCCGGTTGCCACAATGGCCCGCATAATCGCGGGGTAATGTAGCTCCTGCGTCTCGTCAATCTCGTGACGGCCGGGTACTCCGCCCGTGTGGAAGTGCGAGATGTAGCGAATGTTTTTTGTAATGGTGGCGATGACATCACCTTCCATGATCTGCATGTGGTAGATGTCGTACAGCAACTTGAAGTTTTCGGAGCCGAGTTTTTCACACAACTGAACACCCCATGCTGTATGATCGCACTGATAATCTTTGTGATCAACCTTGCTGTTCAGCAACTCCATGCTGACCGTCATGTTGTAGCGTGCAGCCACCTTGAGCACTGGTTCTAAACCCCGCGCGCAGTTTTCCAGGCCCTGGGCAGACGATAAACCCCTGGCATTTCCACTGAAGCAAATGACGTTGGTCAGGCCGGCATCGGCAGCTTTGGGTAGGTTGGCCGAGTAATCGTTCAGTAACTGGGCATGGTCGGCCGGGTTGTTGAATCCACGTCCAAGCCCCCAATCGTTGGCATAGGCCATGGCACAGGTCAAACCATATTTGGCAGCCGTACTCCATTGGCTGGCATTGAGCAAGTCGATGGAGGTAATGCCCATCCCCTTGGCTTCCTCGCACAGTTTTTCGAGCGGCATGTCGCTGTAGCACCATTGGCAAACACTGTGGCGGATGTTTCCTTTCAAAGGTGTAGGGCCATGGGGTAGATTGCGGGCGAGTGTGGGAAGTGCCATGGCTCCGGCCACACCGGTAGCCATCGTTTTCAACGCTTGCTTTCGGTTCATAAGGCTAAGGTAACAATTCTGAACAGAGGTATCTTCACTTCATTTCATCCCGGTATACTTTACCGTCTTTCATTACCCACTTCACTTTTCGCAGTTGGCTGATGTTTTGCGTGGGGTCACCCTCTACGACAACCAGGTCCGCCAGGAATCCTTCGCGAACAAAACCAATTTCATTTTCGAGGTGCAGCATGCGCGCGTTCACCGAAGTAGCGGCTTTCAGAGCCTCAATCGGCTTCATGCCGTACTCCACCATCAGTTCCAACTCATACACATTTTCTCCGTGCGGATACACCCCTACATCGCCACCCAATCCAATTTTTACTCCGGCTTCGTAAGCAATTTTGAAACTCTTTTTTTTCTGCGTTACCAGGCGGGGCTCTGGCGTTTTGCCTTTGTCCCACCCGCGGTAACGCTGAATGGATTCCACGGCACCCAGGGTCGGCATGAAGGTTACCCCTTTCGCTTTCATCAGTTGAGCTACTTCTTCATCCAGATAGTCGCCATGTTCAATGGTTTCGGCACCGGCCGTTATGGCCCGGATCATGGCTTCTTTGGATTTGGCATGGCAGACCAACACGCGACCACTGCTGCGCGTCACTTCGTTCACCAGCTTGAGCTCATCGAGGGTAAACGAGGGGCGATCTTCGCCATAAATTCCCCACCGGTAGTCGGCATACACTTTTACGAAATCTGCGCCATTGCCGATTTGATCGCGCACGACTTTGATCAAACTATTGCCATCGGCCGGTTCGGCCCCCAGCATGATGGTCTGATCGTTGTCGTATCCTTTTGGTCCGTACGATCCGGTTGATACGATGGCGCGGCCAGCTACCCACATGCGGGGTCCGGGAATGATACCTTCGTTGATCGCACGCTTGAGCGCGACATCGGCATAGCCGGCCCCTTCGGTGCCCAGATCGCGCACGGTGGTGAAGCCTGCCATCAGTGTGTTTTTGGCGTGCACGGTGGCGCGAGCGGTGCGGTAGGCGTCCGATTCCTTCAGCACCTGGGTGTCCCAGTCGGTAATGTTGTAGGGATACAGAAACAGATGCGAGTGCCCTTCGATTAGCCCCGGTGTGAGGGTAGCATTGGTAAACGTAAGGGTGACGGCCTCTTTCGGAACTTTGATGCTCTCGCGCGGACCGGCTGCCATGATTTTGTTCCCTTGCACAAGCACCGCCCAGCGCGTGTGCATCGTTTCACCGTCAAAAACGCGATCGGGAAGAAGCAGATAAGAAGTCTGCGCGAAGCTGACGTGTAGGCCCGCGCAAAAAAACAGAAGGGCTATCCGGGTTTTCATGAAAGAAATGTACCGGATAGCCCCGTGATTGCCAAGGCTTTTTACAGCGCCTTCAGCGCGGCATCATAATTTGGCTCCTGACCTACCTGGGGAACCAGTTCGGTGTGCTTTACTTTTCCCTGCCCATCGACTACCACAATGGCGCGGGCACACAGCCCTTTGAAGCCGCCATCGATGAATTCAACGCCATAGTTCCGGGAAAAGCCTTCGCCTCGAAAGTCGGTGGCCGTGGTCACCTTATCGATGCCTTCGGCTCCGCAGAAGCGCTTCAGGGCAAACGGAAGATCTTTGGAAACGCAGACTACGGCCGTGTTTGCCAAACCGGCTGCCCGCTTGTTGAACTCGCGAACGGAGGTGGCGCACACATTGGTGTCCACACTGGGAAAGATATTCAGCACGACATTTTTGCCCGAAAAGTCTTTCAGGGAAATTTCCTTCATGTCGCTGGTGACGAGCTTGAAGTCGGGAGCTGAGGAGCCTACAGCCGGAAGTTCTCCGTTGGTGTTGACCGGGTTAGGGCCGAGCATTGTTTTTGCCATGATATTTCTCGTTTTGATTTAAGAACAATAGTTATCCGGAATAGTTTTTACCGGATACGATCGGAGTCGCGCACCACACGCTCATCTCTGCGAATGAAACGAATGGCCAACCAGTTGAAGGCCACCGCTCCAAAAATCACCCACAAGCTGATGCCATTTTTTCCGCCAAACTGATTCACCAGTTGATTGAAGAATACCACCATGCAAATCATGATGCCCGCTAACAACAACGAGTTGAGCGTGCCGAGTTTGATCTGTGTCATACGGTTATCAAAACGTCTGATCTCCAGGATGGCCACTGTTGCGGCAGCGGCCATTAGCATAGCGGTGATGGCGTACGGAAAATACGTAGTCGTGCGTGTGCCGTCCTGAATCACGGTATAGTGTAAGGGGTAAAGTTGCCGCGAAACCCCGGTCGGGTCTTCACTCACCCAGATGGGGAGGAAAAAACTGACCAGCAGGCAGGCCACACAAAGCACCAGAAAAACGGTCTGTACACGTTGCCACATAATGGGTTACTTTTGCTGCAAAACTAACGAAACAACACCGTTTGTGCCCATGAGTTCTGCCTTGGTTCTCGACATTTTGCGAACGCCCATCGGCCGTTATGGGGGTTCGCTGGCCTCCGTTCGGCCAGACGACCTGCTGGCGCACGCGCTGCGCGAACTGATCAAACGCAACCCGGAAATCGCTCCGGAGTGGATTGAAGACGTGGTGGCCGGGGCGGCCAATCAAAGCGGTGAAGACAATCGCAATGTGGCGCGCATGGCCTTGCTCCTGGCGGGGTTGCCCACGTCCATCGGGGGTGTCACCGTCAACCGGTTGTGTGCGTCAGGGCTACAGGCGATAATGGATGCTTCGCGCGGTATTATGACCGGTGTCGGTGATGTGTACCTGGCCGGTGGTGTAGAGAGCATGAGCCGGGCACCGTTTGTGATGGCGAAGGCGGAAGAACCCTTTGCGCGGAAAACGGAAATGTATGACACCACACTGGGGTGGCGCTTTACCAATCCAGCGCTGGCGAAATTGTATCATCCTTTTTCCATGGGTGAAACAGCCGAGAATGTGGCCGACAAATGGAAAATCACGCGTGAAAGCCAGGATGCTTTTGCCCTGCAATCGCAGCAGCGGTATGCCCGAGCTCATGCCGCCAATCGGTTTGCTGGTGAACTCATTTCTGTACCGGTGAAAAAAGGCAAAGACGTGGTGGCTTTTGAGAAAGATGAATACCCCCGTGAAACATCTTTGGAAAAACTGGCCGCGCTCAAGCCGGCATTCCGCGAAGGGGGCAGCGTAACGGCTGGCAATTCCTCAGGCCTTAATGATGGTGCGGCTGCCGCGTTGTTGGTGAGCGAGAGCATGGCGGGTAAATTGAAGAAACAGCCCATGGCACGCGTGGTGAGCATGGCGGTGGCTGGTGTTGATCCGGCCTATATGGGTGTGGGGCCGGTGCCGGCCGTGAAGAAGGCGCTTGCCCGCGCGAACCTTCGCGTAGCGGATATTGGGCTCGTGGAATTGAATGAGGCGTTTGCTTCGCAGGCCCTGGCCTGTATTCGTGATCTGGAGTTAGATCCTGAAAAGGTAAATGTCAACGGAGGGGCCATTTCGCTCGGCCATCCGCTCGGTTGCAGCGGGGTGAGAATTTCAGCCACACTATTGCACGAAATGCAGAAACAAAAAGTGCGCTATGGCGTGGCTACGATGTGTATTGGGGTGGGGCAGGGAGCGGCAGTGGTTTATGAGAATATGAGGAAAAAGGAGTAAGAAGTAAGGAGTAAGAAGTTAGGAATAAGACTTAAAGTGGTAAGAATGGCCCCTTCGAGGAGTTTCAAGGATCTTATCGTATGGCAGAAAGCTCATCAATTCACACTTGGTGTGTACGAGTTTTCCGGAGGCTTTCCTCGCGAGGAGATGTTTGGGCTTACGTCTCAATTTAGAAGAGCGGCAATTTCTATACCTGCAAACATAAGTGAGGGTTTCGTTAAGCGCGGCAAAGCGGATAAAATTAGGTTTTTGAATATTGCCCAGGGATCATTGGAGGAGTGCCGGTATTATTTGGTGCTGGCGAAAGACTTAGGATATGGCGAGAACGAGCAATTAACCAGTTTGGCTCAAGAGATCAGTAAATTAGTAAACTCATATATTCGCTCAATAGAGAATGGCAGCTAAGCTTCTTCCTCCTGACTTCTTATTCCTTACTTCTTACTCCTGAAGTTCTCAAATGCGCTTCTTCTTCGAAATCAGTTACAACGGCACGCGGTACCACGGTTGGCAAAACCAGCGCAATGCGGTGGGCGTGCAACAACTGGTAGAGGAGGGGTTGAGCAAGATATTCCGCGAAAAGGTAGCCATTACCGGCAGTGGTCGTACCGACACAGGCGTGCATTGCGCCCAGCAATTTTTTCATGTTGACCTGGAAAAGGAATTTCAGCCCGAAAAATTGATTCAGCAACTTAACTCCTTTCTGCCGGCTGATATCGCCATTGGCGGAGTACGGCAGGTAAAACCCGATGCCCACGCACGGTACGATGCCCGCGAGCGAACCTACGAGTACCATCTGACCACACGCAAAAATCCGTTGCTGGTGGGCCGGGCTTTTTACTGTTTTAAACCCCTCGATTTTCAAATCATGAATCAGGCCGCTGAGTTGCTGTTGGGCGAACACGACTTTGAAAGCTTTAGCAAGGTAAAAACGGATGTAAATCACTTTATTTGCGACCTGAGGTCAGCACGCTGGAATCAAAAAGCTGATCTTCGGGTTTTCACCATAACCGCAAACCGATTCTTACGCGGCATGGTGAGAGCTGTCGTGGGAACATTGCTGGACGTGGGATCGGGAAAAATAACGGTGAATCAATTCAAGCAAATTATTGACGGGCGGGATCGCCAACTTGCCGGCATGAATGTTCCGGCCGAGGGCCTTTACCTCGTAAGCGTCAAATACCCTAACGAGATATTTCTAAAGTAGGTGGAGAAAGAGAAAGTTAGTAGCGGTAATATCATCGACTGGTCGGTGCTCAGTCGCCTGATGCAGTTTGTTAAACCCTATAAAGGACGTTTCTATCTGCTTGTTGCGCTCACCCTGCTCATTGGTTTTCTTACACCGGTTCGTCCCTATTTGGTGCAATACACATTGGATCATCATGTCGCCTCCGGAGATTATGCCGGCATGGTTGAAATTATCATATGGCTTTTCGTTTTGTTGGGTTTTCAGGCCATTGTCCAGTATGTGCACACGTATTTGTCCGGGCGCATCGGGCAGTATGTCATTAGGGATATCCGCATCAAGCTTTATGAGCACATCATTAATCTTAAGCTGAAATTTTTCGACAAGACACCGATTGGCCGGCTGGTGACGCGCACCGTCTCGGATGTAGAAACGCTGGCCGATGTCTTCAGCGAAGGATTGGCGGCTATGGCAGGAGATTTACTGCAGATTGTGGTGATTCTTGCCTTTATGTTCTATACCGATTGGCGACTGTCCCTGGTTAGTCTTTCTACTGTCCCCTTTATGCTGCTGGCCACCTACGTCTTCAAAGAAAAGATCAAGGTGGCGTTTAATGATGTGCGAAACGCGGTGTCGAACCTAAATGCATTTGTGCAGGAACACATCACGGGTATGAGCGTGGTTCAGCTATTTGGTTCTGAAAAGCGTGAGTATGCCCGCTTTCAGGAAATCAACAAGGAACATCGGGATGCCCATTTGCGCTCCGTATTGTATTATTCGGTGTATTTCCCGGTAGCCGAGATCATTGCCGCGGTGGGCATCGGTTTGCTAATGTGGTACGGAGCGCGCGGGGTTATACATGCGGAGGAGACCGGTATTACGATCGGATCGCTTACAGCCTTTATCATGTACATCCAGATGTTCTTCCGCCCCATTCGCATGATTGCCGACCGCTACAACACGTTGCAGATGGGTATAGTCAGCACCTCGCGCATCATCAACCTTCTTGACGATGAAGAATATGCTGTGAAGAATGGTAGCCATGCCCCGCCTTCGATTCGGGGCGAGGTGAAATTTGAGCATGTCTGGTTTGCCTACAATGAGGGGAATGATGTGTTGCGCGATGTAAACCTGGACATACGTCCGGGCGAAAAAGTTGCGTTGGTGGGAGCCACAGGGGCCGGCAAGTCGTCTATCATTAACTTGTTAAACCGGTTTTACGACATCAACCGCGGCAGCATTCGGGTCGATGGCGTTGATGTGCGCGACTATGCGTTGGCCAGTTTACGCAAGCACATCGGTGTGGTGCTGCAAGACGTGTTTTTGTTTTCGGACTCTATTCGCCACAACATTACGTTAGGCAGCCCTGATGTTTCCGATGAGATGATCTGGCACGCGGCTGACCTGGTGGGCGCGCGCAAGTTTATTGAGCGTTTGCCGGGCGGGCTCGATTA
>DAIPHR010000084.1:0-11148 GCA_036771215.1 Cyclobacteriaceae bacterium
AAACTCGGCAACCTGGATAAAGCCTTCTTCTTTGCGGGATATGAACTGGAGCTTCCGTTAAATTATAAAGAGAAGATTTTTGTGAACGAGGAAAAGCAAGAGAAACGAAACATCTGGTTTTCGAATCGCGTGCCCACGATTAATCATAGTTTGATGGCCGGTGTTCAAATGCCGTATGGAGCCACACTCAAGTTTAAATACTATTTGACCAATTTCTATAATAAGAATTACACCGAGAACGATGGCCAGGGAAACATCATCAAACGCTACGAAAATCTCGATGTCAATATCTTCTATGTATCGCTAAGCTTTGGGTTGCTGAAGAATACCGATTTCTACTATAGCAAAGATTTTTAAGGAGCACAACGATTCGATCGGGCAACAAAGTACCGCTCGTTATTGGCCATAACCTGATCATCTTTCATTTGTAAGGTGATAGCCATTGGCGAAGGTGCTCGCTTTCCTGAAAAGGTGAGTTTCAACAGAGTGGTTTCACCAATGCCTTCTGTCTGCCAGGTTCCGGACAATCTGCCTTTGTACGCGGGGTTATGGCTCTCGAATAATCCTTTTTTTCTCACCGAGGCTTTAAATGTTCCATCCGCGCAAAAATGAACCTCGCTTTCTTTTGAGCCTTTGGCCAGGTAAGCATAGGTCAGAAACACTTTACCGGCAAGAAAGTGAGTCCAGTCCAGTGTTTCATAGGGTGATGCACTTGACGGAGGCTCGAATTTTCCATCGCGGATAAATTTCTCAGCGATCGGCACAATGTCATCATAGAACTGCCGGGGCATGCTGGCCAGTGCCACCACACAGGGCCCGTTCGGATTGCAACGAGCCACCGCATATCCCCGGTTTGCTTTGTTGATTGCCTCGCCCTCGCCCACTACCTCGGCCACCAGCATATCGCCTTTTATCTGCGGATCTTTGGCCTTGATACGAATGCTTTCGCTAAGGTCTGTACCCTCCATCCACTTCTGCTTCAGGTCTTGAAGGGCTATCGCCTCGCGGCCAAACACGAAAATTTCACCAAACACATTCGTGGTAACCGTCTGAAGCAAAAACACCTCGCTTTCGCGGGGTAATGAACCTTGCCAGCCGAAAGGCACAGTAGCCTTAAATCCGAGTCGCGGTGCATACAAGCCTTCGCCTGCTTCATAGTAGGCACCGGGTTGAATCCGGCTCCACTTTTTCCCCTGGCCGTACGTGACGAAGGCCCACGCCATCCCGATTACCAAAAGACTAAGTGCACGCATAGTTGCCGGATTAGTTATGTTTTACAGGATACCGAATAAAGATATGTTTGACTGCCTTTCGAATGTCATTTTCTACACTGATGGCATCACTCACCTGGCCTTTCGCCCAGCCCCGCCACAACAACTGTTTGGTGTTGGTATCAAACATCTCGATAAACAAAAGACCTTCCTGGTAGGTATAGGATTGAATCTGGCCGCCCGCCACGGGTGCGGAAAATCCACCGTAAAAACCCGGACCGCCAAAACCCACGCCTACCGAAACCGTGGGCGACTGCGAATACGCCACCCGATCTTCCACGCGGGTATCAAACAGAAATACAGCATCAGGCTTTTCGGTATCTAAAACCAGACCCTTTTTTTGAAGTTCGTCATTGGCCAATTGCAAGATAAGGGCAGCGTATTGCTTATCGTCAGCGCGCGACTCATGCTGCTCATCCCCCGGCTTCACCCAGGCATACGTCTTATACTTCTTTAAGTCAACACCTTTTGATTTTGACGAGTACGTTTGCACCCCCCCGCCACAACCTGCAAATACGAGTGCGCATACGACCGCTCCCAGCCTGGCGCTTTTCAACCTTACGATCATGCCGCTAGTTTACAGATAATAAGCCGAATTTCCTTCAAACAGCGGCCGGTGCGGGGACGATGATACCCAGTTGTTCCAGCAAATGATCAACACGCCCACGCAATTGCGGTAATGCACCCTCCACCGCGGTGCTCAGTTCAATGCTCAAGGGTTGAATTTTTTCAACCGATACCACAAACAGGTAAATCCTGGGGAGGCGATCCAGCAAACTCAGAGCCTCCACCAGGTCCTTCAAGCCGATTTCATGTGTGCTCATGGCTTTCGGAAAGTCACGGGCAAAGCGCGGCTCAACTAACCGGATAGTACCCGGTGGATGATCATCCAGGGTGGCATCTACCATGATCACCGTGGAGTGACTTTCCAGATCCTCCATCAGCTGAAAGCCGGCCGTTCCACCGTCCAGAATTTTCACTCCTTCCGGCCAACGCTCGTGCTCCAAGGTGCGAACAAAGTGTACCCCTAGCCCTTCGTCACCCATCAGGTAGTTGCCAATCCCCAGAATAAGAAGCTCGCTTTTTATCACAGGCTTTATTTCTTTTCTTTTTTGTTTTCTTCAAAAACTTCCTCCTCGATAAATTTCCAACCCCCGGCCATGGATGAAAGCTCACCGCGGCCCTCCACATAGTCGTGATAGAAAACGAGGTACACGTGTATCACAGTGAAGAGGATAAAAAACCACATGGCCCAGTGGTGAATTTGCCGGAGCATGAAGTCGCCCCCAAACAACGGAGCTACCCAGGTAAACAGGTTCGGCAGCCACCAATCACTCATGGCGGCATACAGGCCAAAACCAGTGAGGCATTGGATGCCAAAGGCGATAAACGTCAGAAAATAAATAGCTCCAGCCAGGCGGTTATGCCCGATGGACTTTTCCTCTTCGCGTTTGGTCATGAAGATGTCGGTCTTCATCACCATCCACATATCACTGAAAAACTTTTTGCTAGTCGGAATAAAATTTCGCCAACTGGCGAACTGGTTGCCCACAAAGCCCCAGTAGATGCGGAAAGCAAAATTGAAAAGGAAAACATAAGCAGCCAGAAAATGGATGAACCGCGTGGTGCCAAACCAGTAATTCTGGTACGCCTCGCGGCCCGTTAAAATGGCGGGTGGATCACCGATGATAAACCCTGTACCGATTAAAACAAGAATGCATAGCGCATTGACCCAATGATAAACCCGCACGGGCAATTCCCACACGAAAACCCTTCGAAGATTTTTATGAGGATGAGAGATCGCATTCATAACACACGCGTTAAAGCACTTTCACCTGACTGATATGCTTACCTTCTTCATCATACAAGTGCACGGCACAGGCCAGGCACGGATCGAACGAGTGCACGGTGCGCAGAATTTCGACCGGCTGGTGAGCATCGGCAATGGGAGTGTCTTTGAGAGCGGATTCGTACGCTGACGAAACTCCGTTTTTGTCGCGCGGTGATGCATTCCACGTGCTGGGCACCACGAGCTGATAGTTAGCAATCTTCTCATCACGAATGACAATCCAGTGAGCAAGTGCGCCTCGAGGCGCCTCGGTGTGGCCTACCCCTCTGGCTTCCCTCGGCCAGCTGGCGGGTTCAAATTTTTCCATGTTCGCCATGCGGGTATCACCGTTTTTGATGTTTGCGATGAGCCGGTCGTAAAACTCGAGCGCCCACTGGGCAACCAACCTGGCCTCCAGCCCTCGCGCGGCTGTGCGCCCGAGCGTACTGAACAATGCTTCAACCGGTACATCCAACGCACTGAGTGTACTATCGACTACTTCTTTATACTCTTCGCGGCCCCGGCCGTACCCCACCAACACGCGAGCCAGCGGACCTACCTCCATGGCATTACCTTTCCAGCGGGGCGTTTTGAGGAAACTGTATTTCTCGTTGACGTCCAGAAAATCATACGGGGGCTTTGGTCCGGTATACTTCACTTTTGTCTCGCCTTTCCACGGATGCAAACCGGTATCATCACCTGCGGCATATTCATACCAGCTGTGGCTAATGAACTCCTGTATCTCATTGTCCTTACGCAAATCAACATCCATCACTTCGCCCACCTTTTTGTTCAGGATCGCACCAGCCGGAAACTTATACGTTGACGGGTCGCGGTAGCCGTTGGGCGATAAATCACCATAGACCAAATAATTTCCCAACCCCCCACCAATGGCTCCCCAGTCCTTATAAAACGAGGCAATCGCAATCAGATCGGGTATGTACACCTGTTCCACAAAATCTTTGGCCTGTTTCAGCAGCCGGTGCACCAGTTGAAGGCGCTCGGCATTGATGGCGCTGGCATCGTCAATTCCAATGGAGCACGCCATGCCGCCCACCAGATAATTCGGGTGTGGATTCTTACCGCCAAAAACCGTGTGTACTTTGACAATTTCCTTCTGCCACTCAAGCGCTTCCAGATAATGAGCCACGCCAATGAGATTGACTTCGGGCGGAAGTTTGTATGCGGGGTGGCCCCAGTACCCGTTCGCAAAAATGCCGAGCTGGCCGCTCTCCACAAATTTCGTCAGTCGCTTTTGCAGATCGCTGAAATAGCCCGGTGAACTCTTCGGCCAGTTGGAAATACTTTGCGCGATTTCTGAGGTCTTCTTTGGATCCGCCTTTAGCGCACTGACAATGTCAACCCAGTCAAGCGCATGCAAGTGGTAGAAGTGCACTACGTGATCGTGCACATTCTGAACAGTAAACATGATGTTACGAACAAGCTCTGCATTGGGTGGGATTGCGATACCCAGTGCATCTTCAACGGCCCGTACGGAAGCAAGAGAATGCACAGATGTGCAAACTCCGCATACGCGGCCGACAAAGGCCCAGGCATCGCGCGGATCGCGACCACGCAATATTTCTTCCAAAAGGCGTACCATGGTGCCTGCACTGTACGCTTCGCTTACTTTTCCGTCTTTTATTTCAGCTTCAATCCGCAGATGCCCTTCGATGCGGGTAATGGGATCGATGACAATTCGGTTAGCCATAATTCAGATATTATTGGTGACTAAAGTTCTTTTTCGGATTCTTTCCCTTCTTCGATCAGGTTGTCCACAATTTCCTTCTTGCGAAGGTTCGTAGCCACGGCATGGGCAGCTATGCCCGCAGCCGTAACACCCAGGGCCACCATGCCAATCTTATCAGCCGTGGCTTCAATGCCAAATCCGCCAGCCTCCGGCATTCGGGCATAGATCGGGCCGTTATCCCAGAATTTCTCTTCCGTGCAACCAAAGCAGCCGTGGCCAGATTGAATCGGGTAGCTGACTCCTGCATTCCACTTCATGATACCGCACGCGTTGTACGTGCTCGGTCCCTTGCATCCCACTTTATACAAGCAGTAACCCTTCTTCGCATTTTCATCATCAAACGTTTCCACAAACATGCCGGCATCGTAGAATGGCCTGCGGTAGCAACTGTCGTGAATACGTTTTGAATAGAACGCCTTCGGCCGACCGATGCCGTCCAGTTCCGGCAGCGTACCGAACGTAATAATATGCATCAGGGTGCCGGCCATTACTTCACCAATGGGCGGGCAGCCCGGGACTTTCACAATAGGCTTACCCTTGATAATCTTATGTATAGGCGTTGCCTGGGTCGGGTTGGGCTTTGCCGCCTGAACGCAACCGTTGCAGGCACAGCTACCCCAACACAAGATCGCCTTCGCACCGGCCGCAGTCTCTTCCAGAATTTGTTTAGCTGAACGGCCCCCGATGCAGCAGTACTCACCATCACCGGCCATGGGCACCGAACCCTCTACACACAGTACGTATTCACCATAATGGTCTTTCATTGTCTTCTGCATGGCCTCCTCGGCCTGGTGACCGGAAGCCGCCATGAGGGTTTCGGTGTAATCCAGCGAGATTTGATCGAGCACAATGTCAGCGGTAATCGGGTGAGATGACCGGATGAACGACTCGCTGCAGCAGGTGCACTCCTGGAAGTGTAGCCAGATAACCGGAATGCGCGGAGTCTTCTTCATGGCATCCGCAATTTGGGCGATGCCACTTTGCTGCAGCCCCATAAAGGCCGCCATCATGGTGCAATACTTCATGAAGTCTCTGCGCGAGTAACCTTTGCCGCGCAACTCTTCATAGTAGGTCGGGCGTTTGGTGAGGGTTTCGGTAGTCATGCTTTTTCTGTTTAGAATGATTCTTGATGGTAACCGAACGGTTGGTAAAAAACAGAACGAACAACATTACCCCACTAACTCAATTTTTGAACTGATCAATTTCAACCGATTGCATGACTTATATCATCCTTTTGGCCCACCATGCCGTAGTACTTTGGGTTGTAAAATCGATCGACATGAAAAAAGTAATCTGTCTTTTGCTGGCGTTGGCGGCCATGCCGGCCATCGCCCATCCCGGACACGGAAGCGAAAACCCACTCAGCCCCGGCCACTACGTAGCCAATCCGGAACATGCATTGCCCCTCACGTTGACCATTGCTGCCGTGGTGGTAGTGGCCGCGTGGCTCACCAGCCGCAAACAGCGCACGAGCGAATAGCTATGCATGAATTATCCATCGTCCTGAGCATCGTAGACCTGGCTGAAGAGCAGGTGCGGAAGAATCATGCCCAGCGGGTGGAAAACATTGAATTGGATATCGGCTCGATGGCGGGCGTGGAATGGGATGCACTCGATTTTGCCTGGACGGCAGGTGTAAAAAACTCAGTGCTGGAAAACGCACACCGGCAGGTAAACCGGATCACGGCCCTGGCCCGCTGCCTGCAATGCCAACATGAATTTGAAATTGCACAACCCTTTGAACCCTGCCCCGCATGCCACGACTATTTGGTCGAATACATCCAGGGCAAGGAACTGCGGGTTAAAAGTCTGACGGTTTCATAGAAAAGCAATAGAACAAAAAACATAAACGTACCCCTTATGTGCAGCACGTGCGGATGCAGTCAGCCTGCCGGTGTCACCATCACGCGGGCCGGTGAGTCTCTCTCGGGATTCACCCCACTGAACGAAATCAAGCTGAGTCCACTGGTCCAGCACCACCATCCGGGTGATGCCCACACCTCACGAGTGATCGAGTTGGAACAGGACATCCTCAGCAAGAATAATCAACAGGCAAGTCACAACCGCGACCATTTCCGGCAACAGCACATTCTGGCGTTTAACCTGGTCAGCTCTCCCGGTTCGGGCAAAACCAGCCTGTTGGAGCGAACGTTGATCGATCTACAAAATCAATACAAGTTCTATGTGATCGAAGGCGATCAGCAAACGATGAATGATGCTAATCGCATCGCGCGAACCGGTGTTGAAGCCGTTCAGGTAAACACTGGAAAAGGCTGCCATCTGGATGCCGATATGATTCATCGCGCCCTACACGAACTGAATCCGCAAGACGATGCCATTCTCTTTATTGAAAATGTGGGCAACCTCGTGTGCCCGGCCTTGTTCGACCTTGGCGAACACTCCCGAATTGCCATCATATCGGTTGCCGAGGGAGACGACAAACCGCTGAAGTACCCGGATATGTTTGCCTCCAGCCAACTGTGCATCATCAACAAAATTGATCTGCTCCCGTACGTAAACTTCAATGTGGAGCGGGCAAAAGAATATGCGCGAAGAGTAAATCCACAACTCGAGTTTATTGACCTGTCGGCCACTACCGGCCAGGGCATGGACTCCTGGTATCAATGGCTGCAACACCAGATGGCTACACGCGAACCTGAACTGGTACACTAGATATGCAAACCCTTCACTTCCATATCCGAGGCCGGGTACAGGGTGTGGGATTTCGCCCCTATGTGTTTCACTTAGCCCACCAACTTCACCTTCGGGGATGGGTGAGCAATGGTGTGGATGGTGTGCACACAGAAGTTAGCGGCAACGAGGCCTCCTTGAGGCAATTCGAACAAATGCTCCGTCAGTCTCCGCCCGCCCGTGCGGTCGTTACATCCGTCACGCGGCAGTCTGTAGGTAAAAGTGATTTAAAAGCTTTTGAGATTATCGAAAGCAATGGCTCCGGCACACCCAACCTGTTGCTCACCCCCGATTTTGCGATCTGCGAACCATGCAAAAATGATCTGCGTGACGCCAACAACCGAAGATCCGGTTATGCCTTTACCACATGCCTGCAATGCGGCCCAAGGTACTCCATCATCAAGGGGCTACCCTATGACCGGCCGCTCACCACGATGGCATCGTTCATCATGTGCCCGGCATGTGAAACCGAATATCGGTCACCTGAGGATCGTAGATTCTTTTCGCAAACCAACAGTTGCCCGCATTGCGCGATCCAACTGACATTGCGCGATGCCAAAGGCGTATCCTTACAAACGCATACAACGGCTGTGGTTTCAGAGACCGCCCGCCTGTTGAAGCAAGGAAACATTATCGCGGTGAAAGGAATCGGTGGTTATCTGTTGTTGGTTGATGCCCGGAATGCGCGCGCCATTCAGGAGCTCCGCCACCGAAAAAACAGGCCTACCAAACCGTTTGCCGTCCTGTTTCCCTCCGTTGAGCAAGCGGCAGCCTGCGTTGAGATCAGAGACGCAGAACGCGAAGAACTTGAGTCACCCGAAAGCCCCATCGTGCTGTTGCGGCTGAGACGCGAAGCGGTGACGCCTGCCATGCAGTTAATTGCGCCCGGCCTGGATCGTTTGGGCGTTATGATGCCGTACGCTCCGTTACTCCTCCTGCTGGCTGAAACATTTGATGGACCACTGGTAGCCACAAGTGCGAACATCAGCGGGTCACCCATCTTTTTCCGCGATCAGGATGCGCTTCAAAACCTGGGAGAAGTCGCGGATTACTTTCTAACTCACAACCGGGAAATCGTGGTACCGCAAGACGACAGCGTGGTGCAGTTCACCACCTATCATCAGCAACGCGTAGTACTCAGACGGTCGCGAGGCCTGGCGCCTACGGTGCTTAACCCCAACATTCCATTGCACCACACACAACTGGCGATGGGGGCAGATCTCAAGAGCTCATTTGCTTTGTTTGCCGGGGGCAACTTGTATGCCAGTCAGTACCTTGGTGATTTGGAGAACTACGAAACGCAGGAGAGCTATCGGCATACACTCGGCCACATGACACAGCTGCTCAAGGCAAAGCCTCAGGAAATTCTGATCGATGAACATCCGCGATACTTTTCCAGCGAACTGGGTAAGTCGCTTGCCTCTTTATGGGCGGTGCCGGTAACTGCCGTTCAACATCACCTGGCGCATTTCAGTGCCGTACTGGCCGAGAACGAGTTGCTGCACACCCCTGAAAAAGTCCTGGGTGTTGTTTGGGATGGCACCGGATTGGGCACAGATGGCCAAATATGGGGTGGTGAATTTTTCAGTTATCAAAACGGAGCGTTTGAGCGCGTGGATCACCTGCCCTATTTCCCACATGTGCTGGGCGACAAATTCTCGCGCGAGCCGCGGCTGGCGGCCTTGGCGCTGACAACCGAATTGCCGGACGCAGCCCCTCTTTTGCGGCCAAAATTCACGACATCCGAATGGGTATTATATAATAGAGTGTCAAACCGCCAAAATGGGCTAAAAACAAGCAGTTTGGGCAGGCTCTTTGATGGAGTAGCATCGCTTCTGGGATTTTGCGACCGCAGCACGTACGAAGGCGAAGCTGCGCTGTTTTTGGAAGCCGCGGCCAGGCAAGGCCGAGGTCATCGGTTGCCTCCCATCCAGGATGTATCGCGTACCGGAATATTGAAATACCTCATTCGTCATCTGCAAAATGGCGAGTCACGCCACGAGCTGGCCTACCAGTTTCATTTGGCCTTGGTGAATTGGATTCGCCAGGTTGCGAAAGAGCAACGGGTGCGCACGATTTGTTTCAGCGGTGGTGTTTTCCAAAATGCGCTCCTCGTTGATCTCATCATCAGTCACCTGGAGGACAACTACCGCCTCGCCTTCCATAGGCAGTTGTCACCCAATGACGATTGTATCGGCTTCGGTCAACTCGCCTACCGGCATATTCAAACATCAATTAAATCTTCCGAACGTAAAAGTCAACTCACATGTGCCTCGCCATCCCCGGTAAGTTAACTTCCATCACCGCCCAGTTAGATGAAACATTCCGGGTAGGAAAAGTTTCGTTTGGCGGAATTCTGAAAGACGTCAATCTGGCCATGGTGCCCCAGGCCAACATAGGCGACTACGTGTTGGTGCACGTGGGTGTGGCGATCAGCGTTGTTGACGAAGCTGAGGCACACAAGACATTCGAATACATTAAACAGATTGGCGAATTGGAAGACCTGGGACCGGATCAACCTAAACCCCAACAGCCATGAAGTTTATTTCCGAGTATCGCGATCAGGAACTGGTCCGGCAATATTTGCAGGAAATCCACCGCATCACCACCCGACCCTGGACGATCATGGAAATTTGTGGCGGTCAAACCCACAGCCTGGTGAAGAACGGAATACTGGACATGTTGCCCAACGCCATCACCATGGTACATGGTCCGGGCTGCCCGGTATGTGTCACTCCGCTCGGCATTATCGATGAAGCCATTCTGCTGGCGCTGCGCCAAGAGGTCATCCTCTGTTCATTTGGTGACATGCTACGCGTGCCCGGTTCGGCCATGAGCTTATTAGAAGCAAAAGCCCGCGGTGCAGATGTGCGCATCGTTTATTCACCGCTCGAGGCGGTCCGACTGGCCGCTGAACATCCGGAGCGTGAAGTGGTGTTCTTTGCTGTGGGTTTTGAGACCACTGCACCGGCCAATGCGCTCTCGGTCGTGCAGGCCGACAAAATGGGGATTCGCAACTATAGCATTCTGGCGTCACATGTGCTTGTCCCGCCCGCCATGGAGGCCATTCTCTCGGATCCGGAAACCCGCATTGACGCCTTTCTGGCCGCAGGGCACGTGTGCACCATTATGGGGATGAATGAATATGACCCGATCGTAGCCAAATATCAGACGCCCATCGTAGTAACCGGGTTTGAACCCGTGGACTTGCTGCAAGGCATACTAATGGCGGTGCAGCAGCTGGAGCGCGGTGAGGCACACCTCGAGAACCAATACGCCCGCGTGGTGACCCGTGAAGGCAACCGGCTGGCCCAAGATGTAATCAACCAGGTGTTTGATGTAAGCGATCGCGCCTGGAGGGGAATCGGCACCATTCCACTAAGTGGCCTGGAAGTAAAGGGTGACTACTCGGGTTATAATGCACGGGCCAAATTCAAGTTAGCCGAAACGGCTGTCAAGGAGAATCCCGATTGCATCTCGGGTGAAATCATGAAAGGGATGAAAAAGCCACACCAATGCCCCATGTTTGGCACGCGTTGCAAACCTGAGCATCCGCTGGGTGCCCCGATGGTCAGCAGCGAGGGTGCGTGCGCAGCCTACTATCAATA
>DAIPHR010000084.1:11248-12919 GCA_036771215.1 Cyclobacteriaceae bacterium
ATGCCTAAACTTGACTTTGACGTCATCACACTGGGTCACGGCAGCGGAGGCTTGTTGACCCATCGCTTGCTGGAGGCGGGTGTATTCGATGTACTTAAAAATGAACACCTCAATCAACAACATGATGGAGCGGTGCTTAACCTGAATGGCCGGGTAGCTTTTTCAACCGACAGCTACGTGGTCTCTCCCATTTTCTTTCCGGGCGGCAACATCGGTGACCTGGCGGTAAATGGTTCGGTCAACGACCTGGCCATGTGTGGCGCCATTCCGAAGTACCTGTCGCTGAGTTTCATTCTGGAGGAAGGCTTGCGCATGGAAGAGTTTTGGGAAGTGCTGGTTACGATCCGTCAGGCAGCTGACGCAGCCGGAGTTCAAATTGTTACCGGAGACACCAAGGTGGTGGAAAAGGGAAAAGGTGACCATATGTTCATCAACACATCCGGCATCGGTGAACTACACCCCCGGGCCGACATCCGGCACCAACGGGTAAAGGCTGGCGATCGTGTTGTCATCAGTGGTAACCTGGCCGCACACGGCATGGCCATCATGAGCAAACGCCAGGGCTTAGAGTTCGAGACAACCATTACCAGCGACACCGCTCCGCTTAATCACCTGGTCAAAAAATTATTTGATCAGTTTGGTGAGCATATTCACTTCCTGCGCGACCCCACACGCGGTGGGGTAGCCACCGTACTGAATGAGATTGCCGACCTGGCCAACGTGGGTGTAGCGCTGCACCAGAAGTTTCTGCCTATTGACGAGCAAGTCGCAGGCGCATGCGAAATGCTGGGGCTTGACCCGTTGTATGTGGCGAACGAAGGGATTTTTATTGCAGTCGTGGACGGCTCCGTTACGGATGACGTGGTGACTCAGATGCGTGCGGACGGACTTGGAAAAAACGCGTGCGCCATTGGCGAGATCGTGGGTGCACACCCCGGGCAAGTGATTTTGGCCAGCAGCATCGGGGGAAAGCGGGTTGTCAATTACCTCACCGGAGATCAACTGCCGAGAATCTGTTAGTTCCCGCTCGCTTCCCGGGCGGACTTTGTTGATCCAATGAGTCGGTTAAGTGTCAGCAAAGTTCATGTACTTTTTTTCCTTTTCAGTTCACTAAATCGCGTATGAAGGCTGTGAGAAGAGTAACTCAGTTCTCTCCGCACCCCGGCACGACTTATCCCTGCATTGATCCGCACAACGATTTCTGACTTTTTTACAACGCTACACGCGGCAAAACAGGCATGTAAGAATTTCCCAATTTTTGCAATGTCGGATGCGTCAGTAAAGGTGCCGCTCAAAAAAAGCTTGTGAGAATATTGATTAATATTGGATTTAATAGGTAATCCATCCGAATGAAAACTTCTACTTGTTCAAAGCTCCTGGTTTTGTTTATTGCGGTGTGTTGCTTTTGGGCATCAGGAGCGCAAGCACAGAACACCTTGGACAGAGCTGGGCTGACGGCCGCGAGCCCTGCCGCGGCCGCTTATTCCCTACGGCAATTGAGTACGACTTATGGAGGCCCTGCCATTCAGGTACGAAGAAGCAGCGATAACACAACTCAAAACATCGGTTTTGATGGATCGGGTAATTTAGACCTCACCAGCCTTCTGGCCTTTGTTGGCGGTGGAGATGGTTTTGTTTCGATCTGGTATGACCAAAGCGGCCTGGGTCGAA
>DAIPHR010000085.1:0-12863 GCA_036771215.1 Cyclobacteriaceae bacterium
TACTCGCCATGGTGGGCACCCAAGACCCCAAGCTGCAAAAGATGATTGACCGCGGTAAGTTTGCCAACGCCATCAAGAGATACAACACGGAGTAGTGAACGACCGGCAACGATACGGTAGATCAAAATGGCTTGGGTTTGCAACAACTCTCGTACTGGTGATTTTGTGCCTGGCGGGTGTAGTGCAAGCGCAAACACCCGCTGGGAGGACGCCAAAAAAATACTTCGGGATTCCTGGCATTGGCCACACGTCATGCACCCGTAAGCAAGCCGGGTGCCCATTGCTCATTGTTGCCGGCAACCTCTGAAAATGGTTTATTGTGCCGTTATTTGCCCTCGTATGCGTTTGTTGTTCCTTACATTTTTTTTGGCTGTGTCGCTGATCAGCGAGGCCACGTTGGCGCAATCGATCGTAACTCCATCTTCGGTACACATCGCCAGCCTTAGTCACGATAAGCAATGGGTGGTGTATGCGGATGCCACCCATGTGTACCTGGCGCGCACCAGCGACCTGGCGGTGGTCGATGAATGGCCGTATTCCCTCGCCTCACAGGGTCGCGTTACACAACTTTCGTTTTCTGAGGGAAATTCAAACGTGTTCCGCGTGCAGTACAGCCGCTGGAATGGGGACTTTGCGCCCATGGATATTAACGTGTACCCTGCGGACAGCGTGTGCTTTTACAACCACGCGCAAAAGAAAAGGGTTGCGGTGTTGCCCGGCCACATGATGGTGGCATATGCGACAAAAAATAATCGTTATGTGGTAGCCGCCAATGATTTCTTTCGGTACCCTTTTGAAGGCAAAGAAAACCTCGGGGCAGTTAGAGGCATCATAGGACTTTTTCCGGATAATCACCGCCATGCTTTACCCAAAGTCGCCCGGCAAATTGCCCTGAGTGCTGACGGAAGTTTGGTGGCGTTGGCCTATTTTGATTCCGCGGCTCGTGGTGGCACGGCTGTCTATTCGATAGAAGTAAGACGTTTCAATGATTTTGGCTTGGTCGCTCAACGTTTGGGTTTGGAAAATAAACCTGGCTTATGGAAGTTCAGTGCGAATGGAAGGTATCTGATCTGGCAACCTGAATCGGATTGGAGCGATCAGCCGATATCCATTTGGGATGCAAACACCCTAACGGAGGCCAAGCTCTCGGACCGGGACACGGTTGATGTGCATCCCCTTGTTCAAAACAACAACATTGTGGAATTCCTCGATCGCGGCATGAAGATTATCCGCAGAAATCTTGTCACGAGTGAGATTCAATGGACACTCTGGCCGGCCCTGACAGAAGTGTACCACAAAGGAATTTTGCCACTGGACGACCGGTACGTGTTGGTGTATGGCGATCAAATGTCCAACAAACGATTGTACACAGGAAAGGGGATACTAAAAAAAATTGACCTGGAGGATTTAAGCATCTACACCAAAAACGATCCGGTCAAGACGATCGATACCGTTTTTAACCCGGCAACTCCCCGGATACAGGAGAATACCATTCTGACTCGAGACTTCCGGGCGTCAGGCAATGGCCAGGTGTTGGTGGGCATGCATGAGAATGTACTGGAAATCTGGTCAGCACCATCGCGAAAGAAACTGATGACGCATCGGTTCAATGATGAGATCAAAGCCTATCCGGATTACACCGGCCAATCAATTCTTGTTTTCGAGAAGTATGTTCAACTCAGCTACAGCGAGTTCAAGGTGCATGTGTTCGATCTGAATCAAGGTACCTTGACCACGCAGGTGGTGCAATCCGAAGAACGTGATTTTTTCGATCCGAATTACCGCTGTGATTGTTTTGTTTTGCCTGACCAGGCCGCCAGCTGGATTTGCAATGACCAGGGAACTTCGTTTTGGGGCATAGCCGGAAAGAACTTGATGCCTGAGCGACTGGTATCCGTAAAACCAGAGGAGCCGGGCCAATACGTTTACCAGATTGACCAGGTGCGCCCCACCTTGCAGCCCGATGTAGTTGAATTTCGGTTGGACAGACGGCTTCGGGAGGAAAATGATTTTCAGCCAATGTCAGCCTGGCAATTGAATACCCGAACGAAAACGCTTACCCGGATTGTGAGGAACGAGCGTGCAAAGTATTATCGGTACCTGACGTCAGAGGTCGCCATTTTCGATGACGGCAATGCACTGGTGTTGTCGGCCGAAGGTAAGAAACTGGAGTTGGTATCGGGCATGGATCAACTATCGTTCGTGGATGTTCGCCCGTGGGGACAGCAAGCAGCCGTATTCTATAGGGTGAAGTCGGAGAATGACAGCGTCAGATTGGTGTTGATTGATGTACCGGTTCGAAACATCATACATCGAACCAGGCTGCCCGATATGGAGAGCTTTGTGTTCGTGGGCGCTGCCATTCATTATCGTTTTCGCGAAAATTTGTTTTCCTACTTGCCCGCCCCGGGCACCACAATAGAATGGGATAAAGCGGAGTTCAATCCGGAGTCGTACAAAACATTAACGCAGGAGTGGGATCTGCAATTTGATAACCACGAGTATATGTTGCTGAACGGTTCGGTGCTGGTGAACCTCACTGACCTGCAGACACGGGTGATGTTTCCCAGCTATGTTTTTGCCGGGCTGCTCAAAGGGAAGTATCAAGGGCGTATCGTTTATCCGGTTGATAGCACCTACCGCCAGTTGGACGGCACCTACGGTGCCCGGCTGAAGTATCCCTTTTATTATTGGGTGGTGGCCTCGGTACATCAGCCCAACCGCCCTCTGGCGCAGTCGGCCATGATCCGGCTGGGTGACTCGGAACAGGTTCAACGTGGTTTGTGGGTGTCCAACACCGGAAGGTATGTGGCCTACCGGCTGGAGAAGTATATGGATAAGTATATGGATAAGGGCGTGAGCCACCAGTTTAACTTGTTGGATATCGAGACGATGAAAGTTACTACGCTCGCCCGCGAAGAAGTGAAAAGCGTTTTGTTCTCGCCCGATGACCGGACGATCGCCTGGGGCGCCCTTCAGAATACAGGCACGCTGGACGTGCGGTTAACCTACCAGCATTATGATTTGACGGTGGGCAAGAAGCAAACGCTGGCATCCGGTGTCTTGTCCAGTTTGCATCCGGGTGGGGAGGTGCTCCAGCCTGTTGTGGGGGGTGTTGTTGTTGGGCGAGTATCGGGCGACTCCATTCAACGAACCCGATTTTTGATCTCAAAGGAATTTATGACGTGTTCCGCCTACGCGACAGACCAAAAGCTTGTCATCGGGGGCAGCGATCAGGGAAATGTTTTTGTGTGGAACCTTGAAAAATCATCGCCTATCGCCCGAATACCGTGTGGCTTTGGCGAAGTGAAAAAACTCATTTTATCCAAAGACAAGTTGTATGTGTTACTGGCCAACATGCGCCTCGCGGTGGTTGACCTCGCCACCCGCCAGTTGAATCTCACGGCCCAGTTTCAGCGGCAGGAATCCGAGGCCCATGTTTCGTGGTTTACGCCCGAAGGGTATTACTGGGTTGGTCGTGACCAGGTGCGCAGGTATCATTTTGTCCGCGGGCTGGAGGCATTCGCGCTGTCCAGTTTTGAAGTCCGACTCAACCGGCCCGACATTATCCTTAGTCGAACCGGGTTCTCAACACCGGAACTGATTGCGGGATTTCATGAGGCCTACCAAAAGAGATTAGCCCGATACCCGGCCTTTTCAAAAAACGAGGACTGGAGCACCCGTTTGCCATCCGTAACCATTGAAGGGAAGTCCAATTTTCCGCAGGTGACCCGCAATGTCGAATTTGACCTGAACGTGGTGGCACGCTCGAACGGCAGCCGATTGAAGACCATTTTTATTTACGTCAATGGCACCCCGGTTAACGGCCAACAGGTACTTGCCACCGGTGCTGTGATTGAATTTCGGACGCAGGTCAGGCTCAAGCTGTCGACCGGTACCAATACGATACGGGTCGTGGCCGAAGATGAGACGGGCCTGGAAAGTTTTCCGGAGTCACATGAGGTGGAACTGCAGCGGGCGTACACGCCAAGAATATATTTTGTCGGTGTGGGGGTTTCGAAATATCAGGACACGACCATGAATTTGCGGTATGCTGAAGTTGATGTGAGGCGAATGGCGGAGTATTTCAGCTGGCGATTCAAAGATCGGGTGATGGTCGACACGCTGCTTAACGAACAAGTCACCGCTGACAATCTGGTGGCGTTGAAGAAACGGCTGGCCCAAACAACTGAAGATGATTATGTTATCGTGGCGTTTTCTGGCCATGGCGTGCTGAACAAGAAGATGGATTTTTATTTTGCCACCCACGACATCGATTTTGGTCAACCCGAAAAAGCCGGATTCTCCTACGCCCAAATGGAATCGCTCACCGATAATCTGCCGGCCAGGCGAAAGCTGATGCTGATTGATGCGTGCCATGGTGGAGAGGTCGATCGGGATGCACCAACCGTTCGCGCAGGCGAATCCCTCGCGCCATCCGTTCAAGTCTATCAATCGAGAGGTGCAGAGGCTGAAGTGGAGGCCCGACACACGTCCTCTTACCGGCAGATGCAGGGTTAGTTTTCGGATGTCAAACAGTCAAATGGAACGTTTGTGATTTCGGCTTCGTCCGGGGATGAGTTTGCATTTGAAAGTCCGGAGTGGCGCGGGGGTGTGTTCACGTACAGTTTTTTACACACGCTCGATGAGTTGTATGACGAAACCCGTGGCAAGCCGACCTTCCAGGTATCCACGCTGCGCAACCGCGTTTATGAAATGGTGATTGGACTAACTCAAAATCGCCAGCGCCCCACCTCGCGTGCGGAAAATCTGGATTGGAATTGGCGGTTTCCGAGCCTTGAGTGAGCCCTTTCGTGCATCACGCTGGCCTGGAGGTGATTACTGTAGAGAATGGGGATTTCGGTGATGCCCAACGCATTGAACGGCCAGGATATTTTTTATCACGGTTTTAGGTTTATTTCGATTTATTGGGTTAGCGAAGTTTTTAGTATGGCACAGCAGATAAAAATGTATCATGCGGCCGTCTTACTAACAAAGCGTGTAGTTGACTTTTTTGGAGTATATTCATTAACCTTCGAAATGCTATTTTTAAACTAATCAGCAACAAGGCGATGAATAAAATCAGTTTACGTTGTCTATTTTGCGCCCGGGTGACAATTCGCATTTTCACAAGGTGATGACCATGGGTGAATTGGGTTCGGCCATTCGTCTATCTTCATTTAGCGGGGCACTTGTTTTGGCGGTCGTTCGCACAGACGATGAATACCAGAATGTAGTCAACTTCCGGTTTTTCTTTGACGGGGATGAAAATGTGCTGATGTCAACGCTATTTTATTGAATGATTCCAACCAATATTTGTATGAAATCTTTTCGTATTCTCTTCATCAGCCTCGTGGGGCTGGCGTGGCTGTCGCTCACGGCTTTCCGGCCATCCCCGCCACCGCTTCAGAAGCATGCGCTGATCATCGCAATTGGTGCCTACGATCAACGATCTACCGGCTGGCAGGAAATCAGTTCTCAAAATGACATTCCCCTGATTAAATCCGCGTTGCAGAAGCAAGGCTTTCCGGATGGCAATATCACCGTGCTTCAGGATGCCAAGGCCGATCGGGCTGGCATACTGGCTGCGCTCGCTGCCCTGGAGCAACGCGTAAGAATGGGCGATATCGTAGTAATCCACTTCTCCAGTCATGGCCAGCAAATTCCCGACAACAACGGTGAAGAAGTGGATGGATATGATGAAGCCATTGTGGCGTTCGGGGCGCCCTCTACGAATTCATACTACAAAAGATCCCGTGGAGCCGACTATGACGGCAGCCTTCATTTGAGGGATGAGGAAGTTGGCACAGCCATCAATGGTGTCCGGTCGAAGATCGGTAAGGAAGGACACGTCCTGGTGATCATGGATGCGTGCCACTCGGGAACAGGTACGCGTGGTTCGGCCAAAACGCGGGGCGGAGTGCCTCCGTTGGATATTCCTGGGGGAGCAGCTGCGCCAACGGGGAAGGCCGAAGACGGGGGTTTTGGCATTGCCGGTGAAGGTGCCGTGAAATCACGCGGCACGTCCGGTGAAATGGGTAAGATGATCCTGATCTCGGGAGCCCAATCGCAGGAGGTTAACTATGAAACCGAAGATGATTCTGGAAATGGAGTGGGCTCGCTGTCGTATTGCGTGTCGAAAGCACTATCGAACATGAAGCCGGGCACCACCACGTACCGCGCCCTGTTTGCGCAGGTGCTCTCGGAAATGGCGGTGAAAGCTCCGAAGCAAACCCCGCAGATCGAGGGTGACATCGATTTTACCATTTTCGGTGGAAACTTTGTCGCACAGAAAAAATATTTCACTGCGACACAGTTGGTCGATAATCAAACCATTAAGATTAACGCAGGCCGGCTGATGAACATATCGGAGGGGCTCACGGTGGCATTGGAGAATGCCGGCACGCCCGCTCCGGGAAAAACTCCGCTGGCTACGGGAAAAGTAACGAGCGTGACCAACTTCGAGGCCACCGTCAAACTTGACAAGCCGACCAATATTAAGAATAAGGTTGATGTATGGGTATTTGCAACCGGGCAGCTCGTACCGGATGTGAAGGTGAAGGTGTACCTGGATTCCCTGGCCAACACCGAATTGAAGGCGGCTTTGGCGCAGGCCATAGGCGCCATGGGCATGGCCGAGGTGAGCAAAGGCGTCAGCGACATTACGGTAAAGGAAGAAAGTTCGCGGGGAGTAGTATCGGTCAATCTGCGCAGTACCGCCTACGGCAACTTTATTAATGGCGATACCCCCATCACTGCGAACTCCACGGCCGAGGCCGTAAAGGCTATTACGGATCGCATTCAGAATTTTGCCCAGGGCAAAATGTTTAAAGCGCTCAATCTCGAATCATCCGACTACGATGTGCGGATCACCCGCGTTATCCCCTCAAGCACCAACAAGATCACTGATACACTAAGTTATAAGACGCTTGTGGACAAAGGTAATTTTGTCAACGTACCGGGTGGTACCTATATTTTCCTTGAGCTTACCAACCGGGGCGATAAGGTGGCCTACTACAATATTGTGGACATTGAACCCAGTGGTAAGATCAACGCCCTGCTGCCGCGGGTACAAGCCGATGGCGTGCAGCCTCCGGTAACGGAGTTGATGTTGAACCCGGGGCAGAAGAAGGTAATACCCTATCCCATTCGCATTTCGCCTCCGTATGGCAACGAAGTGTTCAAAGTTATTGCTACCGGGCAGGCGTTTGATCTGGCCTCCACGATCAAGGCGCCTACGGCCGCCACGCGGGGCGGGGGCAATCCCATTCAGCAGTTGGTGAGCAGATCATTCGACAGCAGTTTCAGCACGCGCGGTGGCGATGCCGAGTTCAGCGATGAGATGGGCACCAACACTTCGGAGTTTACATTTAAGATAGTGAAGAAGCAGTAGGGCCTGGTCGCTGGTTCATTTTCATGAAGAAGTTCGTTGTTATTTTCTTGGCAGCAGCACTGAGGGCGCGCTCCCGCACAGCAGCAGCCCGGAATTTTGGTTTCAGTTGCCGCTCGTGCGATGCGGAAAAATGTACGTTGGGGTACTGGTCGTAGTGCCGGAAGGCTTTTTCGAAATCGGGCACTCCTGCCGTGCCCCGGGCGCGACTGCCTTTGTCCACCAGGGCCGCCAACAAGTAATAGTGAGCTATAGAATCGTCCTCGCCATTTTGCAAACGCTTTTGGGAGAAGCGGATGACCTTTTCAAACTTCTTTTTCCGAAGCAACTTCTCCAGGCGGATATCCGATTGAGCCTGAGCGTGCACAATCAATAGCCAACCGGTTGTTGTGAGGAAAAAGAACAGCAGTGATTTCGACAGGCCCTTCATCATGGGTTGATGACGAAGGGAGTGAAAAGTCAACCGTTACAGGGCTGCGATAATTTGGCTGATCAGTTCCTCCACCGTATTGGCTTCGATGGAAATCTTAGTCTCCTTGCCATCGCACAGCTTGTTTAGTCGGGCTGTGATTTAGCACGTGTTTTGTTAAGTGGACATTTTCATTCCATTGCCTGCAATAAGGCTACTACCGGAAACCTGTCCGATTCAATCTTTGAAAGTTCTGTTTTACACTCCTCCACCTTCCCGAGCTGCAGCAACACCAACCCCTTGTACCAGTGGTACACATCTGGCTGATCGAACTGTGGGGAAACCTGGTTGAAATTTTCCAGTGCGCGCTCGTACTGGCCTTGGCCAATCTGTGCAAGGCCCAGCACAAAAAAGGCGCGGTCGTCTTTACCGTCAAGGTCAGTGAGTAATTGAATTACTTCGTCATATCGTTTTTCGTGGTATAACTCCACGGCCTGTTGCACGGCTGCTTCCAATTCGCCACCTCCCCGCGATTTCGGGAAACCCAGTTCGTCATAGGGCTGGTAGTACTCGGCCACCAGTTGGCTGTTGGCATCGGGCTTGAGCCAGTACCAACTGATGCCCATGGCCACCACCACCAGGGCGGCCGCAGCATAGTAGACAAAGCGGGGTACACTGCTGCCGGCACTGCCACTGGCCTGAAATTGCTTTTCTTCCGCAGCCAGTTTCTTCCACACCTGCTGCCGCTCATGCGCCAAAACCAGTTGTTTTACGCGTTCGGTGTCCCGGTATTTTTCGCGAAATGACGAATCCGTCTCCATTCGTTTTTTGATCTCCTGTTGCTCGCTGTCTGTTGCCCGGCCTGTGAAGTGGCGGTCAATCAGATCAGTATCAGCATCGTTGTAAAGCTCGTCCATAGGCTTATTGGGCTTGCGTAACCGTTACCGCAGTCATCATTTCTTTGATCTTCTGCATGCATTTGTACTTCATGTTCTTGGCGGAGTTTACCGTCTTGTACCCCAGCATGCCGCTGATTTCTTCCCAGCTTTTGTTCTCATAATAAAATAGATGCAGCAGGGGCAGGCAGGGCTGGCCCAACCGGCTCACCACGTCCAGCATCTGGGTGAGTAAGTTTTGATTTTCGCGGGCCATATCGGCATCTCCGCTGTCGTAGTACAGCAGTGAGAAATCATACACCGATATGTTCTGGTGGCGCGCCTGCTGCTTGAGGTATTCGAAAGCTTTGTTCTTTCCAATGGCAAACAGGTAGGTCTGCAGGCTGCTGGTGAGCTCGGTCAACCGCCCGGACTTTACATTTTCGCACAGCGTTAGTAAGGCGGATTGAAACAAGTCAGCCGCAACTTCTTCCGGTACCAGGAATTGCTTTCGTATCCACCGCGCAAAGGCCTGGCGGTATTCCCTGTAGGCTTCGCGAATCCAGGCGTCATCGCCCTGCTTGATCTTGTCGAGTATCGAACGTTCGGTCATGGTGAGGCGCATGCTCGTTATTGGCTGTGGAAGGTACTAATTTATGCCCGAATCGCAATCCGGGGGGTCACTGTTAATGAGTGTCAGGGGAGGAGGGCAACCGGGCATTTTTTTTGGTTGACTTTTTTCGGGCCTCGCCATAAATGGTCATGAATACGATCCGATTTGCCCGCAGATTTAACTTAATCGGTTTTGTGCTCGTGGCCCTTTTATTGCTTTACCTTACGGTAAGGCAATGTGCCGACCGCGGAGGAATCGGTTTTTGATTCAATGAAATACAAAACCTGTTCAGTCGTTATTACCCAACCCAACCCCATATGAAAAAGACCGTCTTCGTTCTGTTTTTGACTCTCGGCATGAGTCAGCTGCTGCTGGCCGATGGTATCGAATTCTTCAAAGGCGACTGGAAAGCTGCCCTGGAATCCGCCCGGAAGCAGAATAAATTGTTGTTTGTTGACTTCTACGCCACGTGGTGCGGCCCCTGCATACACATGAGCAAAACGGTTTTTCCGGATGCCGAATTGGGCAGCTACGTGAACCAGCATTTTGTCAGTGTTAAAATCAATGCAGAGGAGGAAGAGCAGGAATTGGTAGGCTCGGTAAACCTCGAGGCGTATCCCACGCTGGTCTTTTTTACTTCGGGCGGAGAGATTATTACCCGCCATGTTGGCTACCTGGAGATTGATGAACTGCGGCAACTGGCCGAGGATGTGAATCAATACCCGGCCCTGAAACAGGCCGTTGTCAAGGGCAACGCTACCCGGAATCAACTTGTCCGTTTTTTGACTATGGCACGCCAGGCCGATCGCGCCCTGTTTGATCAGTATGCGCCCGGCATCTTACAATCCCTGTCGTTGCCCGACCTGCAGGATGCGGACACCTGGAAGTTTGTGTCATTGGCCGACATGATGCCCGGTGATAACTTGTTCAAGAAAATAATCGCCCATACGTCCGTTTTGTCCGCCACCCACAGCGATTTTGCCGAGTTGATCTTCGAAGCGCTCAACCGGCAAAAAGCAAAAGCCGTGGCTGCCCAGAACCGCCAACTGATGGCACCGTACAAGGATTACCTGAAGATGTTATACGATTCGCTGGCCGACCAAAAATACCCCGCTGCCTATTTTGACTTGCTTGGTGATAAGGATTATTACCGCGACATGGAGGACTTGAGCAGTTACGCCAAGAGTCTGGTGCAGCTGACGGATCAATACCATACGGGCAGCGCCTCGGCACTGTTGGAGTCCGCTTTGGAACTGGCCAAGGCTTCCAGTGAGTCGGGTCACCAGGCGAAGGCCGTGGCCTGGGCCGAGCAGGCGCTAAAACTGGAGAAGACGAAAAACCAAGTCTACAGCGCTTCGGTGGTGTTCTACTATGCAGGTAAGAATGAGCTGGCACTCAAGACGGCACAGCAGCTTTACACATTTGAGCTGGATGAAAGTGAGAAGGAGGCGGTAGACGATTTGGTGAAGACCATTCAGGAAGGTTGATCAGGCCGCGCCCCGTTCCGGGGCGCGGCTTTGGCCGCTCAAAACCACCGAATTGACTTAGACCCCGGATTTTTATAGATTAGCGTGTTACCCCAAACACCAAACCCTGTACTGAACATGTCTGGAAGAAGCTGGCTTGCCCTATTCCTGGCTATTCTTCTCTGCCCGGCCGGGTCGTCAACCGCTCAAAACCGCGGTGCCGAAGCTGTAATCCCCTCGGCCACCACCGAAGGCAAGGTGTATGCCCTGGTCGTGGGCGTCTCGAAATACAAAAACGACCCCCTGGTGCCCAATTTGAGATTTGCCCGGGCCGATGCCGATGCCATCGTAGACTTTCTGAATTCCTCCGGGCTGAAAATCGGTGAGATCGTTCACCTCACGGATGAAAATGCCTCCTATATCAACGTGTCGGAGCGCGGGTTTGATAAAATCACGCGTCTGATCCGGACTAAAGTGATAACCAGCGATGATCTGATTTTGGTTTACCTGGCCGGGCACGGTGGCGCGTTTAACGAAACCGACTCGTACTTTTTTACCTACGACTCCGAACATATGCAGGATGCGGGCACCAGTTTGAGCATTCGCGATATCAAAGGGTACATCAACTCCTGGCGCAGAAATAGCAAAGCCAACGTGCTGTTTGTTTTTGATGCCTGTCGCTCGCAAACGGTGGGCATGGGGGAGCGGGGGTTGAAGCAAGCCAGCGAATACCTGACCGAGCAAGATCCGGTGTTTGCTTAAATTTTGTTCGCAGCCAGCCAGGGTGGCGAACCTGCGGTTGAACTGGATAGCCTTCGCCACGGAGTATTTACTTACCAGTTGTTGATGGGTTTGTATGGCTATGCCGATACGAGCCCGAAAGATGGTCAGATCACGGTCAAAGAGCTGAAACGCTATGTCGAGAATCAGGTAGATGATAATACCGGTGGGCGGCAGGTACCCAATGTGCGGGCCGATGTTGCCATCAATCGTCCGTTGGTGACCAGCACACCGGAAATGTTGACGATGGCCACCGTTCGGTTGAATCCGCTTACCAAACAAGCGCAAAACATGGTGGCCGCGAACGCCAAGGGCGGAAGTGGTGCCAACCGCGGAACGTCTAACGATGAAAAAGCGATTCGGCTCACGCAATTGATGGAACAGTTTAGTTCATCGCTCAAGAAGAAAAACCTGATCCGCCCGTCCGGCAACAACGCGCTGTTCTTTTATGATGAGATGAAGAAGATTGTCAGCGAATCTTCGCTGGAGGATTTCAAGATTGACCTGACGATAGCGCTGTACGAATCGGCACAGGAAGTGATCAAGCACGATCTGAACGGAGAGCGGCTATTTATGCGACCCCCGGCCATTGCCACGGGCGATGCACCCGAGTCCAGTACTTCGAAGCGGGGCTACAACCTGTTTTATTACCGCGATGCGGCCGAGGCCATGAAGGCCTACATTCGCCTCAAGAGTATTACACCGGAGTCATCGGTGAATGCGATTTATGAATACCTGGCGGGCCGGCAATCGACCATTGAGGCATTGGAGCGGGTTGATGTGGATCTGATTGTAGCGGCTATCACGCAATTGCAAGCGGCCACGAAACGATTTGGAAACCAGGCCTACCTGTGGCAGGCCCTGGCCATGGCCTGTTATGAAAACGGCCGATATGATGAGGCCCTCGAGGCGGCCTTGAAGGCGTCCGAGCTGGCCCCCCGCTGGAGCTTCCCGCTGGTGACGCAGGGACAAAGTGAGGAGAAGTTGGGCAACAAGGAGAAGGCGCTGAAAAGCTATGGAGCCGCCATGGCGCTTAACCCCAATGATATGGGCCCATACCTGCAAATCGGAGATCAGTTCTTTTTGGATTCCGATTATCCAAAAGCCATTTCGTATTTCCGGAAGGCTAACCGGATTGATCCCAACGCACCCATCACATCCTACACGATTGGGTATACCTACAGCTACATGAACAACATGGATAGTTGCCTGTACTTTATGAACCGGGCTCTGGCCATTGACTCGAATTATACCAATGCGTATTTCTATTATGCGTATGCAGCCCATCTTAAAGGCATGCCGGACGTGGCCATGCGCTACTACGACAAAA
>DAIPHR010000086.1:0-12854 GCA_036771215.1 Cyclobacteriaceae bacterium
GTGTACCAGAACACCCGTAGCACTTGCGCGCCTCACACACACGCACGCCACACACACACACAAACACACAGACGCGCACACCCAAACACGAACACAAACACAAACAGACCAGAACAAAAAGCAAAATGGAACCAATGCCGATGATGCTGCACTATTACAGCACAAGCAGGAAATAAGTCATGAATGATTCCCTTCGAACAAACAACGACCCAAGAAAGATGACGTACTTTCCAAATCCTTTCATGAACAGGGGTGGTGAAAAAACGCTAACTTGCTCAAAGATAACTGATTTTGCATGAACAAATTAGCGGTAGTCACGGGTGGCTCGCAAGGTATTGGTCGGTGTATTGCCGAGCGTTTTGCGCGCGAGGGGTTTGATATCGTGACCTGCGCCCGCAAACGTGCGCCCCTGGAGGCGATGAAGGAACACATGGAAAAGACGTTTGGCAACCAGGTGCTTTTTTACACCGCGGATATGGCCGAACGCGGGCAGATCAAATCGTTCACCCATTTCGTGCTGGCGTTGAACCGGCCCATCGATGTGCTCGTCAACAATGCAGGATTTTACGTGCCCGGCAAACTCACCGAAGAGCCCGAAGGTACACTGGAGCAAATGCTGGCTGGAAACGTGGTGAGCGCGTACTACACTACGCGCGGGTTGGCCGATCACTTCAAGAGCCGCAAGGCCGGTCACATCTTTAACATCTGTTCGGTGGCCAGTATCCGGGCCTACGTCAATGGCGGCTCATATGGTGTGGCCAAGTTTGCCCTGCTGGGTTTTTCCAAGACGCTCCGGGAGGAACTCAAGGATTTTAACATCCGCGTGACGTCCATTTTGCCGGGTGCCACCAAAACTTCCAGTTGGGATGGTGTAGACGTGCAGGAAGGCCGATTTATGAAGCCGGAAGACGTGGCCGAAATGGTGTACGCGGCTTATGCGGTATCCCCCCGCAGCGTAGTGGAAGAAATCCTCATCCGGCCACTTTTGGGCGATATTTAGCCGCTTTTCGGGCGCAAAAAGCCGAACAATTAACCGGGTTGGAGAGTTAACTTTGTACGACAATTCTGAAATGTGAATACGGGTATTTCCTCTCTGCGAAGCTACTGCACCAGCCTGGTGAGTTACCACAGGCGCGAGACCATTGAAGTGAAGATCGGAGACGTGCCCCTTGGTGGGCGGAATCCTATCCGCGTTCAATCCATGACTACCGTGGATACCATGGATACGCTGGGCTCGGTGGAACAAACCATCCGCATGGTCGATGCCGGGTGTGAGTATGTGCGCATCACTGCTCCCAGCATCAAGGAAGCACAAAACCTCGAACACATCCGTAACGAATTACGCAAGCGCGGTTACACGGTACCCTTGATTGCAGATATTCATTTTACACCCAATGCAGCGGAACTGGCCGCGCGATTGGTCGAGAAAGTGCGGATTAATCCCGGCAACTATGCGGACCGAAAGCGCTTTGAAACCATCGAGTACACCGAGAGTTCCTACCAGGCGGAGCTGGACCGCATACGCGATAAATTCTTACCGCTCGTGCGGATATGCAAAGAGTATGGAACGGCCATGCGCATCGGCACGAACCACGGTTCATTGTCCGACCGGATTATGAGCCGCTACGGAGATAACCCTACCGGCATGGTGGAATCCGCACTGGAGTTTCTCCGCATCTGTGAAGACGAGCGGTTCTATAACATTGTGTTGTCCATGAAGTCGAGTAACCCGCAGGTGATGGTACAAGCCTACCGCCTGCTGGTTCAAAAGCTTCAGGAAGGAAATTTTAAGCCCTATCCGTTGCACCTGGGCGTTACCGAAGCAGGCGATGGGGAAGATGGTCGCATCAAGTCGTCTCTGGGTATCGGGACGTTGCTGGAAGATGGGCTGGGGGACACTATCCGCGTGTCGCTCACCGAAGAACCGGAGGCGGAAGTGCCGGTGGCAAAGGCACTGGCTGATCGGTACGCCCATCGCAAGGGCAATCCGATTCCGGAGATTCATCATTACCCGATCGATCCGTTTAGCTACACCCGCAGGGCCACGCGCCAGACGGCCAACCTCGGTGGGCACGAAGTACCGCGTGTTATCGCGGACATGTCCGGCAGGCAAGCGCTGACACCGGCTTCGTTCTTCGCGGTGGGGTATCATTATTCGGTGCCGCTTGACAAATGGAACATCAGCGACATGGCGTGCGACTATGTCTATGCCGGATCCAATCCGGTTGATTTTGAGATCCCGGGCACGCTGGGCATTATATACGATGTGGCCACCTGGCAACAACGCAGGCAGCAGCCAAGGGCTTTTCCGCTGTTCCATTTGCCGGATTACCTGGCTTCAACCGATAGGTCAGCCACGCTCAATTTCGTCCGCACCGACTTGTCGCAACTGACGAACGAGGCTATCGCCCGGCTAACGCAAGACGATACAACGGTATTGGTGATCGACACGCAAAACGAACATGGTTACGCAGAACTCAGGAGGCTTTTTGTTGAGTTGATGGAAGCGGATTGCCCGATACCGGTAGTGATTGCCCGCAGATACCAAGGCCTGCATGAGGAAGAGTTTCAGTTGTATGCCGGTACGGATGTCGGTGGCCTGTTGGTGGATGGACTGGGCGATGGGGTGATGCTGTCGGCTGACCAGAACCCCCGGCTTTTGAATGCTACTGCGTTTAACATCCTGCAAGCTTCGCGCACGCGCATCTCGAAGACGGAATACATTTCCTGTCCCTCCTGCGGACGCACACTTTTTGATTTGCAGGAGACCACCGCCAAAATCCGCTCGCGCACCAGTCACCTGAAGGGCATTAAGATTGGTATCATGGGTTGCATTGTGAATGGTCCCGGTGAAATGGCCGATGCCGACTACGGCTATGTGGGCTCCGGCCCGGGTCGCATTACGCTCTATCGCGGCAAGGAAGTGGTGAAGAAGAATGTGCCGACCGTCAATGCCGTAGATGAACTGATCGGCCTGATTCGTGAAGATAATCTCTGGACTGAACCAAAGCTTGAAACCCAAACGGTATGAATGACGAACCAGTAAACAAAGAACCCAAAAAGCTTTCCGTCCGCGAGTTTTTGTCGTTGGGCGAAGTGGGCGGGTATTTCTTTCGGGGTAAAGACCCGAGCCGGCCGCGCAACTTCAACATCCGGATGATGCACGGCATCAACAAGCTTTCGATTGTCATGTTCCTGATTGCGGTAATCATTATTGTCGTCAGGCGGTTTTTTTGACCGGGCGGTGATGAACATTGAAACCTTTCGGAAGTACTGCCTGAACAAGCCGGGCGATACGGAATCATTTCCGTTTGATGAATCCGTATTGGTGTTCAAAGTGGGCGGCAAGATCTTTGCCCTGACGGACGTGGATAGATTTGAGAGTGTGAACCTCAAATGCGAACCGGAGCGTGCCGGTGTATTGCGCGAACGCTACGAGGCGGTTCGGCCGGGGTATCACATGAACAAGAAACACTGGAATACCCTGTTGATGGATGGCAGCCTGCCAGACACCTTCCTGCGGGCTGAAATTGACGCTTCTTATGCCTTGGTGGTCGCCAGGCTGCCTAAAAGTGAAAAATTAATACTAGGCATTAAATAGTCTGATTATCAATTTTTTACAAATTGGTTACTTTTATTACCCGGGGCCATATTCATCACCGTGAAATACTTATTTTTGACGCTTGTACGTTCGCTATTTATGCTCCGAGCAGTAGGTTTCCTGGTTGGCGTTGGGTTGCTCAGTTCGTGCACCCAAAAAATGGTTTGCCCCGCTTACCAGAGCGCCTTTATTTTCGATAAGCCAACCGCCCGTGAGCAGTTTGTGTATTTCAATGCCGACACCGCGAATGCGCGCGATGTAGTCGCCAGCGCTGACCGGTCTTTTACACTCCCTCCGAAACCGACACCGGGAACGAAGGCCTTTTATCGGGGCGATAGCGTTGAAGTGAAGTACGAAGTGATGCAGGGCCCCGCCTTGCCCAAAGCCAAAACGGTTAAGCGCGACCGATACCTGTTGATGCCGCGCAAAACCTATCAGAAAGCTTTGCGCAGTCTGATGACGGTGGAGATGAAGCCCGTCTACCCGAAGAAAGTGGAGGACGACTCCGCCATGGCTGCTCAGCAGTTGGCTAACATCATTCGCGATGAAAACGACTCCACATTCGGCACCCGCCAGGAAGCGAAAGGCGACAGCGTGTATGTGATCTCCAAAGCCAAAGAAAAATTCAACGTAGAGCAAGATAACTACCTGTGGTACTTCCGCGACATGCTGGTGCTGCCCGATGTGCGGTTGGCGATGGAAGGCCAGGCAGCAGGCGAGGGCGCGCAGGGTGGAAAATCGGGTCAGAAGAAGGGCTTCTTCAAAAACCTGTTTGGCAGGAAGAAAAAGTCAGCCGCCAGCGACTCCACCTACATGACGGATTTGCAGTCGACCGACTACCCGCTGGACAGCGCAGCAAATGAACCGAAGAAGAAAAAGAGCCGGAATCTTAATCCGTTCAAAAAGAAAAGCAAAGTTGATCCGCCCGCCACACCTAAACCTCAACAGCCGGCCAGGAAGGAAGAAGAGGATGATGGGTTTTGATTTATCAAGAGGCGTCAGACCGCTCCTTAACTTAGTCAAAAGCGGTCAGACGCCTTGATCTTGCGTAAATCCAGCTAATCAAACAACCTCAGATTTCCGAACTGATCGGCCGGGGCTGTGGGCCGGATGGCCAGCGGGCTGTTGAAATTCAACTGTTGTATCTGCGGAGTTACCGGGTAGTGATCCATCAACGCAGCAGGGTAGGGTGTTAACCGCGAGAGGAGATCTTCCGCGGAGGCTTCCCCGTTCAGCCACACCTGCTCATCGCCTGGTTGTAAAATGGCCGGCATACGGTCGGTCACTTTCTGCACTTCTTCGTTGGCCAGTGTGGTGATCAACCGGAACGTGTGCTGCATGTCGCCCGCGTCTTCAAATTCCTCCCACAGCGCGGCCATAAAAAATGGCTGCCGCGATTTGAGTGTAAACCGGTACGGGATCTGACCCTTTTTGCTCACCTTCTTCCAGGCATAGAAGCCATCGGCTAACACGAGGCAACGGCTACTCAGGAGATTTTTTCGCAACACCGGCTTTTGGGCAATCGACTCGGCTTGAATATTGATAGAACGCTCGGCAAAATGATCATTCTTCACCCAGGCCGGGTGCATGCCCCAATAAAAAAACGAAAGACCGCGCGGGCTGTGGTGGGTAATCACGGGCAATAAACAGCCCGGCCCCGCATTGTACACAGGCTCATAACCACTCCAATCGACCTTCGATTTCCAGTCGGTGAGAGGGGCAGCGAGAGAATAGCGATCAATCATGGGTCAGAAACTGCAAAGCGCGCTGTTCGGACCAATATACGCCATTGCGGTTGAACAGCACGAATCCACAGTGCCCACCGCGGTCAGGATACTCCGTCATGATGTTAGCATTTGTTGCGCGCGGGTAGCATGCGGGACTCGGAAACGAGTCGTTGCGGGCGTTAACGAGTAGTGTGGGCAGGGTGATGTTCGGCAGAAAACCCAGTGCGCTGCAACGGGTATAATAATCCTCGGCACCGGCAAAGCCATGAACCGGGCCCGTGTACTGTTCATCGAAGTCGCGGAGTGTTTTGATGCCGGCCAGCTTTTGGATGTCTAATTCAGGGAACTGAACGGCTTTCGCTATCACCTTGGCTTTAAGGTGACGAAGAAACCGTTGGGCATAGGGCCAATTCCCGGGCCGACTAATAGCATCGCAACTGCTCGACAAATGAAGCGGCACGGAAAAGGCAACGGCTTTTTTCACGGCAGGTGCCAGGCCGGGTTTGCCCATAAACTTGAGTATGAGGTTGCCGCCCAGGCTAAAACCGATGAGGCTGATATGGGTATAACGACTGGCCGCGTGATTCACCACCAGTCGAAGGTCATCCGTGGCCCCGCTGTGATAGAAACGCAGTTGGCGGTTGATCTCTCCGCTGCATCCGCGGTAATTCCATGCCAGCACATCGAAGCCCTGGGTTAACGCCTGCCTAACCATTCCGAGAATGTACGGCCGTTGGGAGTTTCCCTCCAGGCCGTGAGAGATGATTACCAAACGCGGGTTGTTGTTTTCGTACCAGTCGAGGTCGAGGAAGTCGTCATCCGGAGTGTTGAGGCGTTCGCGCCTGAACGGCCGGGGCGGTACATGCCTCAGCAGAGCCGGGTAAATCGTTTCCAGGTGATGATGAAACAGGAGGGAGGGAGCGCGGTAAGTCAATTTCAGATTTATGATTTTCGATTTTTTGATTTTCAATTTTTGGTTTGCTGCGTGACACCGATCAGCACATTAATTGAAAATAGCAGATCAAAAATCTGAAATTAGTTTAACATGAGCCAGATGATGGTCGCCATGCCAGGCATACATGCCCATCAGCGTTTCCAGCGAAACCACCTTGCCGGTTTGAGGGTGCGTAAAAGTCCGCTGGCGCTCAGCTGCGGTTAGTGCTTTCAAAAGGGTTACCCATTTGGCGTGCAGGGCGTCCAGCAGAGTGCGCGACACGGTCACCTCCATCCGGGTGTCTGGAGTTTCGGCCCAGGGTTTCTCCAGATACGCCTTGATGGTCGGGGCATCCTCGGTAAGAGCCCACTTGGTACGGATGTAGGCATGGGTGTGACTATCGGCCACATGGTGTACCACCTGGCGAATGGTCCAGCCGCCTTCGCGGTACGGGGTATCCCATTGCGCTGGCGTCAGCTTTTTAACTTCGGCAGCCAGCCGGTGGGGCAGGGTTTCAATACGCTGGATGATCGTAGCCAGTTCTGCGGCTGAATATTCGTCACGTGCGGTTAATTTGCCGATCGGTTATTGTTTATCCATGGCAATTTTAAATTTCAGATTTGAGATTTAAGATTTGAGATTTAAGATTTAAGATTTAGGATTTAAGATTTAGGATTTAAGATTTAGGATTTGATCGAGGTCAAAGCAAATCAAAAATCAAAAATCTTAAATCTTAAATCTTAAATCTGACTTCTTCAATCAAGTCGTAGCTTCCTGCCGTTCTTCTTCCGTGTACCCCTTGCGTAACTTCACCGGTTTTGTAGTTTTCTTTCTGCGCACGCGGATATTCAACAGCTCGATGACTAGCGAGAAAGCCACCGCAAAATAGATGTAGGCTTTGGGAATAGCGTAGTGAAGTGCTTCCAGAAAAAGCATGAAGCCGATGAGGATCAGGAACCCCAGGGCGAGCACCTCCATGCTGGGGTGCTTTTGAATGAATTTACTGATGGGCCCGGCAAAGCACATCATCACCACCACCGACACAATTACCGCCAGTATCATGATGTTGACTTTATCAGGCTCTACAATACCCACGGCCGTCAGGATGGAGTCGAAGGAAAAGATGATATCCAGTACGATGATCTGGGCAATAATGGCCGGAAGCGTTACGGTTGCCACTTTTTTTTCGGTGCCGTTTTCCTCGCCTTCCATTTGGTGGTTGATTTCCAGGGTGGATTTGGCGATCAGGAACAAGCCGCCAAAGCCGAGGATGAGGGCGCGCCCGCTGACGTCTTGCGGGTTTGCCATCAGGGAATTGGCCGGGATGGTAAACAAGGGGTCCGTAAAGCCGATGATCCAGGTGATGAACATGAGGAAAAGAATCCGCATACCCATGGCCAGCATCAGCCCGAGGTTGCGGGCTTTTTTGCGTTGGTGCACGGGTAGCTTGTTCGAAATAATGGAAATGAATATGATGTTATCAATACCAAGTACGATTTCCAGGAAGCATAACGTGAGGAACGCTAGCCAGGTGTCGGCTTTCAGAAAAATTTCCATAACAGACTATCGACTGATTAACGGGATTAGGTTTAAAAAGCATCCGCGCCCTGCTGAGGGGTTCGATGGAGAACCGGGCAGGGCGCGGATAGGCATAAAGACGTAAACAATTAGTGCACGATGATGACCTTCTTGCGCACCGGTGTGCCCTGGATACCCTCTAACTGTAGCAGGTACATGCCGGCCGCCAGGTTGCTGGTATCGATGGTCTGTTTCGTTTCACCGGTTGGAATGTTGCCGGCTTCGAGCACGCGACCCAGTTGATCGACCATGCGCAGGCGTATGGGCTGATCAAACCTGGCGGGCAACTCCACCGTCAACTGCTCGTTGGCCGGGTTCGGGTAAGCGAGCACATCTTCGGGCAGCAGGTCCTCCAGGCTGGTGACGGTTACGACCGGGTCATTCAAATTCAATTGGATCTCAGATTGATAAATCTCCTTTGTGATCTCATTTTGAAGGAATACGCCAATGGCCAAGTCTTGCGTGCTGAGTGAGTAAAAAGGCATGTCGGGTATCCACTCAAACGGCCCAAATGGATATGTAATGGGAGCGCTGGGAGGGCCGGCAACCAATGCACCGGTTTTAATGCCAACAACACTGGGTAGCATCTTTTTCACTACGAATTCAAAAACAGATTCGTTTGACTTTATCAGATTTTGCCTTTCCAGTAAACTTGCTTTGGGCACGGATTCTTCCAGAATGCCGGTATACAAAATCGTATTGGCAGGCAAGTTGGATGTAGGAATAACATCGATAAAGAAAGCCACTTTACCTCCGGTTGTAAAATCATTTGGGTTGGGATTTGCCGAACGAATCACCAAGTTGGCTTGTGCCAATTGAAGTGACCGTTTGTTGAATTCACCTCGCCCCCATTGGGTAAACAGAGGCTGATTCGGATTGGGTTCGGCTTGCCCATCAAGTCTGGACCGCGGAGTCGTCTCTATATTATAATACAAAGCACGCGAGCTTGGGTCACCTGGATTATCTTGGTTAAACGGATCGATACCCGGGAAGCCCACATGATAGTTAAATTTAACAACTTCTAAGCCTACATTGGTTGCGTTGAAATTTCGTATCGAGTCATTGACCATTTGTTCAACAAAGGTGTTTCCAATTTTTGTATCGTTCGCAACGTTCGTGAAACTCTCTAGCAAAATGGTGCGCGTGCGCTCGCCCAAACGGAAGTTATCGAGCCCAAATCCTCTTCCCTGAATTTGGTCATTGGCCGCAATTGCAAAACGTAACACTAATCTGTCTTCTTGGAGGATTAGTGGCGGTCCTGTGCCTTCCGCAACAAGTGCAAACTTGGAATCCTGCCAGGCAGCGGTGGTCAAATCGCTCCAGCCGATGTCACCCACCGGTTGATCGCCCGGTTTGCTGCCAATGTTGCTTTTGTTGTACCAGTCCAGTCCTTCATTCAGCTTACCCAAGACTTTCCAAACTTTGGTCGGATCAACTACGTTCTTGTTGTCCGTGGAGTACTGAAGCACAACTCCATCATTTATTGGCATATCTACGAAACTGTTAAACGAAACCATCGGCCTTTGCAATTGTCGAGTATCAAAAGCAGGCGAGTAAAGGGCGGATCGTTCATTGGCCGAATATCCTCCGGATAGCTTGGTGACCCAAGCCTTGGCGCCAAGAGGCGGAGTGCCGATCACGGGGCCATCGGGTACACCACATTCCCACGAGGGTTGTGTTGCTACCAGGTTGGCAGCCGTACGGTAAACCTGCCAGTTACCGTTATTGGCTTCAAAGGTGCCCTCGGTAACGTAGCTATTTGATGCACTTGCAATGTAATGAGGAAGAATAACAATCGGACGTGAAACGGTATCAACGCAACCCCTATTTGTGGTTACCGTAAGCCGGACTTTGAACTGCCCAGGTGACGGGTAGGTAAATGAGGACGAAGCTCCACCACCTGTGGGGCCTCCAACAATATCAGCTCTATAATTCCAGAGATGTGTCTGAATGATCTCGCCAGGCGGGATAGTGGTGGTGTTAACGAAAGCAATCGGATCAGCCGTGGAAATGCCCGTGAAATTGAATTGAGCGTCCAGAATGTTACCTACGGGAATACTCCTGACCGTATCAGCAGAAGGACAGCCAAAATCGGAAAATACTCTTAATCGAATGTCGTAACTGCTAGCCTGGTTATAGGTGTGCCGGGGGACTTGACCTGTGCCAATTGCAACGGGAGGAGATCCAGGAATTATCAAAGTTGAGTCACGCCTCGCATTGATACGGTTTGGATTTAGACCACTCGAACCTGCATCATCTCCAAAATCCCATTCATAACGCCTAATTACCGCGGGCGGCAACACCGAGGAAGCATTTGCATCAAACTGGATGGCTCGATCTTCACAATAGCTGGTGGAGTTCAAAACATTTACACTGGGCAGGCTTTGCGGGCTAAATCTTGCCCTTGGGTTGGGCGTAATCTGTATCACCTGCCCACCATTTGAACTGCAACTGCTGGTATTTGGCGTAACGTTATCTTTATAGGTATAAATGATCCGAATCGGACGGTACCCATTTTTCAGCACCAATGGATCAATCGAACCAGTACCATTCCCCCCATCGGTCATACCGGCAAGCGGAATTGAAAGGCGAACCGAGGTAACGATGTTTGATGAACTAAAAGGCAAACTAATCACATAGGTAGTGTTGTTGATTTTGCTTGTCACCACTGCTGGTTCAGGCTGACCGCTTGGATCGGTTATGTTTGTGCCAAATACGTTAACACTTGCACCCACAGAGAGATTTAGCGGCTTTATGAACTCGATTCGGGTAAACCCGCCAGCATTTGTTCCACCGGGTTGAGTTTGAAACTCCTGGTTGGCGGCATATATCACCAATCCATCTGTTGCGTTTTCGAGAATGAAAAATCCGGTTGATGTACCCCCCGATGCGGCAGGGAAGCCGTTAAAGGTGATATCGTCACCGTTTTCGCAAAAAACAGGCATGGTCTTCGTAGCATCAGTAGGATCGGTACGCACCGCGATCCGATTTTCGGGGTTCACTTCCACTATCGGAATAGCTGGGATGTAGATGTTAACCAGCTGCCGAAGGGGGATTTGGACAACTGCATTAGCAATACTTTGGTACGTGCCATTAAATTCTACAGCGCCCATTAATCCACCGGTGTAATAGATGTTACCGCGGTTAGTTGTGTCGCTGAAGTAGCTATAGGGATTGATACCGGCAGCATTAAGAATCTTACTCTCATCAAAAGAATAGTTATAATAAGTAGCCGTGAAAGGACTAAAGGCTACAAACGCGGTGTCCGACCTTGTTAGGAGGGTTTGTTCCACTATATTCTTCCAAGCAACGGCATCAGCACCTCCGAAAGGTAGGTTTGTGGGCGTGTTTGATGGAATTGTGACACTTAGCGTATCCATATAATAAGCTGGGAGATTAGTGTAGCGAATATAATAACGGGCACTGCCGGACGGATTGGGGAAATTTGGATTCTTAAAGCAATATTGAGGCGCTAGGCCACCGATGGCTGTATTGCGATCGTAAACCGTATACTGGACGGCATTCTGAGAAACACAACCATTATTGTCAGTATGCGTGATGGTAATGTTAAAGGGAACGCCCAAAGTAACGGCACTTAAGCTTAGTTCATTAATGTTTACGCCCGGCCCACTAAATGAGCTCGGTCCGAAGTCACCCGCGGGAGGAAGCGGGAACAGCTCAACCCGGGCTCCGTTGGCCAGATTGAAGTTATCTGGAATCACAGTCACCGCAGCCGTGGGCGGATCCTGAACCGGTGCTCGACCAATGGAACGCGCATACGCATTATCAAATCCAATTTTACTTGCATCAAATGAGGTGAAGGTGGCGAAGTTGGTTATGGAAGTAATACCACCTGTGCCGCCAAGCCGCACCATGGGCGCGCTTGCATTTGAAGAAACAAACACACGAAGGCCTTCAATTCGGATGTTATCAATACTCGCGGAGCCATTGTTGATGTACTCAACTTGAAGAATACTGTTGCCCAGGAAGTTTAGACGACCGCTCCCAGGTGTGAAGTCGCTGCCCGTAAGGGTAATGCGGCCAAACTTAGGTGAACCTGACTCCACGGTGGCATCAAATTGAAATCCGGCTGGCAATACCAGGTAAAAGAGTTGGGATCCTCCGCTGAAGTTGCCAGCACTGCCTTCATTAATAACAATCGGTTGGTTAACGATCTGGAAACTGTTTTTGCAAATGCGAATGTCGGGATTGTTGACAGTAATTGTAGAAGGAAACGAGCTAGGTGTGGTGAATTCAATGGTAGGTCCCGCAGCACCCTCAATATGAGCATTAGCCGAATTGCCATAGTGGGCAAGTGTAGGAATAGGTGTTATGGTGCTGCTGGGTGTGGGTACAAACACACCATCCTTAGAACGGTAACTTTCTGCAGCTAACCATACATCGTAGGATGTACTAGGTGCTAGTGTGGCATTGAAGCTGCCCGACTGCGAAATTGTTCCGGTTTGATTGATTGGAAATTCTCCTTGTGCGATTCTGCCCGGGTAAGAAGCTCCTCGAATTTGAGCTATGGTTGGTTGAGGAGAGCCATCCGGTAACACGAGGTAGAAGGCTTTGCCCGTGATGTCAAAAGTCGCACTAATGGTGCCTCCAGTGCCTGAAACTGATGTGACAACCGGAGCAGGTGAGGTAGACTGGCCGCCAGCGGGTGAGAGAATTTTTGGCGGAGCTATCCGTGCTGTTTTGAAGTAAAGGATGCTGCTAAACGAAATCCCCCCGAATAAATTACCTGCTTGATCACGAATACCGGTCGATAATGCCGGATCAGCATTTATTCTTCCGGGTGCAATCTTTACGTAGTATACTTTATCGGGCACCAGAGTACCGGTTGGTATGATAAATTTTAGTGGATTACTATTTGAGCCGGCCAGGTTTGCTGGAGTTAAAGGATTGGGGACTGGAAATCCATTTTGGGCAAGAAGGGTTGAAAAAAGAGCGTTTGTAGCAAAATCGTAAAGCTCAACTTTTCGATCAATCGAACATACGGGAACTGTTA
>DAIPHR010000087.1:0-12843 GCA_036771215.1 Cyclobacteriaceae bacterium
TTTGCGAAAAGATCATGCCGGAGTACAAGAAGATGGTGGCGGAGAGCAATATTTTCAAATGAGCAAGCTTTTACAGATTGTAAACCAGCAGCCAGGCAACAGCGAGTGGTGCCAGCCAACGCACGATAAATTGCCAGAGGCGAAACTGCATCGCCCACCTGGTGGCTGCAAACAAACGGCTTGTCGCCTTCAATAACCTCTACTTTCAGATCATAGAGATGGAATCGCGCATCGGTCATAGGGTTCAGTTTTCGGTGGGAAAGTTAGCCGGTAAATTGATAATGGTGCGTTCGGCATGTTCGGCATGACGTTGGACAAAGTTTTCGACCCGATAGAGACATTCAAGACTGAATCGCCCAAGTATCTGAGGACCTGCACCCAGGGCAATCAGTTGCCGCTCTCGTTCTATGAATTCCTGCTGCAGCGCCTGGCGCTCAGGTTCAAGGGCTTGTCTGCGCGCGGCATAGTCACGCGTGATCCACCGGTGGAGTCTTTTCGCCCGAACCCAAAAAAGCGGATTGGGTCTGCTGATCGACCCATTGAATTCCAACAACGTGGTGGTGGACATGAAAAACGGAATGAACACCGACAAGCAAGGGTGAGGCGTGCCGGTAAACCAAAATGTAGATGGATTTTGGGTGCGGATTTCGGCCACCATACTGCCGGTGGTCGAGCTGGGGTTGAGAAAACCGGTGGCATGCATGCACACGCAGGAGGTATTGGCGCGCGAAGGTTTGAATTGGGGGTGGGGCAGATGGTGCATTTGTAACATCTCCATACAATACGCAGGTGTCAGGCTGCCTGCGCGGGTCTCGCAATACTGCGAAGTACACATCTGCCGTTGGCGGCCCCGGCCCGCCCAGGTAAACAGAAAATCGGAATACGCTTTCGCAAACGAGAATGATTGCCCGGGCTTCCACCAACCTTTTTCGGCAGCGCGTGTCTGAGCACCGGGGCTGCAGGGCCCTTCATTAATGGTTAACCGGTTGGAAATACTTCGGATTCCATTGACTTTCTCATACGTCCACTCGCGATCGGCAGTCTCAAGAACGAAAGCCTCGTGGGAATCGGAGATCAGAAAACTATTGTGGTAGAAGAAATTCTTGTTCTTGTAACCTCCACAAGCATCCTGCCCATGTTGCTCCAGCAGTTGAATGATGCAGTCGCGGGCCTTCGCTGCTGTCGTGCTTCGCTCCAGGGCAAGCCGAAGCATGTCCATTCCGGTGAGTCCGCTGTTATCCTTTTTGAATTTCGTTTTGGTAAAGACGGCTTCATTGCCAATCACTACACCAAACTCGTTGGCGCCCATTTCGGCACCCCACATGTGAAAGGGCTTGGAGAGAATGACCTCGTAGGTCTCGGCTACCTGGGGTATGTCGATATACGTACAGCGCACGGTTGAGGATTCCGTCCTTTTTCGGGGTACGTGTAGCACGGGCTGCGCCTCACCCGGTTCACGGTCCGAGTTTTTTGCAAACAGGGTGTTGCCCTGTTGGGTAAACGAAGCCGGAATGATGACCGTATCGCACATCTTATTGGCCCAAACGAGCTAAGCGCAAAAAGCCGATCGGCTGTGTTGTCGTTCCTTTTAGCGCGAGATCGCGCAGAATCTCACCGCCTACCGAACTGAACTTGAATCCATGACCACTAAATCCGGTTGCCACGACAACTTTCTGATCGGTGTTGGGGAGGAAGTCCAGCACAAAATGCTCATCAGTGGAGTTGGTATACAGGCACGTTTTCACCGACAACAGTTGATCGAATCCCTGCGGCATAAATCTCTTGACCGCATTCGTCAGCACATTTACCTCCTGTCTGGTATCAGTTCGGTTCACGTGGTCGGGATCAACCCTAAGCCCGGGGTAGTGGTAAGCCACTTTCAATCCAACAGGCGGACCAAAGTTGGCCGCGGGCAGAATGGGAAACCCATAGAACGCCCCGGGGATACCCTCTTCGGCCACCAACCAACACGGGAACCTGCCGAATTCAAACATCTCCCATTGCATTGGCTTAAACCAGGCCACTACCTGACGGGTAACATTTAAGTGCTTTTCAACAGAAGGCAAAATTTTCGATGCCCAGGGCCCTGCCGTTACCACCAGCTTATCGCAGCGATACGTTTCCTCCGCGGTAGTTACCTCTACGTGTGTGCCCAGGTTTTTCCACCCGGTTACCTGTTGGTGCGATTTGATCGTTGCTCCGTGGCGAATAGCCTGCTCCACGAAGAGCAGGATTGCTCGTTCCGGTGTAACGAACCCGGCATTTGGCTCAAGCAACGTGATGGCGTTGTCCGGTAGTTCGAATTGAGGAAAGTTCTGGTTTCGTTTTGATGCGTCTAATCTGTCAAGTTCAATCGCGTGGATTTGGGCCGAGCGTATCGTGCTGTCAATGAGTTCATGGTGACGAGGCCCGGCATAGAATAAACCAGTCTTGAAGAACACCTGGTGCCCCGTGATCGCTTCCAGTTCCTGCCAGTTTTCATATGCGCGGTGGAGGAGTGGCACGTAATCCGGGTGCTCAAAATACGCCTTACGAATGATGCGCGATTGCCCTGCGTGTGATCCCTGATCATGGGTGATCGAAAACTGTTCGAGCCCGAGCACGTTGGCACCCGCCTGGCTCAGGTAATAGCAGGCAGCGGAACCCATGCTGCCAACTCCGAGGACGATGACGTCAAATTTTTTCATCAGGTTAAAAGCATAAACTCCATATCCCAGCTGTACGGCTGTTAGTCACTGCGAGTCGTTCTCCATTCCGGATCAGGAAGGGTTGCCCGTCCGTGCCCAGATCCCATAACTCTCCACGCAAAAACACATTAACACCGGTGCTTGTGCCTGAATCTTTCAGACGGCCTGGCAACGCGTACCGAATCCAGGCTTCCTCTTCGGTGATTTGCCCCACGACCGCAAGATCAACATCGGCAGGCGCTGGCGCCCCATCATACCCATTCCAAAACTTGCGCATGGCGCCCGGCTTGGAGCAGAATGAATTAACGAGCACCACCTCGGCACCTAACTCTTTAAGTTTTGTGTAACTCTCCGGATACCAGGAGTCCGCGCAGACCAACGCTGCCGTTCTTCCAATAGGAAGGTCAAATACGGGCAGATCGCTGATTGGTGCCGCTTTTACAAACGGTAACTCATCCGATGTGGGAAATGATTTTTTCACTACGGCCGGATAAATCGACCCATCCGCCCCAAAGAAAAAACTGCTGTTGTAAAGCGGTTGACTGAGATCAATTCGAATTTGATCGCCTTCGATAGATGGCCCCGGCAAAAGAATGGAGCCGGCATTGATGATAACCTGATATTCTTTTGCCAACTGTTTGAATATTCTGGCGTAGCTGCGGGCCATACGTGTGGCCTTCATCCGAAAAATCGCTGCTGCCAGACGGTCGTCTTCGGTTTTGCTCCGCACAAACGATTTCAGAAAGTCAACCGGGTTGCTCGAAATCATAATGGCCATGGCATGATTCAGCTTCGCCACGTCCGTAGCCCACTCTTTCTCATTTTCCAACACCAGCCAGGTGCCCAGGTATTCGGGCAACACGACTACCGTTTGTTCACGCAGATATCCTTTTTGGCGTGCAGCCTCGAAGTACGCCTTCATTTTTTCAGTAAAGTGCCGCTCGGTGAGATAGTCTGAAGGCACCATATACGGTTGAATGGCCACGATGTTGCGCTTGCAGGCTTTGTCGGTCGCTAATTCTTCCTGTACGTCTAGGTGCGAGTCGCTGTTGGTCCACTCCGGACTTCGGCCGGCTGGAATCCAGAGAGCCCAGGCCAGCAGAATAAGGGTGGGGATAACCAGATTCCGTAGTTTCATAAGAGTGTTTGAAGTACTTCATGAGCTTCGCGTTCACCGGAGCGAACCGCACCTTCGATGTAGCCATACCAGATATCGGAGGTCTCGGTGCCGGCCCAATGTATTCGGTTGGTGCGGGCTGCCAAAGCGTGGCCAAAGTTGGTCCATGCACCGGTAGGGTACAAGCCTGCATAGCAGCCTTGGCTCCAGGGTTCATCCGCCCAACAATGATCAGCATAGTGTTGCGGGCTGGCAGCCTGCGGTCCGAAGTATCGGGTAGTTGTTGCCAGCGCCAGCGATTTGCGTTCAGCTTCCGGTAAAGCAAAAAAACTGCGCGCCCGATTGGCAATACAGAAAGCCAGCAAAACTCCATATTCACCGCCAGCCGGTGAGGCATCAAAAAATGTTTGAAACGGTTGATGCTCGTCAGCCACCACCTGACCACTAAAGCCAGTTTCGCGCCAGAAGGGTTTCTCGTACACGAACATAACTTTCCCAACAATGCCCATCGACACCTTTTGAAGCAGTTGCGTTTTGATCAGCGGCAGCTGGGGTTCGAACCTGATTTGGCTGATCAGGGGTGGCGGAATGGCCATGATCACGCGTTGGGCATCGAACCGAAAGTTTTCGCCATGGACTTCAATCTGCTGATTGTTCTGCACGACCCGGGTGACCGGATGATGGAGCCTGAGATTTTCACGGAATGGTTCCGCCATTTTTTCGGCCAGTGTTTGCATGCCGCCTTTTAGCCGGTGCTGTTGGGCTCCGTTTTGTATGCTCAGCAGCGTGTTCAGAGTAGTGCCCGACCGGATATAGAATAATGCATGCAACAGCGACACTTCGTTAAGTTCACAGGCGAACACGGTCTCCAGGCCAGCTCGTACTACTTTGAAACAATCAGACGTTTTACAATGTCTGCGAGCAAAGTCATACAACGTTTGACCATCGAGTTGAGCAGCCTTTGGTATTGCCCAGGGCTGGCGAACGTCTACATTTCGCGCCAGCCGCTCAAGTTTCTTCAAGACCAAGTCAATATTAATGAGCGAGACTACATCCATTCGGGGTATGAGCCCTTTGTAGGTGCGTATCCGCTGATTAAGGTCGAGAATGTTTTGTCCCTGATTGTAGGTTTCGTACCACTCCACGCCATACTCGCGCGCCAGTGCATACATCCTATCCTGCGTGGGCCCAATCCACATGCCGCCAACATCCAGATACTGGCTCGTATTGAGCCATCGGGTATGAGTACGACCACCAACACGATCTCGGGCCTCCAGCAAAAGAAAAGACCGGCCGGCCTGCCGAAGTATCCTCGCGGCTGCAAGCCCCGAAAACCCGGCACCGATGATAATTGCGTCAAGCATAATTGCGAGCCCAAGATATCCATAACGTCAGGGCCATCAAAGATTTGTTTTGCAGCCTGACTCATTTTGGTATCTTTCAAACACTAACTCAAACATATGCACATTCGCCATTTGTTCACCTTCGTTTTCCTGTTTGTCGCTGCAGCAACTTTTGCTCAGGTTTTGAAAAAGGAAGAAGTCGATCAACTCAAATTCCGCCACATTGGTCCGGTTGGTAACCGTGTCACCTGTGCTGCTGCCATTCCCGGAAACCATCTGGTATACCTGGCCGGTGCAGCCTCAGGAGGCATATGGAAAACATCCGATGGGGGTTTAAGCTGGCGACCGGTGCTGGATGATAAGAACGTGCATTCCATCGGTGCGCTGGCCATTTCGGTGGCCGATCCGCAAGTGGCCTTTGCAGGAACCGGAGAAAGCTCGATTCGTTCGAACATTTCGATCGGAAATGGTGTGTACAAGTCAACCGATGGCGGTGAAACCTGGCAACTTGTGGGTTTGGAAAATGCAGGCCGTGTGTCGCGCATCATTATTCATCCGACCAATCCGGATGTCGTTTGGGTGGGTGCACTCGGGCATGCCTATGCGCCCCAAAAGGAGCGCGGTCTTTACAAAACGGTTGATGGCGGCAAAACGTGGAAGCAGGTGCTTTATGTAGACGACAATACAGGTGTATCCGATATCGTGGTCGATCCTACTAATCCCCGGATACTGTTTGCCGGAATGTGGCAATTATCACTCAAGCCATGGAACCGGACGAGCGGTGGGCCGGGCAGCGGCTTGTACATGTCCAAAGATGGTGGCGAAACCTGGACGAAGCTAAAAGGCAATGGATTGCCCGAAGGTGCGGTTGGCAAAATTGCGTTATCCATGACCGCGGCTGATCCTAACCGCGTCTATGCCCTTATCGAAACAGGAGATGGTGAAGAGAAGATTGGTGAAAAAGCAGAAAGCGGTGAGCTGTGGCGCAGCGATGATAAAGGAAAATCGTGGCGCCTGATTAACTCTAATCGCAACCTGACCGGCCGGCAAGCCTATTACACCCGGGTGGCTGCATCCACCGATCATCCCAACGATGTGTATTTCATTTCAGCTTCTTTTCACAGCAGTATTGATGGTGGCCGCAGCATCGAAACACTCAATTTTGCATCCCAACCCAATTGGGATCATCATGAAATGTGGATTGACCCCACGGACGGCAGCCATATGGTCGTAGCCGGTGATGGAGGAATATCGATCTCCCGAAATCGGGGTAAATCCTGGCACCGGCACATCTTGCCGATCGCCCAATTGTATCACATCACCGCAGATAATCATATCCCGTACAACGTGCTGACTAACCGGCAGGATGGTCCTTCCATGCGTGGCCCTAGCCGAAGCAACGTAGGCGGCTTTTTCGGGATGGGAATTGCCACAGGCATGTGGCATGACGTAGGTGGAGGAGAGAGTGGCTTTGCTACGCCTGACCCAAAGAATCCGGACATCGTGTGGTCAAGTGCCTCCGGCACTGGGGCCGTGGGTGGCGTAGTGGTTCGGTACAATGAGAGAACCCGGCAATACCGACAGATTGAAGTATGGCCGGAATATACAGCCGGCCATCCGGCTGCCGATGTTCGCTACCGGTTTCAGTGGACGTTCCCGGTCCTGATTTCACCGCACGATAACAATACGCTTTATGTCACCAGCCAGGTGGTTCATCGTACGACCAACGGTGGGCAATCGTGGGAGGTAATCAGCCCGGATTTAACATTCAACGATAAGACAAAACAACAAAAGTCTGGAGGGCTTACGCCCGATAACATTGGTGTGGAATACGCCAACGTGATTTATGCTTTCGAAGAGTCGCCCGTGAAGCAGGGAATCTTCTGGGCGGGCACCAACGATGGCCAGGTGCACGTGAGCCAGGACAATTCCAAGACCTGGACGAACGTGACGAAAAATATGCTGGAGATGCCAACGTATGGAGCCGTACGCAATATCGAAGCCTCCAGGTGGAGTGAAGGCAAAGCTTACCTCGTGGTAGATGCCCACGAAATGGGCAACTTCCAGCCGTATGTTTATCGCACTACGGATTTTGGTAAAACGTGGAAGAAAATTACCAAAGGAATTGAGGGTGGCAATCTCAATTATTGCCGTAGTATCAAAGAAGACCCCATCCGCAAGGGGCTACTCTACCTGGGTACCGAATCTACCCTTTACATTTCATTTGATGACGGAGAAAACTGGCAGGTGTTCATGAGCAATTTGCCTCACACCCCTTTTTACTGGATTGATGTTCAGGAGCATTTCAACGACCTTGTGCTGGGTACGTATGGTCGTGGAGCATGGATCTTGGACGACCTCACTCCGTTGCAGCAACTTCCGGCAAACCCCACGACCGTAAAAGCCGCCTTATTCAATCCAAAAGATGTCTACCGGTTCCAACCCAAAACAAGCACGATGCAATTCTTTCCGGAGCCTTCCACCGGGCAGGACCCTCCCTATGGCGCTTCACTGAATTATTGGGCGTCCTCGGATAAGGACAGCGTAAAGATCTACATCACGAGTGCCAAAGGCGACACGGTAAAGACATTCAAACAAAAACCAAAAACCGGCATCAATCGGCTGTGGTGGGATCTTCAGGGTAAACCTACCAGGGATATTGTGCTGCGTACGCAACCCGCGGCTGCTTCATGGGTACCCCTGAATCAAAACCGGACGCGTACAGCTCATATCAGCAATCCGTTCAAAACCTTTTTGGTGCCTCCGGGCAAGTATACCGTTAACATGACGTGCGGTGATCAGAAATTTACCAGTGCGCTCACCATTAAGAAAGATCCGAATTCAGAAGGAACGCTTGAGGACATCGATCTTCAAACCTCATTGTTGGCCCGCATCCATGCTGATGTCAATTCGGCTGCTGATATCGTAAATGAGGCAGAACTCATCCGCAGGCAATTGTATGACGTGCACGAGGTGATCAAAGGGCGCAGCGCATATAAAAATGTAGTGGCTGCCGTAAGCAAGCTGGACAGCGCAATTCTGGCGGTAGAAGGCAAACTGGTTCAATTGCGCTACACGGGCACAGGACAGGACGATGTTCGCTATCCCGAGATGCTCATCGGCAAACTGGGTTACTTGGCGGGAGCCGTAGCCACGGCTGACTTCCGCCCGGCTGACCAACATACCGAAGTTTATGTGATGCTAAAGAGCCGCTTATCGGAAGCTGAAAAAGAGTGGGATGTCATTCGAAAGAATCACTTACCTAAGTTTCTGCAACTGCTGGACGAGAATAAGATCAAGCCGATCGTTGTGCATCGGTAAAGACGGTTCACCGGTCGAACAGGACAAAGTAGAACACGTCTAATGGCCAGATGCAGACGATTGATGCTGAGATAGGAATTGTTGGCGCAGGTTTCGGTGGCCTGGTGGCAGGCCTGCGGCTGCAGAAGAGTGGGCATTCGTTCATCATCTTTGAGCGATCGGCCCAACTCGGTGGAACCTGGCGCGACAACACCTATCCCGGCTGTGCCTGCGATGTAGCCAGCGATCTCTATTCCCTGGCAGACGAGCCCAATCCTAACTGGACTCAGCGCTACTCGCCCCAACCGGAAATTCTCAACTACATGCTTCATGTGGCAGAGAAACGGGATTTGCTCCGGCACATCCGTTTTAACTGCGACATGGTGGAAGCCCGGTTCCATGATGGCGTGTGGACGTTGACGGACAAGGGTGGGGCAACCACACGGGTTCGCTTTTTGATCCTGGCCACCGGGCCTCTCAACCGACCTCAACTGCCGGAGTTACGGAATGAAAATCTCTACCAGGGTGTCTTTTTTCATTCCTCCCAATGGCGGCACGATGTTGACTTGCGCGATAAAATGGTTGCGGTAATCGGTACGGGTGCCAGCGCAATTCAAATCATTCCTGCCATAGTGGATCAGGTAAAACACCTGACGGTGGTACAACGTACACCGCCCTGGGTATTCTTCCGGCACGACAGACATCAACCCGGCTGGCTCAAAAAACTTCGCGCACAAATTCCAACGCTTCAATGGTTTATCCGGGAGGCCATATTCTGGTATTACGAAAGTGTGGGACGCGGATTTATGGGAAACCGGCTTATTCAAAATATTTTACAAGCCCTCGGGCGTTATCAGCTCCGAAGTCAGATTGAAGATCCCGGGCTTCGTCAGAAACTGTTACCCCATTTTCAAGTTGGCTGCAAACGCATTCTTCGCTCGGATGACTACTACCCGGTGTTTAACCTCCCGCATGTTTCATTAGTCACAGAGCCGTTTTATCAGTTTTACGAGCGGGGCATCGTCACTACGGGCGGAGCGAAGATCGAAGCCGATGTCACGGTTTTTGCCACCGGTTTCGAAGCAGCCGAAGTCAATCTCTACCTCAACGTAATCGGTGAACACGGGCGCAAATTAATTGAGGAATGGAGACAAAGTAGCCCGGAAGTGCATCGCGGTTGCACGGTATCCGGTTATCCCAACCTGGCCATACTCTTGGGCCCCAACACCGGATTGGGGCACAACTCCGTCATTCATATTATGGAGTCACAGATGAATTACATCACAGATTATCTTGCTAAACTGGCCAGCCTCGGCAATGGCTATCTTGATGTGAAACCCGAAGCCCAGCGCAGCTATAATGACCAACTTCAAAAAAGGTTCCGCGGCACGGTGTGGCTCTCCGGGTGCAAGAGCTGGTACCTTAACGCACGCGGGCGCAACACGACTTTATACCCGCGCTCCAACACCTCGTTCAGGCGCATGACCCGCTCGGTGAATTTGTCTGAGTACAACTACCACCCGTCAGCTATATGAGAATTGTCTTCATTCCCGGCCTCGGTGAGAACCCGGACGTTTTTGACCTGGTTGCACCGGCCTTGCCAGGCGAAAAGGTGTTCATCGACAACTGGCAGGAGTTGCATGCCCAGCGCAATGCCATGGACTATGCCCGCCACCTGGCCACCAAGTTTCAAATGGATAAGGACGATGTCGTTATCGGTCACTCGATGGGAGGGTGGGTCGCTATTCATTTGAAGCAGCTGACGGGCTGCCGCGTAGTGCAAATCGCCTCGTGGACCAATCAGAAGAAAATCATTCGTCCGTTTCCGCTGCCCGACTGGCTTTCCGTAACGTTGGCCCGCCTTGGCCTGTATTTCTTGCCATCAGTACGGGATTTTCTGGTGCGGAAGAACTATGAGGGCAAGCCCTCACGGGATTTCTTTATATCGGTCTTCAACCGGCTGATGTCAGCCGATCGCACCAAGGTAGCAGCGCAACTTCACGTGCTGTTAAACCAAACAGCCCTCTCGCCAGAAGCCCAACCCGACTTGCGCATTCATGCGAAAGGAGACCTCCTGATTAGCGTGCCGGATGAACCGTTCATCGAAGTTCCGGGTGATCACTTCACGATTATTACACATCCGGAGAGTGTAAGCAGGCCAATTGCAGAGATTTTAGCTGGGTAGCGTATCTTAAATTATTTTTATGTAAACAATTAAAGTTAGTTCCATGATCAAAAGAATATGTTTTGTCTTTCTATGTATTTCCGCAAGCTCTTGTGGCTCTAATGATAAGAAGCTGGTGGTGGACCCTGAGATTGTAACTTTGGAAGAGGGTTTTATCGAGAGGTACAGCAGGGGTACAGGTGATGCTATTGATATCCTCGCCTCTACAAGTAAGTGGATCGCGCCAGACGATATGACTTTTCTTAAAGATAAACTGGATAGTATCAAACCACAGTTGGGGCAGTTTCATGGCTTTGAATTGATAGCATTCCGCAGCGTTAGTGACGACTTTGTGTTGCGGTCATATTTGGCAAAATATGAGAGACAACCGTTACGCTTTAATCTTACATTCTATCGACCAACCGTAAAATGGCAACTACACTACATTGAGTGTGACTTCGAAATCGATGATGAGCTTAAGGAGTCTGCCAGGGCCTATCGACTTAATCGCAACCTTATTTTCGAAGATCATGAGTAAGAGCTACTTCATTGTTGCTATGATCATGTTTTATCCATCGGCTTTACCCTAACCCTAATTCGTTAAAATTTTTCTGCCGACTCCAAGCCCCTCTTGCTTTTTAGCATAATACTAAATAATTTAGCATTATGAAGACGATAAAGGCCGGGCGGGAGATTTTCCGGATTTCGGATAGCCCAAATTTTGCAGAAAATGAGGTTTTTCACCTGATTCAGAGCTTCCGGGCCAGCTTGGTACGCTCCCTGATAGCAGCCGGCCTGGATACCTATATCGAATTGCGCTTCCGGCAGCGTATTGGCCCTAAATTGCTGGCTGATTTGGAGCGAAGCCTGACCGGTTTGGCCCATTCACCCGTGCTGCCGGGCGAGTTTGTGGATGTCGTGAACGCCATCCGCAAGTTTGATTTCTACGCCTTGCCCAGTGAGCCATTCTATCGTCAGATTGACGAGCGACTACGGCAAGGATTAATCCAAACGGAAATCAACTTTCGCACATCATCGAAACGAACGCCACGTCTGTATGCTCTGTCTCGTACAGCCTGACTATCACTTCTTAAAATTTAATGTTGCGTGTTTGTGGCAAAGGCTGAGATGCTGGCTCAACTCCAATCGGACATCCTCCGGCTGCAAGGCTTTAAGCCGGCAGGCAGTGGGTTAGGTGTGCTCTCGCTGGGCGCAATCGATGCGGCATTTCCGTACCGCACCTTTCCCACCGGAGCCGTGCACGAAGTGGTTTCACCGGCATCCGAAGATCTGGCCGCTGCCAGCGGATTTCTCACCGGCCTGATGGCGGGGCTCATGCGCTCTAAAGGCGTAGCCGTGTGGATCAGTACCAGGCGCACCGTATTTCCCCCTGCACTGAAAGCCTTCGGCATCAAACCCGACCGCCTGCTGTTTGTGGAAGTGCCCCGCGAGCGCGAGGCGCTCTGGGCCATGGAGGAAGCACTGAGGTCACCCGCACTCACGGCCGTGGTGGGCGAGTTGCGCGACATCAGCTTCACCGCCTCCAGGCGCCTGCAACTGGCGGTGGAACAAAGCCAGGTAACGGGCTTTATCATCAACCGCGCTGCCAAGCCAACCACCACCGCCTGCGTGTCGCGCTGGCGGATTACTTCACTGCCGAGCGAAACCCCAGACGCACTGCCCGGCATCGGCTTGCCGCAGTGGCGCGTGGAGTTGCTGCGCATCCGCAACGGCCGCCCGGGTGTGTGGCAGGTGCAGTGGCAAAAGAATCGGTTTGTTGTCGCTGCCCATAACGAACAACCAACAACGAATCACGAACCACTATCCCAGGCCGGCTAACCATGGCGCGCTTTGTTTCCATCTGGTTTCGGTACCTGGCTACCGACTGGTTCAGCCTCCCGCATCCGGAGTACAAAAAAATACCGTTTGTGCTGCGGCAGCCTTCGCATGGCCGCCTGATCATCAGCGCTGCAAATGCAGCAGCCGTGCGCAGTGGTATTTCGTGCGGCATGGCGCTGGCCGATGCGCGTGCCCTGTTGCCCGACTTGCACGTGCTGGATGATGAGCCCGGCAAAATTCAGCGCGTGTTGTACAAGCTGGCCGAGTGGTGCATGCGCTTTACACCATGGGTGGCACTCGATCCGCCTGATGGTTTGTTTCTCGATGCCACCGGCTGCGCCCACCTGTGGGGCGGTGAAGAAAAGTATGTGCAAGAGATGACAAACAAACTCA
>DAIPHR010000088.1:0-12739 GCA_036771215.1 Cyclobacteriaceae bacterium
AAAAATCGAACTAACATGGATTACAAAGAGGTATTTTATTTGAAGTATGTGTCAACACACAACCTTCACTTGTACGGAACAGCAACTCTGGATGGATTTCGCAGGCAGTTTCCTGTTTGGCGGTACTATTACGCTGATATTTTGCCACTAGAAAAAAATGCCGTAGTTATTGATGTCGGTTGTGGAAATGGCGGCTTTGTCTACTTCTAACAACAACACGGATATTCAAGTGTAAGAGGTATAGATGTTTCATCTCAGCAAATTGAACAGGGAACTTCTTTGGGTATTGAGGGGCTTTTGGTGGCTGATGCAAGGCAATTTTTGGCGACAGCCGTGGACGTTGACTGCATTATCATGCGTGATGTGGTTGAACATTTTACCAGGCAGGAAGTGTTCGAGTTGCTTTTGTTGGTTGTGCAAAAGCTAAAACCTGGCGGTCGATTCATCATGCAGGTACCGAACGGAGAGGGTATTTTTTTTAGTTCGATCTTTTATGGGGACTACACACACGAGGTCGCCTACTCTGTAAGCTCGGTTCGTCAACTATTTCTAAACGTGGGCTTTCATTCGTCACAGTGCTTTCCTACTGGTCCAGTCCCGCGTAGCTTACGGGGTAAATTGAGATATTGGTTGTGGGCGATAAAGGTTTTTCACCATCGTTTCTGGAAAATGGTTGAGACGGGAAATCCCGCAGGGATCTTCACCTCAAATCTTATTGCGGTTGGGATCAAATGAAAGTGAATTATTACTTTAGGAAACCACACGCTGGAGTATTTAGCATTGAAAATGTTTTTCATCGCGTTCAACAATGCCTCACAAAAAATGTCGAATTCGAAAACTTCTATGCCAATCAGCGAATTGACTGGCGTATGGCGCTTCAAATTCGCGCACTAAACGCGGATGTTCATCATGTGACAGGGGCCGCCAATTATTTAGTGCTGGGCCTAAGTTCTGCCAGTTGTCTATTGACGGTGCATGACGTAGGCCATCTGACGCAAACCCTTCAAGGCCTAAAACGGTGGGCTTATAAAAAGGTGTATTGGGATTGGCCGCTGTCTCATGTGAAGTACATTACTGCCATCTCAAACTTTACTCGTGATCAGTTATTGAACACATTTTCTTTGAAGCATACCCAAATCACAACCGTCTATAACCCGATTTCTGATTCGTTTCAACGCATCTTGAAGAATAACGACCAACGATTCACAATTCTCCAAATAGGTGGTGGCGCCAATAAGAATACCGATCGACTTGTTGAGGCAGTGACTGGACTAGATTGTCACTTGATTCTCATACGCCCATTTTCTCACGAGTTACAAGCCAAGTTGGTGCAGCGCGGAGTATCATTTGAATTTCGTTCGAATATTTCATCAGACTCAGCCCTTGCTCAGAGTTATGGAGATGCAGATGCAGTTTTCTTCGCATCGACATATGAGGGGTTTGGGCTGCCGATCATAGAGGGAATGGCCACCGGCAAACCGGTGGTTACGTCTTCGATTGAACCCATGCGGGAAGTTGCAGGCGGAGCGGCTTTGCTGGTGGACCCTTTTCAAGTTTCAGAAATTAAAAATGCTTTCATTAATTTGATGTCAAGCAGCGAATTGTATGAACAGCAGGTACAACTTGGATTGCAGCGTGCTGCGTTTTTTCGAGGGGAGAGAATAGCAGATCAATATCAGCAACTTTACAATACCATTGTCCATGAAGGGTAGTGGTAATTTGCTTATCCTTTATTCAGAATACATGCCCTACAATATTGCCGTTTGGCGGGCTATTCAAAAAAATAGCGCGCTCACGGTTCATGTAGTGCACTGGGACCACAAGAAACTAACGCCTTATCGTTATTCAGGTACTGACATTCAGTTTTATGAACGCAGCAAGTTAAATGATGATGGCCTGATGCAACTCTCGGATAATTTGAATCCGGTGGCTGCTGTGGTAAGCGGAAGAATGGATAAGGGTTATTTGATTGTAGCTAATAAGCTCCGAAAAAGCGGTACTCCTGTGGTGATGGGGTCAGATAAACAATGGACCGGTTCTCTGCGTGACTATCTGGCAGTGGCGATGCAGCGATGGCTATATCACCGATATTTCACCCACGCGTGGGTTCCGGGCGATAGACAGCGTAAGTATGTAAAGATGATTGGTTTTACAGAAAGTAAAACAATAGGAGGGTTATACATTGGAGATGTAGAGTTATTTTCAAAGATGGGCACAACACCAATAGAGCAGAGGCAGGATGTGATCTTCGTTGGTCGATTGGAAAGAATAAAAGGAATCCAACCATTGATAGATGTATTGATGGAACTGAGAAACGAGGGAGCCTTTCAGGGTAGGTTATGGATATTCGGAAATGGTTCCTTGAGCGGCTCGATTCCCAAAAACGATTGGATTAAATATCGAGGTTTTGCGGCTCAGACTGAGATACAAGAAGCAATTAATCACGCAGCGATTTTTTGCTTGCCAAGCTTAGATGAGCCTTGGGGAGTGGTAGTGCACGAACAAGCTGCAGCTGGTTTACTAATTTGCTGCTCACAGGCAGTTGGTTCAGCAGATCAATTTGTGCAAGACCAGGTAAATGGAGTCATATTTCCGACTGGCAATTGGAATGCACTTAAAAAATCATTGGTTGAAGTATTCAACTGGTCTCCAAACAAAAAGACTAGCGGAAGCGAGTTGAGTAGGAGTTTGGCCAAGTCACTGAATTCGGAGCGAACAGCAAGCGAACTACTTTCAGCTTTACAATTAAGCTAGTGAGTAGGAAATCCATTTTAGCGTTTTTTGATCACTTTTATCCTTCTGTCAAGTCTGGCGGGCCTGCACGTTCTGCTTTGGGATTTGCCGAACTTTTAAGCAATCAGTTTGAAATCACGGTCGTCACCTCTAATCACGATTTTGGAGATGAAGAACCCGATCCCAGAATTGTTTCTAACCAACCGGTTATCGAACTGGGTGCAAGCCTCGGATTTGTCTCTTCGCTGATTGGCAGTAGGTTGAACAAAGGCGTCCTGGGCCTGAGTCTGGAGGCAAATCCAAATTTAATTCCAGTGATTAATGCCACGTTGAGCCTGAATCACTTGGCAAATATGAGGGTGAGGAATCTGGCGATAAACTACGATGGGCAGCCTGGCGTTCTTTTCAATGTGGCGACAGACAATCTGGTTTCTCGGCTTTCCGAAGAGTCGAACGGTACCGCTGTTGAAGCAACCACTCTGTCGAACTTACTGGATGAATTGAAATGGCAGCGTTATACGCTGGTGTCGGATATCGAAGGAGCGGAAGCAGGCTTTTTGCTTGCGGATGCCGGGGCGCTCCAAATGTGTCAAACAGTGATTATTGAACTTCATGCCACTCACTTTCGGGGAAAAGACTATACTATAGATGATTTGGGGGCAATACTGGTGAAACAGCACAACTTCCAATGGGTTGATCGGGATGGTGCAGTTGCCGTGTTTAAAAAGGCATCTTCATGTGCGGAATAGCCGGATATTTTGGTTGTGATCCCAGTCCGGATGCTCTGGCTGCCATGGTAGCTTCTCTCAAGCACCGGGGGCCCGATGACGATGGTATTTGGCTTGACGAAAAGCATCGGCTTGGGCTTGCCCATACCCGTTTGAGTATTATCGATTTGACTGCCTCGGGTCATCAACCCATGTGGAGTGCTGACCGACAGGTTGTGGTTGTGTTCAATGGTGAGATTTATAATTTCAGGAAGCTACGGGCGGAACTGGAAGAAATCGGGCATGTCTTTTTCACTCACAGTGATACAGAAGTACTGATTATGGCCTATCAGGTTTGGGGAATCAAATGCCTAAACAGGTTGGAAGGCATGTTTGCGTTTGCCTTGTTTGATTACCATCTGGATACGTTATTCCTGGCACGTGATCGCTTTGGTGAAAAGCCGCTTTATTACTTCCGGCAGGAAGACAAACTATGGTTTGCTTCGGAAGTCCGGGCACTGTTAAATGGGAGCCCGTGCAAAAAGGAGTTGAATCACAAAGTACTTCGGGAATGGTTATCTTACCAAACGGTTCATTTTCCTAACACACTGGTTAAGGACGTGTTCACATTGCCCCCGGCTTCTTATTTGAGCATATCCCCCCGTACGTTTGAACTTGTTCAGTATTGGACTGCGAACCCTAAACTCCATGATGCCTCTGCACCCTATATTGAGGATCGCCTGCGGAGTCTGTTCATTCAGTCGGTTGAACAGCGATTAGTCAGTGATGCGCCTCTGGGCGCATTTTTGTCCGGAGGTATTGACTCAACCATACTGGTGGGTGTCGCTTCGCAGTTGATCGCAGGCTTTAATACCTACACGATCGCTTTTGACGATAGTCAGTTCAGGGACGGCTATTACGCTGCCCTTGCGGCAAAGAAATTTGGTACTCGGCACCATGAAGTAAAGTTGCGTATGACGGACGTGGTTGAGCAGGTTCCGCAAGCGGTGCGCGCGATTGACCACCCTTCGGCCGATGGAGTGAATACGTATATTATCTCGAAAGCGGTAAAAACGGCCGGTATCACAGTTGCCCTATCAGGTTTAGGAGGTGACGAACTTTTTGGAGGATATGCCAGCTTCCGCCAGTTAAGTGAACTTCCGCGTTGGGCGAGAAGAGTTGAAAAAATTCCCCGCCCCCTTCGAAGGTTGGCCGTTAGATCTTGGCTGGCGGCTAATCCGTCAATTGCCATGCGAAAGAGGCTGGAGTTTGCCGGCTCCCGGCTTGGCATGGCGGAAAACTACCCGCTGACACGCAGGTATTTTTTTGACGACCAGGTGGATCAGCTTGTGGGAACGGCAGGAAGTCAAGGCGAACCGAGATTGGAAGATGATGTTGTTTCGGGCTATTACTACACGTCCGTTTCGCGATGGGAAATGCAATACTATATGCATGACGTTTTGCTGCGGGATACGGACCAGATGAGTATGGCCCACGCGCTGGAAGTGCGTACGCCATTTCTCGACTCCCGGCTGGTGGAGTTTGTGTTAGGCTTGCCAGATTCGGTTAAGGTCAACCCTTCGGTAAATAAGTTTCTCTTTGTAAAAGCTCTGCGTGAGTTTATCCCGGACGAGTTAGTGAACAGACCCAAGCAAGGATTCTCAATGCCCTTCGATCAATGGATGCGAAACGAACTCAAGCCATTTTGTGAAAGTCGCTTGAGTTTCCTCGAAGAAGTAGGTTTTTTTCGCCCGGGCGCAGTCACACGCGTGTGGAGGGCTTTCTTGAAAGGCCATCCTGCGATTAACTGGGCAAGAATTTGGTTACTGGTGACCTTGTCGGATTGGTTACAGGCAAATTCGATTGAGGTATGAAAAGTAAGCCTCGTATACTTGCGCTTTTCGATTACTTTTACCCGGCTGTTCGATCAGGTGGACCTGCCCGGTCATCGTTGGGTTTTGCGGAAGCGTTTTGCGGGCATTTTGATGTTACCGTGCTTACCTCTAATCATGACTTTGGTGTGCCTCATCCACTTCCTGGAATTGTCCCCAACCGGCCAGTGGAGATGAAAGGGTTTACTGTGTATTACCTCGACAAAAGCGCGAGGAGGCAGATCATTCGGGAATGGATCCAGCGTTCACCTGAATTTATTTATATAAACAGCTTTTTTTCTTTTGACTTTTCGATTTATCCGCAGTGTGTTGTTTCAGTGTTGCGGCCGAAAAGCAAAATGGTTCTGGCTCCACGTGGTGAGCTTGCGCCAACTGCGCTTTCGGGTAAAGCCTGGAAAAAGAAGCTCTTTCTCATGTTTTATAAGTTGGCCTTGCAACGGCCTGCAACCCTTTACCAAGCTAGTTCTGAATTTGAGCAACGCGACATACATGCGGTCTTGTCAACACCGAATGTGCACGTTGCGGCCAATTTGCGTCCTGTTTCCGATCTTCACCAACAACAGGTGTCAAGTGTCAAAAAAGTGCGGGGTAGCGTGAGGGCATGCTTGATTGCGCGCATTCACCCTATCAAAAACGTACTGATGGCCATTGACGTGGTTCTAAAAGCAAAGGACATAGATATTTGGTTGGATGTTTACGGTTTTGCAGAAGATCGCGACTACTACCAACAATGCCTGCAAAAGGCGCAACTCTCGCACGGGACCGTCAGGCTATGCCCCCCGTTGTCAGCAGATGAGGTGGTAAAGGTGCTGGGCCACTACCACCTGCTGTTTTTGCCTACCCAAGGTGAGAACTTTGGGCATAGCATTCTGGAGAGCTTTATTGCCGGTAGGCCCGTGTTGATTTCAAATGCAACACCATGGCGCAATCTTGCCGGGAAGAATGCCGGTTTTGATGAGCCTTTAGACGAAGCTGTGCTCATTAGCCGTTTGATATTTTTTGCAGCGCTAGATCAGCAAGAATTTGACATCTGGTGCAAGGGTGCCCGGCAGCTGGCAGTCGAGTTTTTTGACAGGCAGGCGACCTTACGTGATTATCAAAAGCTTTTTTCGAATTAAGCAATGTGCGGAATTGTAGGTGGCTTGGGGTTAGGAGAGTGGCCCATTGAGCCGATGGTATCTGCCATTGCCCATCGCGGCCCTGACCATCAGGCGCATTTCGTAGACGGTCAATTATTTCTGGGACACACGCGACTGTCTATCCTGGATCCCAGCCCCAACGGACACCAGCCAATGCACTCGACTGATGGCAATGTCGTGATTGTATTCAACGGTGAGATTTATAATCATCTGGACATCCGGCAGCAGTTGCCGCCCGCAAATTACCGTTCCACATCCGATACCGAAACATTGCTGCATGCCTACCAGTACTGGGGTATCGACTTCGTAAAAAGGCTTAATGGTATTTTTGCGTTCGCTTTATACGATCGTCAACTTGAGACACTTTTTGTTGCTCGAGACCGATTTGGCGTTAAGCCTTGTTATTACATATGTACAGAAAATTACTTTGCATTTTCTTCAGAATTAAAGGCGCTCTTGCCGGTTTTGCAGGATGCCTCCATCAATGAAAAAGCGGTAGCGAATTACCTTACTTTCTTGTGGTCACCCGGAACTGATACAATGTTCAAGGACGTAAGCAAATTAGAAATGGCTCATGTGCTGCGGATTCAGGTGCGGGGAGGCAAAATACAGAAATCCGCTTCATTGTTTTATCAAATCCCGTTTGATGGTATCTATACACTTGAGTCTGAATTGAAGCTCATTGATCAATGTGAAGAGTTGTTATTGCGGGCGGTCGAACGTCAGTTGCTGTCAGACGTTCCGGTGGGTTTTTTTCTGTCCGGTGGTTTGGACTCAAGTTTGATTGTGGCGCTCGCTCGAAAATTGCACCCGGATCGCAAACTCTCGTGTTTTACTATTGATGCCGGGGCAGAAATCGCAGAGGAAGGGTTTGCGAATGACTTAGGTTATGCGAAGTGGGTAGCTGATCATGTGAGCGCAGACTTGCACGTGGTGAAAGCAGACATCGATATTGTACGGGATTTTGATCAAATGATTTGGCACTTGGATGAGCCGCAGGCGGATGCGGCACCGCTGAATGTATCCAACATCTGTCAGGAGGCGAGGCGGCAGGGTATCAAAGTGCTATTGGGTGGTAGTGCCGGTGATGATGTATTTTCGGGTTACAGACGGCACCAGGCTTTGAATTTTGAGGCTTGGATCAAATTCATCCCGGTCCCGCTTGCGCAGCTATTGGTTAACTTACCAGTGAGTGTAAAGATGCCCTTCTGGCGCAGGTTAAAGAAAGTGCTAAGTGAAACAGTAGTGCCAGTCGAGAGGCGTTTGGCAAACTACTATCGTTGGATCAAAGAGGAAGAATTGACCAAATTGTTTTCAGCGCCTGTACAGGAAAGGCTATCAGGATACAACCCTACGCATTTTTTCGAGTCTTATCTTAATGAGATTCCAACTGAGCAATCATGGTTGAACAGGATGCTGTATTGGGAGATGAGATCTTTTCTGGTTGACCACAATTTGAACTACACAGACAAGATGGCAATGGCCAAAGGCGTAGAGGTTCGCGTACCCTTTTTGGACAACGACCTCGTTGAGTTTGCATGCCGGTTGCCCCCCCGATTGAAGATGAAAGGTTCGGAAACGAAATACATTTTGAAAAAAGTAGCTGAGCGGTATCTTCCCCGCGATGTAATATATAGGCCAAAAACCGGCTTTGGCGCTCCCGTGCGCAGGTGGATATCTCATGACTTGTCAAATGTGATCCATGAGAAGCTTAGTGGTGTGCGGTTGCAACAGATAGAACTGTTTGACGCAGATGCTGTAGGCAGCCTGATCAGGAGAAACAAAGAAGGTGCCATTGATGCATCCTACAGCATTTGGTGCCTGCTGGCGATTGAGTCATGGCTAAGACAATTTACAATCAAAGAGAAATCCACAATTGAAACAGCTTATACAAAATCTTAGAAGTGGTGTTACTTCATTAGAAGAAGTGCCGGTGCCACAAGCCAAGTCGGGTCATGTGTTAATCCAAACGACTCACAGTTTGGTGTCATTAGGAACAGAAAAGATGTTGGTTGAATTCGGAAAAGCCTCGCTCATTCAAAAGGCAAGACAACAACCGGAAAAGGTCCAACAAGTGTTGGATAAGATTAAGTCGGATGGATTGTTACCCACACTCGAAGCGGTGTTTAACAAACTGGACCAACCCATTCCGCTTGGCTACTGTAATGTAGGGGTTGTGAGAGAAGTAGGGGACGGGGTTACGGAGTTTGCTGTGGGTGACCGGGTTGCATCAAATGGTTCCCATGCCGAGTATGTCTCGTTGCCGAGGAACTTATGTGCCCGAATACCCGATCATGTTTCGAGCGAAGAAGCCTCCTTTACAGTCATAGGTTCAATTGGCCTTCAGGGCATGCGGTTGATACAGCCGATGTTCGGGGAAACGGTGGTCGTAATTGGTTTAGGGCTGATTGGGCTGTTGACGGCACAATTATTAAAAGCGGCTGGCTGCCGGGTAGTGGGTTATGACGTTGATCAGCGGAAAGTCTCGATTGCCAGCGACTTGGGGATTACTGCGTTCAATGGGTCCGTCACAGACCCGGTTAACTTTGTGCGTGAGCAAACGAGCGAAGTGGGTGCAGATGCTGTACTGGTTACTGCGTCCGCTCCAAATAATGAGATCATTCATCAAGCCGCGCAAATGTCTCGTAAGCGTGGCCGCATCGTGCTGGTAGGAGTAATTGGCCTTGACTTAAAGCGCAGTGACTTTTATGAAAAGGAACTCACTTTTCAAGTTTCATGTTCCTACGGCCCAGGTCGCTACGATGAGGCTTATGAAGAGAAAGGACACGACTATCCTTTACCTTTTGTGCGTTGGACAGCCAAGAGAAATTTTGAGTCGGTTCTGCTGGCGATAGCGAATGGCGCGCTGCGGGTGAGGCCTTTAATTTCCGAGATTGTGCCGTTTACAAGCTTTCAGCAGATTTACGGCAACTTAACGGATAAAGATCGGATTGCTTCGATCTTTGAATATCCGGTTGAAGAGCAGAAGGTGACTCGCGTGGTGCGTTTTGGTCATGCCGTGCAGGCCCAAGGCACGCTCAAGGTCGGGTTGATTGGCGCAGGTAATTTTGCAAAAGCTACATTGCTGCCAGCGTTGAAGAAAAGCAATGTTTCGGTTTATGGTATTGCGAGTCATTCAGGGCTTTCAGCAACATTGATGGCCAAAAAGTATGGCGCAACTGTTGCCACCACCGATTATCGCGAGTTGCTAAATGACAAAGACGTCAATCTTGCCATTATTACCACGCGACACAGCCTGCACGCACGAATGGTATCCGAAGCGTTGGCTGCAAAGAAACACGTGTTTATTGAAAAGCCATTGGCAGTAAATGCTCAAGAGTTGGAAGAAGTCAGGCAGATGTTGATGCAATCTAACGACAGACTTTTGCACGTAGGGTACAATCGTAGATTTTCTCCTCATATTGCAAAGGTCAAATCACTTATCGGAGACCGCCCGGGTTTGGTGAATCTGGTGTTAACCATGAATGCGGGGGCTTTGCCCGCAAACCATTGGACGCTTGACCCAAAAGAAGGAGGGCGGATTATTGGCGAGGCCTGTCATTTGGTCGATTTGGCCGTGTTTGTTACAGGTAGCCTCGTCCGCCATGTCACCGGGCAATCAATGGGTGAGCAATCCAATAGCAATACTGATAGCGGGAGTTTTTTTCTGGGCATGGAAAATGGATCGAATGTTATCGTTAACTATTTTTCCAATGGTGCCCGGTCGTACCCGAAAGAACGCATCGAGCTATTCTACCAGGGAAAAACAATTGTAGTCGATAATTTTGTCAAGACGAGCGGCTTTGGGTGGAAAAATTTCAGTTCGTTAAAAACCCCTTTGGACAAGGGGCATTTGATGCAAATCAAGATGTTATCTGCTGCTTTGCGCGAAGGCAAGCCATTGATCCCGGTACGTGAAATAATGAATGTTTCGGAAGCTACACTCGCCATGGTGCGTTCGTTGCAAGAGAACAGATGTATTCAGTTAAGCTAGGCAAATGAAGATTGATATCATTGCAGGCGCACGTCCTAATTTCATGAAGATTGCGCCCATCATCAAGGCAATCCGAGAGCAGCAATCGAAAGGTAGCGCTCTGGAGTTTCGTCTTGTGCACACGGGTCAACATTACGACAAAGCCATGAGTGGGCGTTTTTTTGAAGAGTTGAGTATTCCGGAGCCCGATATAAATCTGGAGGTCGGATCGGGCACGCAGGCGGAGCAAACAGGTTCGATCATGGTGCGGTATGAGAGAGTTTTGCTGGATCAACGCTGCGATCTTTGCTTGGTGGTGGGTGATGTAACCTCTACCATGGCGTGCAGCATAGCTGCGAAGAAGCTCAACATTAAGGTTGCACATGTGGAGGGGGGTATCCGATCATTCGATATAACGATGCCCGAGGAGGTGAATCGGCTCGTGACCGATGTTTTGACTGACTATTTTTTTACTACTTCCGAAGTTGCGAACCAGAATCTTTTGAAGGCGGGTGTCTCGGCAAATGCCATTTTTTTTGTCGGTAACACGATGATCGACACACTGCTTGCCAATCGGGCCCGCCTGGCACCGCCAGCCTTTTGGAATGACCTTAACTTGGTGGCGAATAACTTCTTTGTCGTGACTTTGCATCGCCCATCCAATGTGGATAGTGTTGATAAGCTGACCTCACTTTTGTCTGAAATCACCGGGGGTGCCGCGGGGCTTCCGGTAGTGTTTCCAGTGCATCCAAGAACGAGAAAGACGTTACAAGGCGCATCCACGAGTTGGCCTAATCTTCATACCGTTGATCCGATGGGCTATCTGGAATTCAATTATCTCGTGAGCAAAGCAAAAGGAGTAATCACTGATTCAGGTGGGGTAACTGAGGAGGCAACCGTGTTAGATATTCCCTGCCTTACACTCAGGAATTCAACCGAACGGCCCGAGACCGTCACAACAGGTACAAATGAACTCATAGGAACAGATCCCAAGAGAATTCGCCCAGCCATGGACAAGGTAATGGGCGGGCAATGGAAGAAAGGCGCAATTCCGGAAAAGTGGGATGGAAGGGCAGCGATCAGAATAGTTGAGATATTGGAGAAACTTTCAGTTAATTGATGTTGAAGCGGCTGCGGAACTGGTGGGGCTACTTGAATGTGGTGGGTTGGCGCTATGTTTTTTTTCGCATAGGATATGAGTTTACGCTGCGCACCGGGATTTTGGCCATGCGATTTCCTGTAAAGCCGCCATTTCAACAATGGATTAATGTAGCCGAGTGGCGTAAATCAGCCCCTGGTTTTTTGATAGGAGATCGTTCATCTTTTGGCCAGAAACCGGAGAAGACTGAGCAGCTTTGTGCAGAGGCTCTACGAATTCTCGCAGGTGAAGTTCAATTTTTTTATGGAGAATGGAAGCGAGTTGATAATGATTGGCTTAGGAACTACGACACAGGCTTTCGGTATGCTGCCAATGTACACTGGACCAAGATACCAGACTTCAGTGCCAAAGTGGGGGACATCAAGTATGTGTGGGAGCCTAACCGCTTTTTGTTTCTGCAAACCATAATGCGCTACGACCTTGCCTTTGATCAGGACCATGCCGGTTGGGTTTTTTCCAAAATCGATAACTGGATTGACCAGAACCCGATCAACTGTGGGCCAAATTATCGGTGCAGCCAGGAGATTTCCATTCGTTTGTTTAATTGGATTTATGCGCTGTATTTCTATCGATATTCTAGCGAGCTGACAACCGAAAGATTCGGCAAGATAATATGGTCTGTTTATTGGCAAGCAAGACATGTGCGCACCAATATTCATTTCTCGCGCATTGCCGTGCGGAATAACCATGCGCTGAGTGAGACCCTGGCATTGTACACGATCGGAGTCGTTTTTCCATTCTTTCGCGAGGCCAGTCACTGGAGAATAGTCGGTAAAAGATGGTTTGAGGAAGAGATTGAGTATCAGGTTACTCCAGATGGAGGCTATCTCCAATTCAGTTTTAACTACCAGCGAGTGGCTGTACAGTTGCTTACGTTTGCCATTTCGCTGGCTAACCTACGGGGCGACCAATGGGCAGACGTTGTTTATTCCCGTGCTTATGCGATGCTTAAATTGATGAAGTACTCTCAAGATCCTGTGTCGGGCCATTTACCTAATTATGGCGCAAATGACGGTTCCCTGTTCTTTAAGTGGACAGATGCCGGGTTCCGCGACTTTAGACCCATGCTGGCGAGTCTGAACGTTCAACTGACGGGAGGAATACCGAAACCAGATGAAGTTGAATTGTTTTGGAGC
>DAIPHR010000089.1:0-12677 GCA_036771215.1 Cyclobacteriaceae bacterium
CCATTTTCGTGAAGTACGGGATGATCAGCGATGAAAAGTTCTACGACAAGGCAAAGGAATTTGCGTTGCTTAAAAACACGGACCGTAAGTATTTTACGCTGGAGGAGTACAAAGAACACGTTAAGCCAACCCAGACCGATAAGGACAAAAACCTGGTTTACCTCTATACCACCGATGCCGGAAAACAAGATACGTTTGTACAGGCGGCCCGGGCCAAGGGATACGATGTCCTGCTCTTTGACGGCATGCTCGACAGCCATTTCATCAGCAACCTGGAGCAAAAACTTGAAAAGACACAATTGAAGCGTGTGGACAGCGAAACTCCGGACAAACTGATTGCCCGCGATGAAACATTCACCAGCGTATTGAGCAAAGAGGAAGAAGAACAGATCAAATCCGTCTTCGAAAAAGCCGTGAACAATACGGCCATGAGCGTAGCCATCGAGCCGCTGTCACCTGAAGATCTGCCCGTTACGGTGACCATGAGCGAATGGATGCGCAGGATGAAAGACATGGCCCGCACGGGCGGAGGCGGCATGCCCTTTATGGGATCGATGCCGGACAGCTACAACGTGGCCATCAACGGTAATCATAAAATCATGCAGCAGATATTGAAAGCCGAGACGGAAGACCAGAAAGTGAAACTGGCCAAACAAGCCTACGACCTCGGCCTGCTTTCGCAAAACATGCTCACCGGTGCCGATCTCACCAACTTCATCAGACGAAGTGTGGAATTGGTGTCGTAGGTTCACAAAGTACCCATCGTATCGGACAGGAGCTGATTGCTACCCTGTCCTTTTTTTGGTAGTTGTGCCAGCCCGGGCTGGTGTGTACAACTCTGTTTAAAGAGTTGTTCAAAGGGTAATGCAATCTATCGTTTGGTACGGGCTGGTGTTAAACAAAATGTTGGGCATAGCCGTGCACGCGCTAACGAAGCAGGTGGGCTGGTCGTTAAACAGATAACCCTGTCACCATGAAAACCAAACTAACTCTCGCTTTTCTATTTTTCTCCCTGATCGCGCTGGGCCAGACACCCGAGCGACCGGCCTGGGTGGCCAACAAACCAACGGAAGAAGGCTATTACATCGGCATTGGCTCGGCCAGCAAGCGTCTGAACGACTATCTGGGAATAGCCAAAAAGAATGCCCTGCAAGATCTCGTGAGCGACATTCGTATCTCCATCAGCAGCACATCAATTCTGAATCAGATCGACAAAAATTACCAGTTCAAGGAAGAGTATGAATCCAACATCAAAACCACGGCTGCCGATGACATTGAAGACTTTGAGCGCGTAGCAAGTTTTGAAGATGATCAAAATTACTGGGTCTACTACCGGTTGAGCAAAACCCGTTATCAGGCGCAGAAGCAACAAGATCTCGCAGCGGCAAGGAACATGGCCTTGCAATTCTTCGAGAAGGCAGTAGTGGCTGAACAAAGTAATGCATTGGCCACAGCCATTGACTTTTACTTTCGTTCGTTGTTGACGCTCAAAGACTATTGGGGGGAAAATATAGAAGCCAGTTACCAGGGTAAATCCATTTTTCTGGCCATCGAAAGCTACGCCCGCCTTCAGCAGCTCTTGGATCAAATCAGCATTCGCTCAGCCGCTTCCTTTGTACGGGTGACCGGCAACGCCAATAGCCGTTTGGTTTTTTCCATCACAAATGGCGCGCAACCGGTTTCAAAAATCCCGGTAATCCTCACCGCTTCACCTCAACGGGTAGCTGCCGCCAATTACAGTAGCGATGACAAGGGTGAAGTAAACGCTCTGTTTTCGACAGCGGTCTGGAATAGCTCTACGCGCGAAGCTGAACTGATGCTTGATCTGAAGAGTTTTGCCCGCGCAAGCGCAGAAGAGCGTTTTTACGATTATCTGATTCGAAGTCTTCGTGTTCCCTCCGTAAAAATTGCAGTAGATGTGGCCCCCGTGTCGAATCGAACCCAACCGAGCGGTGATTTCTTCCCGTTCTTCTCCGGACTTGTTTATGCCGACTACGATCGCCCGGAACAATTTACATTCAAAAACCTGCGTCTGGTACCCTTGCGGATGAAGGCCGGTTTTCGTGACGCAGTAGGCAACCTGGGCTACTACACATCGCTGCACCAGGCCATGCTCAACGACAAGGTGGTCATTACCGAAGCCAGTACCGGGGGCACCGTGAACACCCTGATCGCACGGAACCTGTCCACCGATACGTTGTTTTTGATGTCGGGGGAAATTTTACAAGGCGGCAAACAAGATCGCGTAATCGCCCGCGATATGTTGATTCCACCGGGTGAAGGGCGGGTGCGTATACCGGTGTTTTGCGTAGAGCAGGGTCGGTGGAAGTACAAAGGACAAAGTAATGATCAGAAGTTTTCGGAATACTACGGTATGGCCAACGAGCACCTGCGCGACATTATTGATCACCGCCTCGGCCAGGCACAAGTTTGGGACGAAGTCAGTAAGAGCAATAAACGTGATGGCGTTAACAGTTCCACGGATGCGTATACCGATCACGCCAACAACCGCGCCTTCCGCAGAGCCGAGCAGGAGTATGTTGACTTTTTCCTGAACTTGTTTGAGCAGGACGACACCATTCTTGGTGTAGTGGCCATTACCGAAAATCGGGTTGAGGGAGCTGACCTATTCATCAACAACAGTCTGTTTCGGCAAGAATTTCAAAAGTTGATCTATTCGTACATAGATGAGGCGGTTACATACGGGGCCCCCATCGTCATCCGCCAAAACGTGGTCGAGGACTATGTGAACTCGCTGCTGGACATTTCACGGCAGGGCGACTTTATTGACCAGCGTGGTCAGGCATTTCGAAAAGGGCAGCAGGTGATACACGTGAGCACCTTCTGAAAATATTTTTCCGATTCTTGCGTTATTTGCATTAATGCGAATCGGAATACTGCTGATACTGGCCGCCTTTATTACTTGTGCAGCAAGGGCCCAGGTAACTCCGGTTACGGTGGAGGGTCAGTTTACGTTCGACACGGATAAGCCTTTCACGGTTCTGGACTTATACTCGCAAAACGAAGAACCCATCCCCACCAAAAAGAAAAAGCCAAAGAAAAAGGTCTTTTACGGTTTGAAAACCAAGAAAGGCTTCACGCGCAAGGGCTATGGTGACAAGATGACGATCGAACTTTTCTATTATCTGAAAAAAGCCGAAAAGCCGAACGGATTTGTCCGCGATGTGTATTGGTTCGATTTCTCCAGACGCGAAATCAGGCGGACCACCCCGGCCGGTTTCGATCAGAAGAAAGGCGTGCTGGTGCATGGACCCTACAAACGAATGATGGGTGGCACTGTTCTGGAAGAAGGTATCTTCTACAAGGGCACCAAGCACGGCCGTTGGATGGCGCACAACCGTTTTGATCAACTGGAGGATAAGGAAAAATATTACAAAGGCTGGCCGAAAGAGTCCATTGTGACCTACTACGACCCCGATAAAAAGACGAAGGTCAAAGAGATCATTCCGATGGAGTATGGCGAGAAGGAGGGATTTTATTACCTGCTGCACGAAAACGGGCAGGTAGCGGTGCGGGGCGAGTACCGGTGGGATCACAAAGTGAATGAGTGGATCGAGAACTACCCCAACGGCAAGCGCAAGCGCGTAATTGCCTACGCCAAAGATCCGTTTGACGAACTATTCCGGCCGTATGTCAGAAGGGAGTTTGACGAGAACGGAAAAGAGATTTACTCGAACGACAAGGAGTATTGAAGCGGGTCCAGCCAGCAAAATAAACTGTTATCGCAAAATGACATTGATTAGCGGCAAGTGCAAGCAAGATTAATTGCCATACTATCAATCATGATTTGGTCTCAGAGCTGGGCGCAAAGTCAAAATTCCATTTTTCTCAGAACTCATAATAAGACACGACTCTATTATGTCGAACTACAGGCGCATCAGGCGAAAGTTTACAAAATGGTCTACATTATGGATAAAGCCGGCAGCGGTCCAGTCATTCAAAAAATAGACACTTTAGACAAATCCTCGTCAACCCAATACTTCAGCAACGACCACCAGTTGGTTGTTGATGGGAAAAATCAACAATTAAGGGTATCGAAAAAGGTTTTGCCCCTAACAAGCGTGAACACAAGCTCGGCTCACTACGAACTAAACAAAGGTTACCATTTGAAAAAGTACTTCGGCCTGAGCGACACCTTGAATAAGAAATACCCGCTCTACCATTATTCATTCCGAAATGGGTTTTATAGCTGGGACGCAATTCCAGTAAAAGATGCCAACCCGGAGATATTCAGATCAAATACCGACAGAGAGGTCAAAAAAGTATATGATAGCCTTGATACTGAGCAGAGCAGATATGTGCGCATGACCAATTTTCTTTTGGCTAATCTTCGTGAACTGTCTGACTCGACTCTTATCGACAGTCTGGCCAGCCTGCCACGAGGGCAGACAATCCCGGCCAAGTACTTCGGCACGGTTGTTTATGAGGTTGCCAGGCAAAAGCCGAATTCTTATTTCAGGGTTGCCGATGCGTTCCCGTCAAATTGGAGCATCATTTTTGGCGCTGTTCAACACGATAAGCGCGTTGTAAAGTCGCTACGGAAAGCGGAGGGGAATCCTAAAACTAAAGACGCCTTCTTTAAAGCAATCGGTCGATAAAATGGGAGCCGATTGCGGGCATTGGTGCCCTTCGCAATTGGTGGCGGACTTTTGGTGTGGATACTGACAAATTAATAGTAGGAATTCAAGCCTGCAGGACGATTACACTTTCAATAAAACGCATCTTCAATGTGCACGACTTCAGGGGGCCGCACATGATCGCGGATGGACACGATGTCGTACCGAACGTTGCCCTGCCAGTTAATCTGATACTGGTACTCCACGGCCGCCTCGAGAATGCGATTGATCTTCTTTTGATCGACAAATTCCTCTGGGTAACCAAACGCATCGGACGAGCGTAATTTCACCTCCACAAACACCAGCCAGTTGTCGCGCTGCGCAATCAGGTCAATCTCAGCCCGGCCCGCACGATAGTTTCGTTCGCGGATAACAAAACCCTTTTCCTGTAAAAAAACAGCTGCACGATCTTCGCCAGCCTTTCCTTTCTTCGTTTTGTCGCTCATGCACACTACCTTTGCCGGAATTTACGACACATGTCTACGACCAAAAAATACATTGAATCGTTTACACTGCAATTGGCAGAAGGACTCAAATTAGGGCAAGCCCTGGATTTTGTGCGGCCGGGTAGCGACATCCGCAATATTGTGATTGCCGGCATGGGCGGCTCCGGCATTGGCGCCAACCTCGTAGAGTCCTTGACTTTTGGACGTATTCCGATTCCCATTACCGTTTGCAAAACGTACAACATTCCGCAGTTTGTAAGCCCGCATACCCTGTTTATTGCCAGTTCGTACAGCGGCAACACGGAGGAAACGGTCGCTGCCCTCAACAAAGCGATGTTGAAGCGAGCGGAAGTGATTTGCATTGCTTCCGGTGGTAAAATTCTGGAGATCGCCAAGGAATACAACCTGCTTTACATTCAGTTACCGGCCGGCTCGGATAGCCCCCGCGCCATGCTGGCTTACAATATGCTGGCCTTGCTTTCGCTGCTGTACCACAGCAACCTGATTGGGGCAGCTTACATCAAAGAGACCGAAAACGCGATTGAGTTTTTGAACCGGGGCGAAAAAGGTATTCAATCGGAAGCCGAACTGATTGCTAAAAAACTGAAGGGCAAATTACCGGTAATCTATTGCGACAGTCGCCTGCACGCCATGGCGCTGCGTTTTCAACAGCAACTGAATGAGAACAGCAAGCAAATGGCGCATGTAAACACCTTCCCGGAAATGAACCACAATGAATTAGTGGGTTGGAGTTTCCCCGAAGCCCTGATGCCCATGCTACAGGTAATCTATCTCTACTCAGATCACGACCATGAACGCGTGGAAAAGCGCATGGAAATCTGCCGCGACATGTTCGAGAAAAAATCGAACCCGATTATTGATATTATTGGTGAAGGCGCTTCCCTGCTGGAACAGTACTACTACCTCATACACCTCACCGATTGGATTTCGTACTACCTCGCCAAAGAAAATGGTGTTGAACCCGAGCCCATTGAACCGATTATTTACCTGAAAACCGAATTGGAGAAAGTAAAATAGGTGACTCAAACCTTGAACCCGGTTTCCAATAAATCAACGCAACTGCTGCATCTAGGTCTCGTTGATTATCAGCGTGGATGGGATTACCAAACCCGGCTGTTTGAGGAAATTCTGGCGATCAAAAAGCACAATCGTGAACGAACGGATGGTGGGCATCAGCCTACGCCCAACTACCTGCTGCTGTGCGAACACCCGCATGTGTATACGCTGGGTAAGAGCGGAGACGAAAAAAACCTGCTGATTCCGGTTGAAAAATTATCATCCGTGGGTGCCACCTTTTACCGCATCAACCGCGGGGGCGACATCACCTACCATGGCCCGGGTCAATTGGTGGTGTACCCGGTCATTGACCTGGAAAATTTTTTTACCGACATCCACCGCTACATGCGATCACTGGAGGAAGCCGTGATTCAGACACTCGCGACCTTTGGAATTGAAGCCGGCCGGCTACCTGGCTTTACCGGGGTTTGGTTGGAAGGCGAACGTCCGGATCGGGCGCGAAAAATCTGCGCCATGGGTGTCAAAACATCGCGCTGGGTAACGCTTCACGGCCTGGCGCTAAATGTTAACCCGGATTTGTCCTTCTTTAACTACATCGTGCCATGCGGAATCGAAAACAAGGCGGTGACCTCCATGCAAAAGGAGCTCAACCGGGAACTGCCCATGGTCGAAGTTCAACAGGAACTGGTACGCCAACTTGCCCGCACATTTGAGTTTGTCCTGTATTGAGTCGAAATCAGCTACCTTTGAATCCGGTATGAAGAAAGACATTGAAATACCGGAAGTACAAAACGTGACGTTGGCCGTTGTGCACGAGAAGAATCTGGTTAATCAGGAGGAGTGGAAGGTGTACCTGATCAACAATAACACCTTTGCGATCGAAAACACACTGGTAGCCAGCAAGGGATATGGTGAAAAAGATGGTGAGCCGCAGCGCACCTCCACACTGCGCCATTTTCTTCAAACCGTGCCGGCAAACGGGTCCGTACTGATTGAGCCCATTGATGCTGCGGTGTTCCACCTGACCAACGAATATTGGGTGAGCTACTATATCGGCCGACAGATTTACGATAAACGTTTTGTCTTCGTACCCGAGAGTATCAAAGAAGAAAACCTGACGTTTATCAAAGAACTGGATATGGAGGGTGTGCTCCACTCCTGAATGTAAAAGATTCGTTATATTTCCTTCATGACATCCGAGTTGAAAAGCATCCTGTTCCTGGACATTGAAACCATTCGTGGCGAGGAGCGCTACGAGCAACTCCATGAACGACTGAAAGCACAGTGGGCACGGAAAGCAAGTTTTCTGAAACGGGAAGAAGGCCACACCGATGCTGATTTGTACCACGAGCGGGCCGGTATCTATGCCGAATTTGGTAAAGTCATTGTGATTGCGCTCGGTAAATACACCGAAACCGAGAAAGGCCAACCCGGATTAAAAACCCGGTACCTGGCCGGGGATGACGAGAAGAAACTGTTGCTTGAATTCAAAGCGCTGCTGGAAAAAATGGATAGCTCCACCCGCCTGTGTGCCCACAACGGCAAGGAGTTTGACTTCCCCTACCTCAGCCGGAGAATGCTCATCAACGACATCCTGCCACCGGACCTCTTGAACCAGTCGGGCCGAAAGCCCTGGGAGGTAAACCATCTGGACACCATGGAGATGTGGAAATTCGGTGACTACAAGCACTACACCTCGCTCGATTTGCTGGCCGCTCTCTTCAACATCCCCACCAGCAAGGGCATTATGGATGGCTCAATGGTAAATAGTGTTTACTATGACGAAAAAAATCTGTCGAAAATAGCGGAATACTGTGTAGGTGATGTCGTGGCCATTGCACAGCTCTATCTCAAGTTCAAAGGGTTGCCCTTGTTGGCACCTCACCTTATTCATTAACCATGTCCAAAAAGAAATTCAAAGAAAAGAAACAAAAAAAGCAAAAAGAGACACACACTTCGCTGTTCCGGCAGGTGCTAAATCTTTTTGATGAAAATCCGGGCCGGGTATACGACTTCAAGCAAATCGCACGAAAGGCCGGTGCAAAAAACAAGGCGCTGAACCAAGACCTCTTTTCCATTCTGGAAAACCTGGAAGAGAGTGGAAAAATCAGACAGCTTCCCCATGGAGGCTACACATCAACCCGGAAAACAGACACCATAACGGGCGTAGTCGACCATGTTAATGTCCGGTTTGCCTACATCGCCACCGGGCAGGAGGGCAGCAAGGACATCTATGTGCGCACCCAAGACCTGGCCAATGCACTGCATGGCGATACCGTAGCGGCTGAACTCTTGAACAGGCGCACCGGACAAAATCCCGAAGGTAAAGTTGTAGAAATTGTGAAACGCGCTCGCACCCGGTTCGTGGGCCGTGTCGAGCTGTCGAAGAATTATGCTTTCGTAGTACCCGACTTTAAGAAGATCTATCAGGACTTTTTCATTTATCCGGAAAACATCAACGGAGCCGTAACCAACGACAAGGTGGTCGTGGAAGTGACCCGCTGGGGCGAGGGCGATAAAAGTCATGAAGCCAAAATTGTGGAGATCCTCGGCAAGACGGGCGAAAACGAGGCAGAAATTCACTCCATCATGGCCGAGTTTGACTTGCCGTTTCGCTTTCCCGAGCATGTCACCGCTGAGGCGGAGTCCATCCCGGGTGAGATCACAGCCGAGGAAGTTAAGAAACGAAAAGATTTTCGTGGGGTGCTCACGTTCACCATCGACCCGGAGGACGCGAAGGATTTTGATGATGCCCTTTCGTTCAGAAAACTGTCAAACGGACACTATGAAATTGGTGTGCACATCGCAGATGTAACGCACTACGTAAAGCCGGGCACAGCCCTGGAAGCCGATGCCTTTGACCGCGCCACCTCCGTTTATTTGGTTGATCGAACAGTGCCCATGTTGCCGGAGCGGCTCTCCAACGGGCTATGCTCACTGCGGCCCAACGAAGATAAGTTGACCTTTGCAGCCGTATTCGAGGTGGATTCGAAAGGAAAGATCCATAGCGAGTGGTACGGGCGCACGGTGATTCATAGCAACCACCGCTTTTCGTATGAACAGGCCCAAGAGGTTATTGAGACCGGCACCGGTATGTTTGCCGCGGAGCTCAAAATTCTGAATGACCTGCATCACCTTCTGCGTAAAGAGCGTTTCAAAAAAGGTGCAGTGAACTTTGAAACCAGCGAGGTGAAATTCAAACTGGACGAAAAGGGCAAGCCGCTGGCCGTTGTGCCCAAAGTGCGCAAAGATGCTCATAAGTTGATTGAAGAATTCATGTTGCTCGCCAATCGCGGGGTGGCCACCTTCATCTACAAAATGAAGAAGGGGGAAGAGAAAAACACCTTTGTTTACCGCACACACGACCTGCCCGATCCCGAAAAGGTGCAGGACTTTGCCACGTTTGCACGCCAGTTTGGCCATAAGCTGGAGGTAGAGGATAAATCCATATCGCGATCGCTCAACCGGTTGATGGATGAAATTGAAGGCAAGCCCGAACAAAACGTGCTACAGTCGTTGGCTGTGCGCGCGATGGCCAAGGCGAAATACACCACCGAAGCCAAAGGACATTTCGGCCTTGCCTTTGAGCACTATACCCATTTTACCTCGCCCATCCGCAGGTACCCCGACATGATGGCGCACCGTCTGCTGCAACACTACCTCGACCACGGCAAACCCGTAAACCGCAAGGAGTACGAGGAGAAATGCATACACAGCAGCGAACGCGAAAAGCGTGCGGCTGATGCCGAGCGAGCCTCCATTAAGTACAAGCAAGTGGAGTTTATGAGCATGGCCAGCAAACGGCCTTACGAAGGTATTATTTCCGGGGTCACCGACTTTGGCATTTTTGTAGAAATTATTGAAACCAAATGCGAGGGCATGGTGCGGTTGGCGGATATGAAGGACGACTTCTATGAGTGGGATGAGCGAAACTACCGCGTGATTGGCAGACGCAGAAAAAAGGTATACCGATTGGGCGATGAAGTTATGGTAACCATCAAGAAATGTGATGTCGACCGGAGGCTAATTGATTTGACCATTGAGGAGTTCTAGAGCGGACGACCGTATTAGAGCGAACGTTACTGGATTCTTTGAACGAACTCGGTAAGACTTCGGATTAACTCTTCTTTCAGCGGCAGATCGGGCCGGAAGTAGGTTTTGATGTTTTCGGATCGATCAGCCGGTGCCGCACGCAAAACGTGATTCATACCTTCAACTTCCTGGTACGTAGCCGTTGAATGGGCAATCCGCAGGGCTTCAGCATCTGCCTTCGAAACCTGAATGTCGGTTGTGCCGTGCACGATCATGACCGGCATGTTCAGCTTCTTGATCTCTACCGCGGGATCATACTTCATCCAGGAAATAAGAAACGGCTGAACACTTGGTCGAAACAACCCGGACAACAACATGGGCACTTGCTTTACCTGAAGCCCCATCTTCAGCGAATCGATAATGCCATCGGCTGCCTGAATCAAGGACGCGGGATTGTTGGCGTTAGCGTGAAGCTGTTCTTTCAATACGATATCAATGGGTCGACCGGCACCGGCCACCGAAACAAACCCATCGGCTGCTGACCGTTGTATGGCCAGCATGCCCAGCAATGATCCTTCGCTATGACCCATCACGATTACCTTCGAAAATCGCGGATCGGCCTTTAAGCGCGCGATCCAACTTGCCGCATCAAGGGCAAAGTCATCAAAAACGACATTTTCCTCCTTTCCGTTGTATTTGCTTTTGGCCACCCCGCGTTTATCATAGCGCAAGGAAGCTATGCCATTGGCCGCCAGATTCTCGGCCAAAAGCTTCAGGTAGTCAGACTTCAACCTCGGGCTATTCCCATCGCGGTCAGTTGGTCCGGAACCGGCTATGATCAATACCACAGGTAACTTCGCCTTATGCTCGGGGATAAGCAACGTTCCCTTGAGCACGCTACGGGCACTGGAGTCGCTCACCAACTCCTCTTTAATGCTTTGACCCGCTGCCTGACGAATGCCAAACGAAGCGATTATGATTAACAAAAATCGAACGGCCATCGCTAAACGGTGACGAAACAGGTTAACCGGCATGAGTTGATAGTTTCCAAGGACGCTGCATTCCCAAAGCACTTACGATGAAAGGTAAGGCTATTCAAATACTTGCCGCATAGTACACCCGCTTTACGCGCTCACTGGTGGCGGTGAGAATTTCGTAGGGTATGGTGTCAATACGGGCCGCCACCTCGGTAATCGGCAACTCAGGCCCAAAGATGATGACCTCGTCACCCGCCCGCACATCCATGCCCGTCACGTCTACCATGGCCATGTCCATGCACACATTTCCGATCACGGGCGCCAGTCGGCCCTTTATCCACACCGCCCCTTTTCCCCGGCTAAACGCCCGGCTAAAACCATCGGCATAGCCAATGGCGATGGTGGCTGTGGTAGTGGGTCGTGCTGTAGTACCCCTTCGCCCATAGCCTATGGTGTCGCCCGCATTTACAATCTTAACCTGCGACACAACCGATTTCAATGTTGCCACCGGTTTGAGTTCCGGATAAAATTCTGTTGTTGGATTAATGCCATACAAGCCAATGCCCAGCCGAACCATGTCCAGTTGTCCCTCCGGAAAGCGCAAAATACCGGGAGAATTTAATGCGTGCCGAAGGGGACGATAACCCATGCTAGATTCAAATCGGGAGCATGCCCGTTCAAACAACGCCAACTGTTCGCGTGAAAATTCATCATGCTGCGACTCATCCGCTGCAGCCAGATGCGTAAACACGCTTGCTACTCGCACGTTTGGAAGTTCTTTTAGGCGGTCGAAAATCATGGACCACTCGCCTTCGACAAATCCCAGGCGATGCATACCGGTATCAAACTTCAGATGGATGTTAAGCGCACGGCCATCCAGCCGCTGAACCATTTCCTCTAACTGCGCACGGCTGAACACTTCCGGCTCCAAATCATGTTTCAAGCATAGCTCCAGTGATTCAGCTGACGCGTTCAAAACCATAATCGGCAAGCGAATATGGTTTTTGCGCAACTCCACTCCTTCGTCTGGATAGGCTACGCCAAGGTAGTCGACTTTGTGAAACTGCAGGAGATTGCCGATTTCTTCGCTGCCGCTGCCGTAGGCAAACGCCTTAACCATCGCCATCAATTTTACGCCTGGCCGCAATCGCGAGCGGAAAAAATTGAGGTTATGAACCATGGCATCCAGATCAATCTCCATGACGGTGCCATGTACTTTGCGCTGCAACAGTGCAACGATCTTTTCAAACTGAAACGATCGTGCGCCTTTAACGAGAATGACCTCGTGGTCGAATTGATTGAAGTCGACCTTCTCCACAAACTCGCTCACCGATGAATAGAACTCACAACGACCCACTTGACCTGAAATAATCGCCCGGTTTGCCGAAAGCACTTCCCCGATACCGACAAAGCGATTGACCCCGGCTTTGGCCAGCATACGAGACAGCTCCGTCACCCAGTCCAAACCCCTCCGCCCGCTCTGCAAAACCTCCGACAAGATCACCGTCATGTATTTTTTCTGTAGGCTGGCAAAAAAATCAAGACTG
>DAIPHR010000090.1:0-12508 GCA_036771215.1 Cyclobacteriaceae bacterium
GGTGTGCTACACAACCGATCAACGCAATCGCTCTCACCTGCGGCTTCGCTGGCGTGGGTGATTGTGACGTACACACCGATACAACACTGATGAGGGTGAGGAAGAAAAATATCTTTTTCATAATCATGTGCTTTATCGGTTAGTCTTCTTCCGTGTGTTCAACGCCCAGAACATCATCGCAATGGAAGTTCACGCGCTGGCGCGGCTCGGGACGTTGCGTGGGCGCTCCGCTTTTTTTAGCTCCAATCATTTTTTGTACCAGGCGCGCCCTTTCCACTTCAATCTCACGGTTGCGCTGCCGGTCCGCTTCGATATCGAAGTACACTTTGCCATCGATGATGGTCTTTTCTGCCTTGGCGTACACGCTCAGCGGGTGATTGCTCCACAGCACCAAATCGGCACTCTTGCCCACTTTTACACTGCCCATCTGCGCATCAAGGTGCAGGATTTTGGCAGGGTTCAGGGTCACCATCTTCAGCGCGTCCTCCTCGCTCATGCCACCATACTTCACCGATTTGGCTGCTTCCTGATTCAGGCGTCTGCCCATTTCGGCATCATCGGAGTTGATGGCGGTAACCACACCAGCGTTGTGCAGAATGGCTGCGTTGTACGGAATAGCGTAACGCACTTCCCACTTGTAATTCCACCAGTCGGAGAAGGACGAGGCGGCTACTCCGTGATGCTTCATTTTGTCGGCCACTTTATAGCCTTCCAGAATGTGGGTAAACGTGTTGACACGGAAATTGAATTGCTCGGCCACTTTCATCAGCATGTTAATCTCCGATTGTACATAGCTGTGGCAACTGATGAACCGCTTTTTTTTCAGAATTTCCAGAATGGCTTCCTCCGCCAAATCTCTGCGGGGTTTTACGGCTGCCGTCTTTTGTGCGGTCGACAGGGCGTTGTAGGCCGCCCACTTTTTCTCGTACTCGCGCGCACTGGTGAAGGCATCAACATACACTTGCTCCACGCCCATGCGGGTTTGCGGGAAGCGAATCGACTGCGGGTTACCGCTACGCTTCACATTCTCGCCCAGCGCGAACTTAATGAATCCGTCAGCCCCGGCAATTTTATAGTTCTCGGGCGTTTCGCCCCAGCGCAATTTGATCAGGCCCGATTGCCCACCTATGGGATTGGCCGAGCCGTGCAGCACCTGAACGGCTACTACACCACCGCCCAGCGCCTGGTAAATGTTAATGTCTTCGGCATCGATATTGTCGCCTATGCGCACCATGCCGGAGTTGGTGGCCACATCGTTGATGCTGAGCGCCCCAATGTGGGAGTGTTCGTCAATGATGCCGGCCGTCAGATGCTTGCCGGTGCCGTCAACTATCTTGGCGCCCGGCTCAGACAGGTTCTTACCGATGCGGGCAATCTTGCCATCCTTGAGCAAAACATCGGTATTCTGAAGAATGCCCTCTTGCTCGTTGGTCCACACGGTGGCATTTTTGATCAGCAACGTTTCAACTGCCGGCAGCGCAGTTGTGCCATGGGCCATAAAGGGATAAAATACTTTGCCGGGTTCATCCTTTTTCGGTGCTGCGTCTCTCTTGTCTGGTGCTTTGGCTGTGAGGTCGCCTGTGCGGGTAGCACTCCAGTTGATCCAGGCGCCATCGGCCAACTGGCCTTTGCCTTTAAAGCCCTTGTCATCACTCCAGCCGGAGAGCCGCACGCTGTTCGAACTGTTCTTCTGCGGCTTGAATGACAGGGTGATCAGATTGTTGCCAAACGTGGCCGTGGCATCTACCGTAGTGCTGTCATTTACTTTTACCTTGGCTTTGTGACTGCCGGCTTCACCGCTCACTTCCAGTTTGTAGTTCTGGTTGTTTACGGAGAGATCGTACTGGCCGTTGAAGTTGCGCAGATCCATGGACTTGAGCGCAAACGGTTGGCCGATTATCCAATTCTGGTGAATGATCGTTTTGTCGTCAAAGATTTTTCCGGAGGTAACCAGAAAGCTGGCGAGCATACCTTTTTTGAGGCTACCCACTTGCCCGTCAATCTGCAACATTTGGGCAGGGGTAGTGGTGAGTGCCTTCAGGGCGGCCGCTTCGCTTAGTCCGTTCTCCATTGCCTTTCGTACGTTGGGCATGAAGTCGGAAACTTTCTTCAGTCCGTTGGCGGTGATGGCGAATGTGATTCCGGCCTTTTCCAGGGCGGCCAGGTTGGTGGGGGCCAGCTCCCAGTGCTTCATGTCTTGCAGGCTGGTGCGCGCAGCATCGTAGGGATCTTCCACATCGTAGGCTTCAGGAAAATCAACCGGCACGATGAAGGATGCTCCGGTAGCTTTGATGTCGTTGATGCGTTTGTACTCATCGCCACCTCCTTTAATGATGTAGCGCACGCCAAACTCATCTGCGATCTTATCGGCACGCAAAACGCCCATCCAGTTAGCGGCATCAAAGATTTGGGGCAATTTTTGATTTTGAATCCACGCTTCGAGCGATTGATCGGTAAAGGGGCGGGGGTTCTGCGCACCAAACCATTCGGCATCCAGGTAGGTTTGGCGTAACACGGCTACATACCCCATCATGGAGCTGGGGTAGTTTTGTGAGGAGCTGCCTTTGACAAAAGAATAATTTGCCGATGCTTTTGATTTAATCACGGCTTTATTTTCACCTTGTTCGCCCAGCGCAACAACTGCCGCAGTGCCACGGGCCAGACCATCGGCTTTAAAGGTGAGCACCGTACCAAAACCAAGTTTACGCCACTCCTCAGCGACTTTGGCATTTACGGTAAACTCATCGGAGGCGTTATAGTGTGAACGAATAGCCTGGTTAGCGTTGTAGGGTCCTTTATTTTTTGGTTCAATCTGCTCGGGACCGTTAAAGCCGCCACCGCGTGGACGCTCCACTTCGGGTAAACCGTAACTGGTGTATATATCAATGAGCGAAGGATAGATGAACTTGCCTTTACACTCGATGATGGTGTACCCTGCCGGCACGGCCAGATTAGCGCCTACCTGCTCAATGCGCTCACCTTTCACCAGAAGCGTGGCATTGGCCAGGGTGGTTTGCGGATCTACAACAAGCGTGGCATTGGTGAAGGCATATAGCCCGGCCCGGCTGTCTTTCACATCGTTGCGCGGAAAGGTTTCCTGTGCCTGCGCGGCCAGGCCCGCCAGCGACATCACCAGTGTCAAGGTCAGGATTTGTTTGATCATAAGCATGAATTGTTGAAGCGTTCAAAAAGGAAAAGTAGGGAAATGCGCGCGCCTATCTGTGAAATAGTGATGGTCGGTTGAATGTGTGGAACAGCGCAGTTTCCCTCAGTTAAAACGTAAAGCCCAAGTTGAAAAATCCACGCAGTTGCCCTGTTTGAGCATTGTGCGACACGCCAACCTGAATTGGTCCCAGCAGTGAAAGATAGGAGGCCATAGCCCCGTAGCCCACCTGATAGAAAGCTCCCGCCCGGTTCTCCTTACGGAAATCAAACTGACCCAGACCGCTCCAAAATGCGGACGACTCGTACCCGGCCGCCAGCAAATTGATGCCCGGAGTTACGTACACATTTTTTGCAACCGTGTATTGAAACTGAGCCCCCACTGCCAGCAACTGCTGCACCGACAACTCACCCTCGCGCAGCCCGAGAAACAGATGGTCGGAAGAGCGCGGACGATAGAGCCAGCCACCGACTGAATTGATATCTCCGGCTGCCAGCCGATAGGCAGAAAAATCATCGTAGGGGGAGAATGTCTCTTGCATCAGTGCCACTTGCTGCCAGATTTGCAGCGATAGTCGCGAACCGAGCGGTTTCACCTTCAGGGCTTTCAGGTTGAAGCGCACATACGAGGGTAGCGGACCTTCGATTAAAAATTTTCCCGAGCTGTCCGGCAGGGTGATGAGTAAATTGGCTTTAAATGCCGGATTGATATTCCAATTGGTCTCTGCCTTCAGCCACGCGCCACGTGTGGGAAAAAATACTTTGTCAAGGGTGTTGTGGAGGAATTGAAATCGCACACCCACCGTACCGAAACGATAGTCGGCAATTTCAAGCGGTTCGGGGTTCGACTCCGTGGACGGATTAATTTTCGGCCAAAGGCGGCTTCGTTGGGCCATGATACCAAACCCCCAATACTGGTCGCGGCTAAGGGAGTAGTTGAGCATTGTGGTGGCAGCTGTATGTTGGCTGATTACATCGGCAACCGGTGTGCCTTCGATAAATGAGTTGATGAGCATGCGTTCTCCGTATACTTCGCTGAAATGCCACCAGCGTTTGCGCACTCCGAAGTAGTAAAAATAATTGGCCCGTACACGTGGGCTTTCTGCAAGGTCGATGGTGGCCACGAAACGCGAGGCCGAAAGCATGAGGTTGCGCTTGGTAAAATTCAAGATGACACCCGCACCCCGCTCGGTATCGTAGTGCATGGCGAACTTCACGGCATTGCCAGGCCGTTCGCTTGCTTGCAGGACTAACTTGCTGGTCACACTGTCGCCCTCAATCTGGTAACCTATCTTGTCGAACAAGCGGGTGCCCATCAGGCGGTGTACGCGTGATCCTATTTCGCGAGAGTTCAACAACTCGCCCACGTGAGCTTCAAACCGCGCTTGTACCAACGCGTTATTCGGTTCGCTGGTGCCATCGGTGGCAATCTCCTGGATTTTATAACGCCTGTCCCCGCGCGGAAAACGCGGTACTGTACGGGGCGGAAATTGTTTTTGCCCGACAGCAACCTTCACTAACTCGGGCATGATTTCTTTTGTTGCTTCACTCCCGGCCCGCAGCATGTCTACCCGCTGTTCAAAATCCATTGTGCCATAACGCAGATGAGGGAAGATGTCAATATGAAGATCTACATCTTTCAATTCTTTCCGATAGGTAATATTGCCGGCCAGTAATGCGGTTTGCATCAACAGCTGGGCAGCCGAGTTCAGGTCCGATTCTTTAAATAATCCACCATCCACATCCGATGCAATAATGAAGGTAGCCCCCATTTCACGGCAGTAGCTCACCGGCAAGTTGTTGAACACACCGCCATCCACCAGCAGATGGTCATCGATGCGCACGGGCGCAAAAACTGAGGGGATCGACATGCTGGCGCGGATCGCTTGTGGCAAACTGCCGTTGCGCAGCACTACGGGTTCGCCTCTCACAATATCCGAAGCCACACAAAGAAAAGGTGTGGGCAACTGTTGGAAACTGGAAATGCCGTTCACGTGAAAGAACAGGCGGGCAAGCAGTTCCTCAATGTATTGCCCTTCAATCAGCCCCAGCGGTAACTTGGGCTTAAGGCCATTCATGGGCAGCTCGTAAATGTACCGGCCAAACTCGTCCTTTTCTTCAATATTGATTTCGTTGAACGAAACGCTGTTCGACATGAGCAACTGCCAATCCAGTGTCTTCGCAATGGAATCGATTTCGTTACCGGTATAGCCGGCCGCATAAAGCCCGCCCACGACCGAGCCCATACTGGTACCCGCAATAAAATCCGGCACAATACCCAGCGAGTCCAGAGCCTGCAGTACCCGAATGTGCGCAATACCCTTAGCGCCACCTCCGCTGAGCACCAGACCAATTTTGGGTCGCGACTGCGTCCATCCGTTCAGCGAACAAACAAACAGGATAATCAAAAAGGAAAATGCGCGAACCATCAATGTGCTTCCAGCCAGTTCGAGCCAATGCCTACTTCCACTTCCATGGGCACCTCGAGTGCTACCGCGTGTTTCATCAGTTCAACCACTTTGGGTTTTACAATATCCACCTCGTCCCGGTGCACATCAAAGATCAATTCGTCATGTACCTGAAGAATCATGCGGGTACGGAGCTGTTCGTGCAACAGCCAGCGGTGTATGTTCACCATGGCGATCTTGATAATATCAGCGGCACTACCCTGGATGGGAGCATTAATGGCGTTGCGTTCGGCAAAGCCCCGCGTGGTGATGTTGCGAGAATTGATATCGCGCAGATAGCGCCTGCGGCCCAGCACGGTTTCCACGTATTCCTTTTCACGGGCGAAGTTGATGCTATCATCCATATAGCGCTTAATGCCCGGGAACTCCCGGAAATAGGAGTCGATGATCTCGGTGGCTTCTGTTTTTGAGATACTCAGGTTCTGGGAGAGCCCAAAAGCCGTGCTGCCGTACAAGATACCAAAGTTGACTTCCTTGGCTTTTCGTCTTTGATCCGGAGTAACCTTGTCGAGGGCTACCTTAAAAACTTTGGCCGCTGTAGTGGCGTGAATGTCGCGCTGATTTCGAAACGCTTCAATCATGGTAGCATCCCGCGCAAAAGAGGCGGCAATGCGCAATTCAATTTGCGAATAGTCGGCCGACATAAACAGGTATTCGGGGCCGCGCGCCACAAAGGCACTGCGAATCTGCCGGCCCTTCTCCGTGCGGATCGGGATGTTCTGCAAGTTGGGGTTGTTGGAACTGAGCCGGCCGGTGGCTGCCACCGCCTGTCTGAAATCGGAATGGATGCGCCCGTCATAGCGGCTGATCATACGGGGTAAGGCATCCACATAGGTTGAGCGCAGCTTTTCATACTCGCGGTATTCCAGAATTTTCTTGGCGATTTCGTGTTCGGGCGCCAGCTTGATCAACACTTCTTCACCCGTTGCATACTGCCCGGTTTTGGTTTTCTTGGCTTTGTCGAGCAGCTTGAGTTTTTCGAACAACACTTCGCCCAATTGCTTGGGTGAGCCGATGTTAAACTCGGTGCCGGCCAGTTGATAGATTTCCTTCTGTACCTTATCGCTGTCTTTCTTGAGCGCCTCCGACATCCATTTCAATGTGCTCTCGTCTACCTTCACACCTTCGAATTCCATGTTGGCAAGCACGCTGACCAGGGGCATCTCCACATCGCGCATCAGCAGGCTGCACCTGCGCACTTCCAGTTCTGCCTTTAATTTTGATTTCAACTGTAGCACCAGGTCCGCCCGTTCGCATGCTTTTTTCTGCTCATCGCCTTCCGCCATCAGGGTGTGGCCCACATATTGGGCGCACAAGATGCCCAAATCGTGCGAGGCTTCCGGCTCAATGAGATAATGGGCAATGAGCGTATCGAACATCTTACCGGAGACGGTTAGGTTGAGTTTGCGCAGGGCCAGCAGCGTGGCCTTCAGGTTGTGACCCACTTTGGCTATGCGGAAATCCGCCAGCACGGGTGCAAAATCCTTCAGGTTGTCGTTGGCTGAAACCGGAAAGTACCAGGCCGTTGTCGGTGAGGCACTGATCACCAGAGCCGTTGGCGCAAAATCAAAATGTTCTTCCTCGTTGATGAGAAGCTGGAGCGAAATTTCAGAAGCTCCGCGGAGCTTCTCGATTACCTGTTGGCGTTCTTCGACAGCGTTGATGACCCGATAGTCCACATCCGTTGCCGAGTACATGCGCTGCTCACCGGCTTGCGGAGTCGCCTCCTCGCCACCAAACATGGAGAGTTGGGCTGGCTTGGCCGCAGCCGGAGCCGCCACCGGTGCTGCGCCCGGCACCAGGCTGAAGATGCGTGGCATCATCGTCTTAAACTCAAGCTCTTCGAGTAGGGGCTTGAGTTTTTCCGGATCGGGCCCGGTGAAACGCAACGCTTCTTCGTCAAACGCCACCGGCACATCGGTTACGATGATCGCCAGCTTTTTCGAGAGAATGGCCTGCTGACCAAATTGCTCCACGCGCTCCTTGAGTTTGCCTTTGAGTTTGTCGGCATTGGCGACCACATTCTCCACTGTGCCAAACTGCTTGATGAGATCGGCAGCGGTTTTGGGGCCTACCCCGGGGATGCCCGGAATATTGTCGGATGAATCGCCCTGCAAGCCCAGTATATCGGCTACCTGAGCCACGCTTTCAATTTCCCATTTCTCACACACCTCTTTTGGCCCGAGGATATCAACCGAGTTGCCCATGTAGGCCGGCTTGTAGAGCAGCACATGATCCTGTACGATCTGGCCATAGTCTTTGTCCGGTGTCATCATGTAAACCTCAAAGCCAGCGGCTGCTGCGCGCGTGGCCAAGGTTCCAATTACGTCATCCGCTTCGTAGCCATCCAGTTCAAAAATGGGGATGTTGAAACCGCGTATGATCTCTTTCACAATCGGCAGGCCGTACCGAATGTCCTCGGGGGTTTCCTGGCGTGTAGCCTTGTACTCTTCGTACAATTCATCGCGAAACGTAGGCGCGGCTGTATCGAAGGCCACCCCAATGTGCGATGGCTTCTGTTTGGTGAGCACCTCCATCAGCGTATTGGTAAACCCAAACGGAACCGATGTATTTCGGCCTTTGGAATTAATGCGCGGGTTTTTGGTAAACGCAAAATGGGCCCGGTAAATCAGCGCGTAGGCATCGAGCAGGAAGAGTTTTTTTTCGGCTGGCATGTGAATCATCAAAGGTAGTAATTCGCTGCAAGTGGTTACCTCTTTATCACCCATGGTATCCATGGCCAAATTCCCACACGGCATGTAGCCCGTTTTGTTTAACTCTTCTGTTCCTTTTTTAGTTTTCTTTTCTCTTATTTAGAATAATCAACTATTTCTAAACTCCATAAACTATGTTCGCTTTAATCAGTGTGCTGGGTATTCTCCTGTTGATTGCGTTGACAGCCGGATATCTGCTGAGAAACCGCTTCCAGGTGGGCTTTCTTACTCTTTTCCAAAATCCTAGGCGGGTGCTGTATCTCTATTCCATTGCGGCATTCCTTGCGTTGAGCAACTACCTGTTTTTCTACGCCCGCTTTGGTCATCAGTACTACCTCGTTTACCCGACTGGCGGCTGGAGCACCGTGTTTTCGTCCGGGATCAAGTTTCGTTGGTTTGCTACCATTCAGGAGTGGCAGAAGGAAATCGACATTAAAGTGGTAGCGGAAGGTGAACCTGCAGAAGGTATTGAAGGTATCATCAGTGATAAGGTGACTTTCAATGTTCGCAACTCGCGCGGTGAAGACAAATTGGAAGTCGTTCCGGGTATTGGCATAACCTTTATCGACCGTGTGGGTGCTGCCGTGCGGGTATCGGTGCGTATGAAAGTTCCGGAAGATCCGGAAACCTTTCGCCAGGTAGCGGAGTCGTTCCGAAATCCACAAAACCTGATTTACAATACGCTTATCCCGACCATCAAGGAACAGATCAGTAACACCGGTTACATGTTTGCCGCCCAGGATTACATTTCGGGTGCCGCCACTGACTTTCGCCAGGCGGTTGACGACCAGCTGAAATACGGAGGATACTCGACCGAACGAAAAGAGTACTACGACACTATTTATGCCGCTATTCAGGAAACCGATCAGCGAACCATTAAAGAAATCAACACGCGTTACAAGATCATCCGTAAAGTGGATGCCAACGGCAAACTGATTCGTATTCCCCACGAAATCACGAAAAACAACATCATCGTTACGCAGGTGATTGTGGACGATGTGTATCCGGAATCGGCTTTTAAACAACGGCTGGAAGCGCAGCGCGACATTTCTGCGCAGAAGCGTATTGAGATGGAAAAGATTGAAACGGCAAAAGCTGAACAGCAGCGCATTATCGCTGAGGGTGAACGCGACAAAGCAAAGGAGCGGGTAGACCAGGAAAAAGAGCAGGTGAAACAGTTGATTGCTATTGAAACACAATTGAAGCAGGAAACCACGCGCAAGCAGTTGGCTGAAATTGCCCTGCAGACGGCAAAACTGGAATCCGATCAGATGCTGGTGCGCGAGCGCGCCCAGGCGGAAGCAAACCGATTAAAAGTAGCAGCCGGTTTAACTCCCCAGGAAAAGGCACAGATTCAACGCGACATTGCCATTGGCGTGGCCCAGAATTTGGCCAACATGAAACTGCCCCAGGTGTATATTGAAAGCGGGAAGGAAGGCAAGAGCAACATGGGCTTGCTGGAGTCTCTGCTGGGTGCTGAGCTCGCCAAAACTATGGTGCCAGCCCTTAAAGAAAATCAGTAACCGATTTATGAACGGAACAGGAAGGGGCGCAAGCCCCTTTTTTGTTGACATTTATCAGTTCCCCCGTTGATGTTCCTCATGGTGCGCTCTTGTTGCGCTGCCAAACTTTGATACAACATCAACCTAAACACATCAACATGAAAAAGCATGAACCGGTTAGCACAATCATGACGCATCATGTGTATGTGGTCGACTTCAAGGACTCTTTGGAAAGCGCCCGTGAAGTTGTTCGCAAACACAACGTGCGTCACGTGCCGGTAGTCCAAAAAGGCAAACTGGTGGGCATCATCAGCAAAACAGACCTCAACCGCCTCACCTTCAGCGGCATGTTTGAGGGCGAAGGCGATACCGATGAAGCGGTACTGGACATGCTCAACCTCAGCCAGGTGATGTCGCACAAGCCCCGCGTAGTCAGGGCGGGGGACGACATTCGCGCAGTGGCCAAGATTTTATCGGAGGAAGAGTTTCATGCCCTGCCGGTAGTGGATGACGAAAACGAAACGAAACTCGTGGGTATCGTTACCACCACAGACGTGATTCGTTACCTGCTCGACCGTTTTTTGTAAAGAGCGTTGCAAACACAAACCGGGTTTCGTTTCTTGTTCGGGTGATTACCGAATTTTTCAGCCGCTGGGAGCAGGATGCGCCCAACCGGATTTTTCTGCGACAGCCCGTAGCACGCCAATGGCGCGAGTTTTCGTATGCCAACGCAGGCCTGGAGGTTCGAAGCATGGCCGCGGCCCTGCAAGCCATGGGGCTTAAAAAAGGCGCGCGCGTGGCCATTCTGTCAAAAAATTGTGCGCACTGGATCATGGCCGACCTGGCCATTCTGATGGCGGGGTTGGTATCGGTGCCGCTCTACGCTACGCTCAGCGCACACGGCATCCGGCAAATTCTGGAGCACAGCGGGGCGCAGGCTGTTTTTATCGGCAAACTGGACGAGTATGGCCAACAAAAGGAGGGCATTCCCTCAGATGTCAAAAAAATCTCCTTCCCCTGGTATGGCCCCGAAGAGGGCGAATCGTGGAGCCAACTCGTTGAACGTTACCCGCCTTTGGTCAGCTCCACTCTCCATCCGGATGACCTGGCTACTTTGATGTATACCTCCGGCACCACAGGCGTGCCGAAAGGCGTCATGTTCAATCACCGGGTGTTCAGTGAAGTAGCGAAAACCGAAGACCTCGTGATGAAACGCTTCGGCCTCACGCACCCCATGCACCTGTTTTCGTTTCTGCCGCTGTCGCACATTGCCGAACGTAACGTAATTGAAATTCTTTCCCTCTGGACGGGCAGCACGGTTTCGTTTGTCGAGTCGCTGGACACTTTTGCGGCCGATCTGTCATCGGTTCAGCCCCATATCTTTTTTGCGGTGCCCCGCATCTGGGCCAAGTTCCAAGAAAAAATTTTCGAAAAGCTGCCACCCCAACGCCTGAATACCTTACTGAAAATTCCGGTGGTCGGGACTTTGCTGAAGAATAAAATCAAGAAAGGACTCGGGTTGTCTCGTGCCGTACTCAGCGTATCGGGTGCGGCCCCCATGCCGGTCGCTCTATTGCGATGGTATCAACAACTCGGCATCACCATTCGCGAGGTCTATGGCATGACGGAAAACGGTGCCATCTCCCATGGTAATCTGGGCGAGGTAAAGTTTGGCACGGTTGGCCAGGCGTGGCCAGGGGTAGAGGTGCGCCTGAGCGCAGAAGGTGAAGTGCAAACGAGACACGGAGGCACCATGCAGGGGTATTATCAGGAACCGCAACTGACCCGCGAGGTGTTCACCGAGGATGGGTTTTTGAAAACTGGTGACCAGGGCAGCGTAGATGCGCAGGGCTATCTGACCATCACCGGACGCATCAAAGACTTATTCAAAACCGATAAAGGCAAATACGTTGCGCCCGCTCCGATCGAAATGAAGTTACTGACCAACCCCGACATTGAAAAGGTGTGTGTTGTCGGCATGGGCATTCCGCAACCCATCGCACTGATCATTCTGTCGGCTCTGGGAAAGACTAAATTAAAAACCGACATAGAGCAAAGCATTGGTGCAAGCCTGAAGGCCGTTAATGCAACGCTGGAGAGCTACGAAAAGCTGGAGACGGCCGTGATTTTACAAAACGACTGGACCGTAGAAAATGGGCTGATGACACCCACGCTGAAAAACAAACGGAACGAAATTGAAAAACTCTACCTGGCGCGTTACCCGCAGTGGTATCACGAACCCGGGCTGGTGGTGTGGGAATAATCAGCGCTTGAGCGAAATAAAGCCTTCCGCCTTCGGTCGGCCGGAGTCAAACTCCAAAACATAAAAATACGTGCCCGTAGGTAACTCATCGTCCTTGTTGTTAAGGCCAACAAACCGGTTAGTCACGTTGTCGTAATTTCGAACCTCAAACACCAGATCACCCCAGCGGTTGAAAATCCTCAACCAGTTTGCTCGTGTTTCGGGTGTTGCATCAACATTTCCAATGTGAAAGTAGCTGTTCAAGGCATCGGCATTGGCCGATACGGCATTGTAGAATACTAAGTCAGAACAATTATTGAGGGTAACCACTACTTCCGTACGCGCACTCTCGCAGTTGCCACTCCTGAGGGCCACATAATAGTTTGCGCTGGAGGTGAGTGTTGGCGTGGTGAACGTGGC
>DAIPHR010000091.1:0-12012 GCA_036771215.1 Cyclobacteriaceae bacterium
ACTTTTCCTGCTATTAGCTTATTCCCGAGGTGCCTTATAATCAGTTGTTTGTCGGAAAAAACTCCGTGACGTGCTGGATCTCGGCTGAGCAAATCAAGATACTCGTGAAGATTGCCGCCAAAATGTTCATCGGCAGCACCGGCCTTGAGTTATATGCTTTCAAAGGCTTGCGCAACCAGCTGAAGGTCGTATTCTAAAGAGGCCGGAGTATTGGACGCCTCCTTTCAAAAAAAGGGCAAAGCGGCTGTTTGTAAATGTGGGGGACAGCCTTTACTTTTCATCTTTCCTAACCTAAACGATTTACCATGTTAAAAGAATTTAAATCTTTTGCGATGCGCGGCAACGTAATTGACCTCGCCATAGGTGTTATCATTGGCGGTGCCTTTGGTGCTATCGTCAACTCACTGATCAATGACGTGATCACCCCTTTGTTGCTCAAGCCAGCTCTGGATGCTGCTCAACTCAGCCGATTGGAAGATCTCACTGCCTTTGGCGCAGTCAAGTACGGAAAGTTCATTGCTGCTACGATCAACTTTCTGATCATTGCGTTTGTGCTGTTTCTGATTGTGAAAGGAGTGAATGCAGCAAAGAAGAAAGAGGAAGCTGCACCGGCCGCGCCTGCCGAACCTCCCGCGGATATCAAACTGCTGACCGAAATTCGGGACCTGCTCAAAAAGTAAGCCGCCCAAAACTTCTCATAAGGCCCGTCACGTTGATAGGCTTTTTGTTTTTCCCCAGCTAACACTCAGTAGGGCTCAAAATCCTACCTTTGTCCTTTACTCATTTATGGGGGTGGCAGAAGCAACACGTACGAGAAAGCGAAACACCGAGATTAGCCGGGAGACCCTGCTAAAGGCCTATGAACTTATGTGCACCGCCCGGGCTATGGCCGCGCTCTATGATGAGAAACGCGAAGTAGCCAGCAAGTACGTGCACAGCACTTCGCGGGGTCACGAGGCCATCCAGACTGCTGCGGGGTTGCTGCTGACCTCCCGCGATTATGCAGCACTGTACTATCGGGACGAATCCATTCTTTTAAGCCTGGGGCTTCAGCCCTACGAGTTGATGCTCCAATTGATGGCGAAGCGGGATGATCCGTTTTCGGGTGGTCGCAGTTATTACGGACATCCGTCACTGAAGCGAGAAGGATTTCCGGTTATCCCACACCAAAGCTCGGCAACGGGTATGCAGGCCATTCCGGCCACGGGCATGGCCCACGGCCTTGCTTACCTGGAGTCTCAGGGGTTTGCGGGAGGCACACCCTCGATCGTACTTTGTTCGTTGGGCGATGGTTCGGTTACGGAGGGTGAAGTAGCCGAAGCGTTTCAGATGGCGGTACTCAAAAAGCTGCCCATCGTCTACCTTGTTCAAGATAACGATTGGGGAATATCCGCCACCGGAGCCGAGATGCGGGCGATGGATGCGTATGAATATGCGGCCGGATTCAAAGGGATGGAACGCTTGCGCGTGGATGGAGCTGACTTTGTGGAAAGTTTTGGAGCGTTGAAAAAAGCATTTGACTACGTGCGCCAGAATCGGGCGCCCATGCTCGTGCACGCGCGGTGTCCCTTGCTCGGTCATCACACCTCAGGTGTTCGGAAGGAATGGTACCGCGGTGAAAATCTTAAACAGCATGAGCGAAACGACCCCTTCCGAAAGTTTGAGCGGTATTTGAAAAGCATCGGGGAAGCAAAGGAGTTGCTGGACGAAATCAATGCGCGCGCCACAGTCAGAGTACGGCAGGATTTCGCTCGGGCCTTGAAATCCGATGACCCCGTGCTGGATGAATTTGATACGCACGAGTTTGCCCCAACACCGGTTACGGAGGAGCGAGGCACTCGTGAACCCGCTGCAGGCGAAAAGGTGGTGATGGTGGATGCCGCACTGCATGCGGTGGATGAAATTCTGAAGAAACATCCTGAGGCGTTATTCTACGGCCAGGATGTCGGAGGTCGTTTAGGTGGAGTTTTTCGCGAGGCCGCAACACTGGCGCAGAAGTATGGCGACAACCGCGTCTTTAACACGCCCATTCAGGAAGCTTACATCATCGGCTCTACGGCTGGCATGACGGCCGTGGGTGCGCGACCCATCGTTGAAATTCAGTTTGCGGATTATATCTGGCCGGGCATCAATCAATTGGTTGAGGAGTTGTCCAAGAGTTGCTACCTGTCCAAAGGCCAGTTTCCTGTCCCGGCTGTTATCCGTGTTCCGATTGGCGCCTATGGCGGAGGCGGCCCCTATCATTCCGGCAGCATAGAATCGGCACTGCTCACCATCCGCGGCATCAAAGTCGTGTATCCCAGCAATGCGGCCGACATGAAGGGACTGATGAAGGCTGCGTTCTATGATCCCAATCCGGTGGTCGTATTGGAACATAAGGGTTTGTACTGGAGCAAGGTGGCTGGCACCGCAGATGCCAAGACGCTCGAACCGGATGAGGACTACATCATTCCGTTGGGCAAGGGCCGTATGGTTCAGCGTGCGAGTGAACGCTGGCTCAAAGAGGGAGGTGCCGCGTTAATTGTAACCTATGGCATGGGTGTCTACTGGTCAAAAGGTGCTGCGGAATCGTGGCCGGATCAGGTATCGATCTTTGATTTGCGGTCACTCAACCCGGTGGATGAAGAGACGATGTTTGACCTCGCCCGTCAGCACGGGCGGGTTATGATTGTGACGGAAGAGCCACTGATGAATTCGTTTGCCGAATCGCTAGCGGGTCGGATCAGCGAGCGTTGTTTTTCTGCTTTAGATGCACCGGTTATGACCGTGGGTGCGGCCAACTTGCCGGCAGTGCCACTGAATGTTGAACTGGAAAAGATGATGTTGCCCAGTGCCGACAAGGTGCTTGCGAAACTGGCTGAGTTAATCGCGTTTTAACGTATCATCGAATCGAAGTTCTTTCGGGGTTTCTTGTCTTTTCTGTCGCCTTTCGTGCTGTTGCCCTTTTTTGCCAACTTGACATGTTGGGTTAACCGATAGGCGACCGAGAGCGTAATTATTCGGGGTCGCGTATCCAGCGGGTCGGAAGTCTGCGTGATTTGCATTTCGGCCATTTCCCCCAGAGAAGAAAATCCGTGCGTATATCGTATTTCAAACTGAAAAAAACGCAGTGGCCGCCAGGGGGCAATGACACCAACAGCTGCATCCGCACCTATTTGCCAGCGGTTGGGCTCTGAAATGTAAACGATGTCGGGTTCGCTTTTCGAACGAGCAATTTCGGAGAACACCACCTTCCCTTTGGCCACCGTTGGTTGACCCGACCAACTGCCTTGTCCGGAAACCCAAAGCCCGAGGCGAGGCCCTGCAGCTACGTACCACGAGAGGACATGATCTTTGTGCTTTTGAATGGTAAATGAGCGCCCCAGCAGCCAGGACGTTTCGAGGAAGCCATTTCTCATTTGAGTTGACAAAAGCGAATCCAAGTTGGCTGCGCGACTGTTTACCGAATAGCCCAGCTCTACAGCAGCCCAAAGTGATTTGTTAATGTCGTACGTCAGGGAGCCCTTGAGTTCAAGTCCAGCCTGCCAAGCGGTTGATGCAGGTGTGTATGTCGTTACGGGAACCCCAGCGCGAAGACCGAAATAATGGCCTTGAGCCAGGCCGTTGGCAGACCACACCAGCAGGGCAAAAAGAAATATGAAGCGGCTTGAACTAATTCTCATCGCTTAGAACGGATAACCAACGCCAATATTGAAAATCATAGGCTCACGGTCTGTGAAATCTCCAAAAGCCTTGGCCCTGTTCAGCACAAAGCGGTCCCCTTGCTCGCGAGCCGGGTCGTATACTTTCACGCCCACGTCAAAACGGAAAACGAGGAAGGAAAAGTCAAAGCGAACGCCAAGCCCGGTGCCTACGCCTAACTGGCTCGCAAAGTCAGAAAGTTTAAACTTTGTCGCGCCTGTCCAGGATGCTGCGTTTTCGGTAGGCACGTAATTCTGTTCGCGAACCGTCCACACGTTGCCGACATCGACAAAAAATGCACCATGGACAAAGCCAAATAGCTTTTTCCGGAGTTCAACACTGGCCTCAAGTAAGATATCACCGGGCTGTTCGAATCGGTAGTCAAAAAGTCCATCAGCCGATGGGTCTGTGGTCAGTGGGGGTGGGCGCGAGCCCACACCCAACCTGCGCGGTCGCCAGGCCCTCACACTATTGCTGCCACCAACGAAGAAGTACTTTTCATACGGTAAGGCTGTATTCTTACCGTAGGAGTACGCAAGACCAGCGTTAAGGCGGCTGGCCAGCACCGTATTTTTGTTTAGAATCTTAAGCCTGCGCAAATCCGCACTGAGGCGGATATACTTATACGTCTCTAATCCGTTTTGTTCCAGGATGGCTGGCTCATACAGGTTTAATAACGTTCCTCCGCTTTCAATCTGGGTGCGCAGGAAGAATGAACTGCGACTGGAGTTCCCATAGTTATTGGGGTTGTACGTGAATGAAAAAATCATACTCGTGACAAACGAGGGCTTGAAAGAGTTGATCAGGTTGTTGCCTTGCGACTGAAGATCGACCAGAAGGGCATTGAAGGCGCTGTCTTGCTTGGATTGAATGATGTTGAGACTTGTGATGGTAAACTGATACTGAGACGAGCGGTGATTCTCCCAAAAGAAGGTGCCCGCAATGGACGTGATCTCGCGCCTGTATTCCGGGCGGTCGGTGTACGTTATACCGGCCAACAGTCGCGTTCGCGGACTATACTTGGCAATGCGGTATTGGGCATCGCGGCTAAACGGAAAGAGGATTTGCGGAAAGGTAAGGGAAACATTGGCACCAGCTTCCACGCTTCGGTAGAAACTGCCCAACTGCGTTGCAGCAGCCACACCTTCAAATCCAAACCGCCCGTTGATTTCGAAAATTTCCAACCCGCCAAAGAGGTTTCGTTTTTTTAAGCTGGTGGTTACATACGGGCCGGGGAAGCCTTGCGTAACGGTTACCCCGAACTCATTCGACCACGAATAGCGGTCGAGCGGGCTGGTAAAAATATTGGCTGTGAACTTATGCTGGCCGGTATCGTAGCTGATGTTGACAAACTTGAAAATATCCAGGTTGGCGAGCTGCCGTTGGGTAAAGAATGTTTTCTCCCGGCTGAACAAGGAGTCTTTCTCCAGGGATACGCGTTGCGACAGAATTTTTCGGCTGAACTCATCGCGGTAATAGTTAAACGTGATGTTCCGGAAGACTTTGGAGGTTCGCTGCCCGGAAACCGCTTGCCGGGTGTTCAGGGAGGCATCGGTGGTGAAACTGATGGAGTCGATGCGAAAAACACGGTGTTCGTTTTTTCGCGGTGGATTGCGCACGTTCATCAGGGTTGCAATCTGGCGGGGGCGGTAGCTGGTATCGACTTCAAAATCGATGTACTCGCGCGAGAAGTCGTAATAGCCGCGGTTCTTCAATAAAAGATCAATACGGTCGCGTTCTTTGCTGAGTAAATCCTGCTGGTAACGGTCGCCTACCTTAATCAGACTCCTGCTCCGGTTGTCCAGAATGATTTTCGCTACCGCGGTATCTGCAATTTGATAAAAAATGGTATCGTTCAGATAGGCCGGACCCGGTGTAACCCGGTAGTTGATGTTCACCAGTTTGCCTTCCGGGGTTACTTCCGGAATGACCTTCCCGAGAAAGAAGCCCTGCGAGATCAGGTAATCGGTCATGCGCTGGGCGGTTTGCAAGGTCTGAGCTGAATCAAATACTGTGAGCGGCTCACCCCATTGCATGAAGTTATTCCCACTCTCGATTTTATTGTTGAGTTCTTCAACTTTCTGCTGCTTGTGGTATTGAATATTACCGATTTTTCGCTGGTCGGTGGTGCGGGCAATTCGTGCGTCAAACTTCTTCTCTACCTGCGCTTTTTTATCGATGAACTTTTGCTGGCGGTATTTCTTTTGCCCGGTGTAGTACATGGTAACCAGCAGATGCGCGGGCAATCCCAGAAACTTTCGGTTTGTCTTCTGCACATATAAGTTGCTCCACTCGGTAAGCCCCGTGCTGCGGGTGCCGGAGATTTTTTGTTTATACAGCAACTTTTGATTTCCTTGGAGATATTGCGTTCCCAAACACCCGCTCAACATCACGGATAGAACCGTAAAACCCAGCCAGCGTCTCGCCATGCTCTCCAAACCGAAGTCTTCTTTTGTCAAATCACTGCAAATAAAGAAATACCGCCAAGCCGAGCAATGCTTTCTGGTAGAGGGAAGTAAAAGCGTGGTTGAGGTTCTGCTGTCCGATTTTGAAGTTGTTATGCTCGTGGGCAGGCCCGCCTTTTTGGCGGAAATGGACCGCCATGCCAGCGCCCTTTCCGAGCGATATGACGTAACTGAGGCAACCCTGGCCAGCCTGGGGAGTTTTCAAACCAACACGACCGGACTCGCGGTGGTGCGCATGAAACCCAACTCGTCACCGGCCCGCCAGGCGCCACTCGTGCTGGCGCTTGATGATATTCGTGATCCGGGAAATCTCGGCACGATTATCCGCACAGCCGATTGGTATGGCGTGCGCACGATCGTAGCTTCCGAAAACACAGCGGATGTCTACAACCCCAAGGTGATCACAGCATCCATGGGATCGTTTACGCGCGTGCAGGTGTACTACACGGCATTACCTGACTATCTTCGTCAACATGATGCCACCGTTTACGGTACGTTCCTAACCGGCACCAACGTACATGAGGTCAACTGGATCTCACCGGCAATCATCGTCATGGGCAATGAGGCTCATGGCATATCGAACGAAGTCAAAACCAGGGTTCAGCAACCCATCACCATTCCGCGGGTAGGAAAGGCGGAGTCGCTCAATGCGGCTATTGCTACCGCCATTGTGCTGGACAACTACGCGCGGTCACAAAAATGACTGGCTTTGCCGGGCGGCATCCTCAGATATCTTTTCAGCATTGGCTTTACCCAGATAACGATCAATAAGGTAATGGCCCAGGTAAATGACCGGTGTTAGCCCGATGGCCACTGCGAATTTGTAGATGTAGTTGGTAACGCCAATGGCCAAGAGCTGCGGCCAGGAAAACGTGCCGGCAAAGGCGATAAACAAGACCACAAAACTGTCGATGAATTGCGACACCAGCGTTGACCCGGTGGCGCGCAACCAGAGCATGCGCGGGCCGGTTATTTTTCGCAAGCGCTGAAAGACAAACACGTCAATCAACTGACCCAACAAGAAGGCACTCAGCGAACCGATGATGATACGTTGCCCTTGTCCGAATATCTTATTGAAGGCAAAGTTCATGTCGAAAAAGTTTCCCTCGCTATCGCGGTTGTTCGCATCAAGCCACCATTGCGCGGGTGGAAGTTCCATGGTGAGAAAGATGACGACAAAGGCGTACGCGATTAGCCCTGCCGTCAGGTAGCTGATGCGTTTGACGCCCGGCTTGCCGAAGTATTCGTTAATCAGATCGGATGTGATGAAAACCACCGGCCAGATGATGGCTCCCGCTGTCAAATTGAAGTCCATCGAGAAGCCGAGTATGGGCAGGTGAGCCGGTTGCCAGCCCAGGGTTTGTTCTCCGGAGAAGATCTTTACCCCGATCATCTCGGCCACCAGCGCATTGGTGAGAAATATGCCGGCAAGTATCAGGAATAACCGCTGTTTCTTTTGATCGAGGGAGGCTGTCATTCCTCCAAGGTAAAGGTTGTGCCTTCAACGGCCAACTCGGTATTGGGGAATACACGGCAGGCCTCGGCCAATAGCCCTGACAAGTCGCGGTAGCGGGCCGAAAAGTGCCCGATGATGAGTTTCTCCACGTTAGCTTCGGCCGCGATGCAGGCGGCCTCGCGGGCGGTACTGTGTCGTGTTTCGGCTGCCTTGTCGCGCTCGTCCTCCATAAAGGTAGCCTCATGGTAGAGCAGGCTAACGCCTCGAACGTGTTCGGTCAAGGCGGGGAAGTAGACCGTGTCCGAGCAGTACGCGTACGAGAACGAAGGCCTTGGTGGCAGGGTAAAGTCGGCATGGTGATAGATCATTTGGCCGCTGGCATCGTGCACGTTAAACCCTTGTTTGAGCTGTGCAATGTGTTGCAGCAACATGCCTTCCTGCAATTTGGCTTTGTCAATAAGCAGCGGCTTCTGCTTCTCGCGGATTAAAACACCATTACAGGGAAGTTTGTGAAGAAGGGGTAGGGTTTCCACGGTAACGGCATCATCCTCGTAGATCAGCGCGCGTGTCCCCTGCGGCAACGCGTGAAAGATCAGGTTGAAGTTCAATGCAGATTTGGAGTGCTTAAGTTGAAGTGTAATGATCTCGTCCAGGCCGGGCAGGCTGTACAGATGCAGGTCAGCCGTTCTGCGTTGCAGGTGCATGGAGAAAATCAATCCCATCAGGCCCAGGTAGTGATCTCCGTGCAGGTGACTGATGAAAATGTGATCGATTTTGTGGTAGGGCAGGCCCTGCGCCATCAATTGCATTTGGGCTCCCTCGCCACAATCGATCAGGAAAAAGCGGTTTTGAACCGAAATTAACTGGCAGGAAGGGAACCGGCCAAAGGCCGGGAGAGCACCGCTGGATCCGAGAATTGTGATTTTGAACATTCCGTTGGAGCCTGGTACCGAATCCGCGTTTATGATGTTTACTTCCCCAAAAAGGAAGTCTTTGGCGTGAAGGTCTTACTCACCATCCTTCATGTCCTTCTCAATTTCGTGCATGAACACTGCATCGATGGCTTCTTCGATGGAGGGCAAAATATTCAGGACGCTATCGAGTTGGGAAATTTTGATGAGCTTCAGCGTATGATCCGACAGCCGGGTGAGTACGAAAATTCCTCCGTCCTCCTGCAGAATCCGGTTTCCAACCAGCAGGGCGCTCAGTCCGGATGAATCGGTATACTTGACTTCGCCCAAATCCAGAATCAGGTTGCGGGCGCCTTCGGCATGAAGGGTCACCATTTCGGTTTTTAAGTTGGGCGCAATGCTGGAGTCGAGTTTTTCCTCGTGCAGGCTTAACAGGGTGTATTTCTCTTGCTTGTCGATCGTGTATTTCATCGGACGATATTGAAGGCCTAAAATTACTTCATTTTAGGGATTTAACGATGGCCTGCTCAATTCGTTCCAGCAAGGCATCATAATTTACAGGCGGAAGCGTTTCGCCCGTAAGTTGCGTGTACAACTCGCGGTAACGGTCGCTGATGGAATGCACGATGGCATCGGTCATTTCGGGTACCTGCTGGCCTTCTTTACCCTGAAATCCGTTTTCAATCAGCCATTGCCGGACAAATTCTTTGGATAACTGCTTTTGAGGTTCGCCTTTCCGCTGCCGCTCGTCATACCCATCAGCATAAAAGTACCGGGAGGAGTCAGGCGTGTGCACTTCATCGATCAGATAAATCGTGCCGTTGTGACGTCCAAATTCGTATTTGGTGTCTACCAGAATGAGGCCGCGTTGCCGTGCCAGTTCGGTTCCCTTGGCAAACAAGTTACGCGCATACGTTTCCAATACGGTATACTCAGCTTCCGGTACCAATTTTCGGCTAAGGATTTCTTCGCGCGAGATATCTTCATCATGACCAACGTGCGCTTTGGTGGTGGGCGTTATGATCGGTTGGGGCAGGGGGTCATTTTCCTTTAACCCTTTGGGCAGCGCAACCCCGCAGAGCACACGCTTGCCGGCTTTGTACTCGCGCCAGGCATGGCCGGCCAGGTAGCCGCGAATAACCATTTCCACCGGGTACGTCTCGCATCGAAAGCCAATGGTGACGTTCGGATCGGGGGAGGCCGTAACCCAGTTGGGCACCAGGCCCGCAGTAGCTCGGAGGTTGAGGGCGGCTATCTGATTGAGTACCCGGCCCTTGTCGGGTATGGCGCGCGGTAGAATCACATCGAAGGCCGAAATGCGATCGGTGGCCACCATGGCCATACGGTCGCCAAAGTAATAGACATCGCGCACCTTGCCGCGATAGAAGCCGGTTTGACCCGGGAAGGAGAAATGTGTTTCGCGAATGGCGTTCATGGAGAAAAGAAAGTGCAAAGTAAAAAATCCGGTTGGCTGGAGGGCGGGAAATACCCGAAAATTTGCCTCAGAAAACGATTCTTTCAGGATCTTGTCGACCGTCCCAGACCCGGATGATGATCACCGACTCTTCGGTAGTCACATAAAACAATTTGAAGGCGCGTACAATCTTTACTCTTACGCCTTGGATGTCTGTGGGTACACCAATATTTGGAAAAGCTGCAATTAGACTGGCTGCCTGGGTAAAAAGTTGTTCCAGTTTTTTGCTGAAATGGTCGGATTGATTGTGTTCAGACCAGTATCGGAAAATGTCGATTCGATCCTGGATGGCGGATGCAGTCCAAACTACCTTTTTTTGAGCCATTCCTGAATCTTCTGCTCAGCCGCTTCCGATGAAAAGGTTTGTCCTTCCTCAAGGTCGCGCATACCGCGTTCAATGGCTCTTCGCTCGGACTCCGAAACAGAATAGGTTTTTGTCGCTTTCTCTTCACGGTCAATCAGCTGATTAATTGCTTCCAGCACCTCTTGATCTTCGATCAACGCAATTCGGGAAATGAGGTTAAGCCTTTGATCAGCAACAGACATGTCTCGGTTTCTAAAAGGCAAGTTCGTGGTCGGATCGTACAACTGCAAGGGTTATTTTTTTTCTTCCAGCAAAATGCCGGCTTTAAATACCAGCGTACGAACAAGGTTGCCCTCCTGGTCAAACTCCTTCCATTCCCGGTGCCTTTTGTTGGCCACGTATTCGCCTTGTTCTTTCACTTTTCCATTGGGCCAGTAGGCCGTAAACAGTCCATGCTGCCGGCTGAGTTTGTACTCGCACTGACTGGAAATCTGCCCGCTCTCATAGTAGTTCTTTACCGGGCCGGTGATAAAATCATATTGGTAAGGCTCCTCAACCTGCGGGCGGCCATTGGGGAAGTACCGCACCCGCGCCCCGTGAAGTTTTGCCTTTTCGTAGCGCTCGATCAGTTTGGGTGTCTTGCCATCTTCATAATAAAAAGTCCATGTCCCGTGCGGCTGGCCATACTCGAACTCTTTTTCGAAAGTCTTTTTGCCTTCCGGACTAAACTCTTCCTGCCGGCTTGTGCGCCCGTTTAACGCCACTACTTCGCGCAGTTGCACCTTGCCGTTCTCGTAGTAGTCCACGTTGGTGCCTGTCTTGGACCCCTCACGGTAGTTGTACTCATGCTGCAGTTTGCCGGAGGTGTAGTAGCCTTTGTTATCGCCATGGAGGCGACCATTCAAAAAGTGCCCTTCCAGTAACCGGTGTCCTTCGCGATCGTAATACGTAAAGTCGCCCATTTTTTCACCTTCCTTCATTTCGGATACCAGCTCAAGCTGGGCATTCGTGTAGTAGCTCTTGAAGAACCCGTGCATGATGCCATCTTTAAAGTTGGCCTCGGACTCCAGTGAGCCACTTTCATAGTAGGTCTTGGTGATGCCGTTCGGTTTCTGGTTTTTGTAGGTGATTTCCTTTCGCACCGATCCGGACGGATAGTACTCCTTGACCACACCATCGGGCTTGCCTTCCACGAATTGTCCCTCCAGTCGCGGCTTGCCCGTTCCATAAAAGGTACGCACGCTGTCGATCAGCAGACCATTCTGGTAAAGCGCTTGCTGGATGACGACACCCTTCTCGTTATACACCTCCACTGCTCCATGCCGTGTGCCATTGAGATACGCGATTTTGCGCACCAACACCCCGCGGCCGTTGTATTCATAGAAGATGCCGGATCTGCGCCCGTCTTCGAACGTACCCGAAATTTCAAGTTTACCGTTGGGAAAGTACCGTTTGTACGGTCCTTCGAGTGTGGTGCCATCCGCCACGGACACGAAGTAGTCTTCATGAACCTGGCGTTGCATAGGGTCGTGATAGGTACGCACATTCTTCTGAGCACATGCCAATCCCAAACTTAAACCGAAGAGGATGAAACAAAGAGCAACTCGCATATAGAATGGAAAACGAGTGGAACGATAAAATGTTGTTATACTCTTTCGAGAACCAGCGCGGAAGCGCCCCCGCCACCGTTGCAAATGCCGGCCACTACAATGGATTCATTG
>DAIPHR010000092.1:0-11989 GCA_036771215.1 Cyclobacteriaceae bacterium
TTGGGTCGTTGTTTGTTCGAAGGGAAACCTTCAAGACGTATTACCAGCTGGTGCTGGAAGAGTGCATCATCATCGGCATAGGTTCCATTTTGCTTTTTGTGCTGGTCTCCACCTTTATGGGAGCCGTGTCAACCATTCAAACTGCGGCCAACCTGGTGAATCCACTTATCCCGCGATACATCATTTCGCAAGTCGTGCGTGAAATGACCATTCTGGAGTTAGCCCCCACGATCATGGCGATCATTTATGCCGGTAAGGTGGGGTCGAGCATGGCAGGTGGCCTGGGTACGATGCGCATCACCGAACAGATTGATGCCCTCGAGGTGATGGGTATTAACTCCTCCTCCTACCTCGTTCTGCCCAAAATCATTGCTTCAATTCTCATGTACCCACTGTTGGTGATCGTAGCGGGCGTGTGCTCGCTGGTGGGTGGCTATCTGGTGGGTACCCTAACCGGGATCATGACGGCTGAGGACTACATCTATGGTATCCGGTTGGCCTTCAACCCCTACTTCATCTCATTCGCCCTGATTAAATCGTTGGTTTTTGCCTTTCTCATCAGCTCTATTTCCTCCTTCAAGGGATACTACACCCAGGGTGGAGCGCTGGAAGTAGGCATTGCCAGTACTTCGGCTGTTACCACCAGTGTCATTGCCGTACTGCTATCGGATTACTTTCTGGCCCAGTTACTGCTATGATCAAAATCAACCACATATCGAAAGCGTTCAACGGCCGGCCTGTGCTGGATAATATCAGTGGGGAGTTCGATAAAGGAAAAACGAACTTGATTATCGGCTCCAGCGGTACAGGTAAAAGCGTGTTACTCAAGTGTATTGTCGGGTTGCTCCAGCCCGACCAGGGCAGCGTCTATTTTGACCTTCGGAATTTTACAGAAGCCGACAAAGAGATGAAATCCGAGATCAGGCGCGAGATGGGCATGTTGTTTCAAGGGGGCGCACTATTTGATTCGAAAAATGTTGAGCAAAACGTGATGTTTCCGCTGGACGTGCTCACCACCAAACCATTGGAGGAAAAGCTGGACCGGCGGAACTTTTGTTTGAAACGGGGTGTCCTGTAGAACGACAACAGCAAAATGCCGTCTGAGATCAGCGGGGGCATGAAGAAACGGGTGGGGATTGCCAGGGCAATCGTCAACAACCCCAACTACCTCTTTTGCGATGAGCCAAATTCCGGCCTTGATCCCCAAACCTCAATCGTGATTGATGAACTCATCAAAGAGATCACCGAGGAATATGACATCACCACCGTGGTGGTTACACACGACATGAACTCTGTTATGGGGATTGGCGAAAAAATCATGTTCTTGTACAAAGGACACAAACTTTGGGAGGGTTCGTACCGCGAAATCATGAATTCGGGTGTGAAAGAACTGGATGACTTCGTCTTCACCAACAAGGTGATGAAGAACCTTAAAGGTAAAGTTACCTCGCTCTGATCACGCCAATGGCAATTCGACCGTAAATCGAGAGCCACCACCGGGCTCCGGATGATACGTAATATTTCCGCCCGATTGGTTCAATGCCTGCCGGGCAATCGCGAGGCCCAACCCCGACCCCGATTTCTTGGTTGTAAAATGAGGTTGAAAGATCTTCTCCCGCATCGCCACATCAACCCCCGGGCCGTCATCCGAAAAATGAACGCGAACCACTCGGTCACCGCGCGTGATACTCACGGTAAGACGCACCGTCCCGTCCTCCCGCGCCTGAAACGCATTGAGAATAACATTCGAAAACACCCGATTCAAAAGGGCCGGATCGGCCATAACCATAATGCTTTCCGTAAACTTCTGCCATACAATTTCACCTCGCGTATCGTTGGCATACAAGGCGATCGCTTTCTGTAACTCCACTGCCAAATCCAGTCGCTCAATGACGGGAGCCGGCATGCGGGCAAATGCGCTGAACGAAGAGGCAATTTCATTCAGAATATCCACCTGCTGCAACAGGGCGCGCACCGCGCTCAATTGCCTCTCATCTTCCCGACTGGCGAGCTCCATGCGCTGCAACGAGAGCCGCATGGGCGTAAGCGGATTCTTAATCTCATGGGCCACCTGCTGGGCCATCTCGCGCCACGCGGCTTCGCGCTGGTTACGAGCCAACTCGGCTTTGCTTCGCTCAAGATTAGCCAACAGCTGATTATACCGCGCGGCTAACTGTCCTAACTCATCATTCGAGCGCAACGGGATGGGCTGATTGGCCTTCAGCCAGGATGTTCGTTCGAGGGCCGAGGCTACCAGTTGAATGGGCTTCACCAGGTTGCGGATGGCATACAAACTCAAGACCATGAAAAGCAGGACGAGCCAAACCGTCACCGTCAGTACCGTGGTGATCACCGACAACCTGACCGCCTCAATGGACGCGGTTGAGCCAAAGAACGGCAATTGCACCACATCCGGGCTTCCCTCAAACGGCTGCCGTGCCACATACACACTTTGGTACGTCAGCGCACCCATTTGCTCCTCTACCACCGTCTCGGCCTTCGTTCGCAGTTCCGCAAGGGCCCTGACATTGAGATAGGGACCCCAAAGCCAATTGTTAAAGATTGCGGGTTGACTGGATGCCAGTAAATGACCCGCGGAATCAAAAACCGACAAATCGGCCTGAACCTGCTGCGATACATTGGCCACGCGTTCGGCCCACGAAATCTGAACGACTGAATCTTGCTCAGTTTCAGTCTCCAGCAACGCTACCGCCTGCCGCGCTTTTGCGACAAAATCACTTCGCAATTCACCAATGCGTTGTTCGGTAATTACGCTTACCACTACAACTGAAAGCACCACCACCGGAACAAACAACGCAGTGAGAAGATACAACTGGATCTTAAAAGCATACGGCAACCCAGAGCCAACGGGGCGGTAGACCACACCCAGCAGCACCACGGTAAGCCAAATCATCAATCCGGAAAACAACCAAAACGAGAAATTTGAAAAGAAGCGCCACGGGGTATACCGGGCGGCCGTGACAACCGTAACCCGACCACCGGCATCTTCGGTGGCCACATGCACCGACTGGCCTTGCACGATGCCCGTGCGGTAAAGCGTTGGCTGATGAAGCCACTCCGGTTGAAATTGGCGCACATAGTCAAACTCACCAAACTGGCCCAGCCATTTGCCATCGCGAAAATACGCGTAACTGAAATTCCGCGATTGAAGATACTGGCCAAAACGATTATCGACCAGCAACTCGGGATACACACTTCGGGGCAGCTCTTTCTTAAGTCGAAATTGGATTACTACCGTACCCACCGGTTGCTGATCGCGAAGGAACGGGACAACGGCTGAGTACTGCCGCACAACATCCGGATCGGGCTGGCTGTGATAATATACACCCTCGTATTCAGTTCGCACGGCTGTCTGCAAGCCCCGGGCGACTTCGGCCCAGGGTATTCCTCCCCCGGCCACCGGGTTCTGCGCCTGATTGTAGATCAACACGAGCACATCATATTGATTGAAGTAGGACGACAAGTAGTTCTGAACAATGCGAGCCCGAATGGTTCCCTTCGGCAGGATGGCGCTGCTCAGCTGAGCCTGAATAAATCGATCCTCGCTGATCTTCCCGATGGCCTCATTCAATAAAAACTCGGCCAGTACATCCTGATCGGCCAGGGTGGTCGCGTAGCGAATCTGATCGCGAAGCGACCGCTCGGCTGCAAAAATCCAGACACCCACCGAAACCTGAAATGCCAGCAATAGCACCAGCAACATATCCCCCCGAAATGGCCGCCAGGAGAGACCAGCTTCATCCCGTTTGTATCCAATCAGGGCGATTCCCACCGCAGCGGCAGATGCCGCTACCCAATCGAACCGACCAAATGAAATAGAAAACAGGATAAACAAAACAAGGGCCGCGGCAACCCAGGCAATCCGATTGATATGATCCGGCACAATTTGAAACGCAGCCCGAATGAGCGGGCGGACCCAAAACACGGTCGCAGCGCAACCCATCAGCACGCTAACCCAGGCAAGTGTGCGCGGGAGGTCCATCCGGATCGACTCCGTGATCTCAAGGGTTAAGCCCGAGTTGTGATACAACGCCTCCACTACCAAATACGGATGCAAAAACCCGAGAACAGCAAGGAACAACAGGCCAATTACTACAGCGAATCGAATGGCACCCCGTTGCGTCACCCGTTCGATCCATGTCCATGTTAATGCGCTCTGCTGAAAGAGCCAGCACACGACCGCCAACACCGTCAGGTTAAGGGTAAAATCGGCTAGCGTAGGGTTATACCACGCGGAAGCAAAAACCTGGGGATCGAAGATTGAGAGATGGCGAAACGGCCCGAAGAAATCCACGCGGATCATCACCAGGCGAGCGGCCACCAGGACAACGGCCATACCCAACCAACTCCAGGCCGGACTCCAGCCTCGCAGCCAGCGGGCGAGCATGGTTAAGGCACCAACTATACACACCAACAATAGCCCGGCACCGGCCCGCGCAAAGGGCCGATCGGGCTGCAGTTTCCCGACTGTAAACATCGGCTTTCCCGCCACGTCAACAACATAACCTGACGCTCCCACCGCATAAATCTCCGGTTTACCGTCTCCAAACAAATCGGAGTTCCACGTGGCGAAGAGATACTGATTAGTAACGCGGTACCGCTGTACCAACGGAATGTTGACCTGCAAGTAACCGGTTGCGGTTCGCCACCCTTTGATCAAAAATTGGCCACGTGGACTTGCGGTGTAGGCCCAGTTGTCTGAATCGGCCGGAAGCAACTGCTGAGGAATTTGGGTATGGTCGCTCCACCTGACTACCATTCCCTCCCGTATTAAAAAAAACGGGTATTTCGTCTTACTCCACAACTCCAGGCTATCCGGGTTTGACGCCAGACGAACCGCGTCTGACTCGACTTCACGCACCATCAACTGCGCCCGAATGTTAATCGCTTGCGCACGCTCAGCCTCATCACGTGTTATGGAAAGCAGGACACCACCACCCAAAGCCGATAGCAGCGTGAGCACAAGAAGCACGCGGAAGGACACCTTCATGCGAAAAAATGCATGCTACGAAGGTAGCAAAAAGGCACTTAGGGTTTTACGGGGTGGAGGCCTCCGAATCCATATAGGAATAAGATGCGCGAGTACCGGTAGGTCCAGGGAAGAAAGACAATGGCGCTGACCGGAAGGGCAACCAGATACACCCAATCGGCCGGGCTAAACAAGACGCTCAAAACAAGCCACACGGAAACGAAAATGGCTACGTTAATAGCATAACTGACAAACATGGCACCAAAGTAAAATCCAGGTTCGGGCTCTAAGGCAACACCACATGCGGGGCAATGCGCATTCATTCGCGAAAAATTCTTCAGATCCCACGCGGATGCAAGAAACATCTTGCCTTGCCGGCAGCGCGGGCATCTACCCTGCCAGATGGCTGCCGGTAAGCTTCGTGGGTGCATTTCTACGACTGGCTCTGAACCAGAAAAAAGCAAGAACAGCCACCGCCAGGTACGGTGCAAAAAAAAGATAAAGAATCCCGGTATTGATTCCGGCCGCAATGCCAACGTTGCCATTGCTAACGTTGTTTTCGAGAGTGGCCCGGCACATAGCGCATTGCGCTTCCGCGGGCAGCGTAAGCAGCACGATAGCACCCAGCATCAAGATAATCCTCTTAAGCATAATACGGGCTGATCATCAGGTACACAATAACCCCCGTGACGGCTACATATAACCAAATCGGGAATGTAAATCTAGCCAGTTTCCGATGCCGCTCAAAATTGCCTGCCAGCGCGCGGGAAAAGGTAAAAAGCACCAGGGGTACCACGGCTACCGAAAGCACAATATGACTGATCAAAAGGAAATAATAAACCATGCGAACAGCACCCTGACCCCCAAATGGCGTGGGGTCACTTGTCATGTGGTAGGCCACATACATCAACAAAAAAAGAGCCGACAGGCCAAGGCAATACTTCATAATGGTCTCATGAAGTGCACGCCTCTTGTTTTTGATCGCCCAAAGTCCGGCCAGCAACAGGAGGGCCGTAACTCCGTTGATCGTGGCGTAAATCGAAGGCAAAAAGGAAAGATCGTAGCCCGGAATACGTACCCGAAACAGAACGGCAACAGCCACGGGTATAGCGACCGATAAAGTCAGAATAAGTTTTTTGTAAGGCTCTTTGTTCTCCATGATCAGTACTTGTTCATCAAAATTTTCATTTCCAGCATCAGCCGATCCATTTCCTCACGCGATCCGATGGCATAGTATCCGCGAATTCGACCACGGGTATCCACCAGCACCGTATTCCACGGAGGCTCCAGTAATAACACACATCTCCACGCCTGGTTTTCGGATACGTGACGAAAAACAAATTCAGTTGACTCAAATTCCTGCGAAAGCCGATCCATCTCCACCTTTGCATAGTCCCCGCTGATCACAATACCCACCTGACCTTCGCGCACTGGCGAAACGGAGTCGGGCAGGGCATACGGCAATTGGATGGGAACTTGGCAATACGCGGGTGCGGCAATCGAGTCCTGGTGATAGACGGGAATATCAAATTGGTTCTTTCCAAAGAATTTAAGGAAGACAAACACCAATCCGGGTAAAAGCAAGGCCAGGAAAAGTAAGATCGGTTTACGCTTCATACGTTCGAAACAAAAAAGGGCCGTTTGATGCGGCCCTTCCTGTTATGCTATGATCATGTCAGAAGAAACGGATGTCCGACAACTTCATGCCTTCGTACACGAATGCCACCAGCATCCAGACCACAAATACCATCGGGATCAGGATTGACCAGATCAATACTTTAACCTCGTGCTTCAGGTGCATAAACTCACCTACGATATAAGCGGCCTTTACGATGGTCATCGCCACGAAAATCGCCACGCGGGTAGTATGGAATTCGTGGGGCACCAAAAAGGCAACGGCAAATTCAGCAACTGTTACCGCCAGCAAAATGCCCGCTACTTTCCAGAGGTGCATGATTTTTGCCTTATCGGGCGGAAGGACGGTAACCTGAGGTTCGTTTGAGTGATGTGCCATGAGTTTTATCTCGTTAAAATATTGATAGTCGGATTACACAAGGTAGAAGAAGGTGAACACAAACACCCACACCAGATCTACAAAGTGCCAATAAAGGCCCACCTTTTCCACCATTTCATAATGGCCTCTGCGGTCGTAAACACCCGTCACCGTGTTGTAGTAAATCAAGAAGTTCAGCAACACACCGCTGAACACGTGAAACCCGTGGAAGCCGGTAATAAAGAAGAAGAAGTTGGCAAACGTCTGCGGCCCATACTGATTCACATGCAGGTTGGCGCCATACACGTCAATCTGTTGAGAGAGCCCCGTAACTGAATCGAAAATGGTTTTAACCGTTGGTGTTCCGGTGCCTACGATAAAGTGTGTCCACTCCCACGCCTGGCAGCCCAGGAAGGTGATCCCGCCCAATATCGTCCACAGCATCCACTTCTCTACGGCTTTGCGATCCATGCGATGTCCGGCCTCTACGGCCAAAACCATGGTCACCGAACTCATAATGAGGATAAAGGTCATGATACCCACAAACACGAGCGGCAGTTCAACGCCATGCAGGAAGGGAACGGCCTCAAATACCTTTTCGGGTACAGGCCAGTACTCGGTTGAAAACGTAAAGGCATCAATGGTTCCCTGGTAGGCCTGGTGCGAAGAGCGGACCAAGCCGTAGGTAATCAATAAGCCAGAAAACGTAAAAGCATCGGAAAGCAGGAAAAACCACATCATGAGTTTGCCATAGCTGGCGCCCATGGGCGATACGCCCCCATCCCAGATACTCTTGCCCGGTGCTGTTGCTACCGTTGTGTGTGCCATAGATCGAATGTTATCGGTTCAATAATAAAAAGACGAACAAATATAGCCAAAGTCCTCCCAAAAAATGCCAGTACGTAACGCACATTTCCAGGGGTGCCAGGTTGCCTGAATGAATAATTCCGCGGTGCGCCCGTACGAGCGTGATGATCAGGTAAATGACAGCACTGATAATGTGTAGACCATGCAAACCCGTGATGAGGTAGAAAAAGGACCCTGACGGGTTGCCCACCAGGTGAATATGGTTATCCACCAACTGCCCCCACCCCTGCCACTGGCCGGCCAGAAACAAAATGCCTAAAACCGTGCCGATACCCAGGAGGGCCACCACCAGGTTCTGTTGATTTTTCCGGGCGGCAAAGTACGCCCACTGCACGGGTATGCTGCTGGCCAGAATAGCCACGGTGGTAAACGTAAACATCACCGGCAGATCAAAAATCACCCAGTCGCCCTCGGCTTGCCGCACGATGTACGCGCTGGTAAACGCAGCAAACAACATCAGCACACTAGCCAAAAACAGCCACATGGCAAACTTCTTGGGATGCATCGCCAGGGGCTTGCGCGGCTCCTCCACGATGCGGATATCATTCTTCATCACATTCTCCATATCAATTCACTTTATCCAACAAGTAGGCAATTTGAACAATCGGCAAGTATAGAAACGAGCCAAACATAATGCGCAAGGCGCTTTGGCGGCTTCCGGTTTTCATCAGGGAAAAGGTCTGCGCCAAAAACAAAACGCCACAAACGGTGGCCACAATCGCTGAGTCCATACCAGTGATACCAAACTTCATCGGCAACAGGCCGAGGGGGATAAGGAAGAGGGTATACACCATAATCTGAATGGCTGTGTTCAAATCCTTTCCGCCACCAGAGGGAAGCAACTTGAACCCGGCTTTCTTGTAGTCATCATCTGCCACCCAGGCAATCGCCCAGAAATGGGGAAACTGCCAGATAAATTGTATGCCGAAAATGATCATGGCCTCATGGGTGATTTGTCCGGTGGCTGCAATCCAACCCAATAGCGGAGGCAAGGCCCCGGGAATGGCACCCACAAACACAGCCACCGGCCCCACACGCTTTAATGGGGTATACACCACGGTGTACAAGATGGCCGAAATGATCGATAATATGACGGTTAACGGGTTGGTTACAATAAACAGAACAACCACACTTATTACGAAACAGATCAGCGCAAACAGGGTGGCCTCAGCCGGGGTGACTTTACCCGTAGGCAACGGGCGGTTTTGCGTGCGGGTCATGATTTTATCCAAATCCTTCTCCAGCACCTGATTCATGCATACCGAGGCACCGCTCAACAGAAACCCACCTACCGTTAACATGACCAGGACGCTCCAGTTGATTTGGGTTGGCGCTGCCAACGCATAACCGAAGGCACACGAAAAGGCCACGAGCATGGATAGGCGCGGCTTCAGCAATTCATAAAATGCCTTTGTCCGCACCCAAGCCGAAAAATCTGCAACCGTTGATGAATACCCTGATGACATGCTCAGTTAGTAAACACTTCTTTTCCCTGGATGTTCAGGCGCAAATACAACATATACTGAAGTCCGATTAACACGGTAGCCAGGAGCAAATGAAGGGGCTGCAGGGCTGGGGGAACTTCAAAATACGCCATTCCCGCACCTGTGAGAATGGACGCCAAAGTTACAACGAATACGGCACGCGCTAAAGCGTTTTTTGCACGCCAAAGCATAGCCAGCAGCGCCAGGTGGGCGCCCAAAACCAACCATGAAAAACCGCGATGGACAATAAAAGGGCGGCCTATCCGCTCAATCCAGAACGCCCGATCGGCCTCCCGGCTAACCACATCCACCATCTCCCTTACAGCCGTGCCCAAAAAGATCTGTACAGCCATCAAAATCATACAAACCACTACCACCCATCGCACGGCAGGCCCGGTTTGAATGGGAGTTTGCGGACCACTGGCATGCCACAGGTGAATCAAAAATCCGACAATCAAAACAGCCAGAAACATGTGTACCGTTACCGTCCACGTAGTGAGGTTAGTCGATACGACAATGGAACCAAACCAACCCTGCACCAGGGTGAGCAACAACAAGATAATGGATCCGTAAAACAGCCAGGATTTGTGCCTGCGTACCTGCCAACCGCGCCAGACCAGTATGATGATGAACAACCCGATGACAACACCCACGAGGCGATTGAGGTACTCGATCCAGGTTTTGGTGGCATTGAAGTCTTCCTCCACCCGAATGGATGGATCACGCTCAAGTTGCGCGGCAGTTTCCGAAAAGCCGGCTGCGCGCAGATAACTCACGAATTTTTGATTTTTCTTTTCCCGAAGGGCCGCGTAGGACGTTTTATAGTCCGCAGGGAGTTGCTCAACGCGCGTGGGGGGTACCCAGCTACCAAAGCAACGGGGCCAATCGGGGCAGCCCATACCCGAGCCGGTGCTGCGCACAACACCGCCCACGCCAATTAAAAAATAAACAGCGACCAGGGTTGTGAGACACCAACGGTGAAACGCCCTGGTCGCTGTAAAGTCCAAGTCTTAGACGGATCAGTGGTGACCTGACGAAGGCTTAACCACAACACCTTCCAGCTTGATCTGCTCATTTTCATGAGGCAGGTTCGATTCAGGTGTTTCCGAATAGGGAATGTGCTGAGGAATGAAGTCTTCCTTCGCACCCGGCTTGCTGTAGTCGTACGGCCAACGATAAACGGTGGGGATAGCGCCCGGCCAGTTACCGTGCTGAGGGAACCGGGGCGTTGTCCACTCCAGCGTATTCGAGTTCCAGGGATTGGCAGGGGCCAGGCGGCCACGGAAAATGCTGTAAATAAAATTGAACAAGAATATAAACTGGGCCGACAAGGTGAGAATTGCAGCCACGCTCACCAACATATTCAGGTCGGCAAAACCACTGAAGGTTTCAAAGCTCGTCCAGGAGTAATAGCGTCTGGGGAAGCCCGCGATACCGATGTAGTGCATGGGGAAAAAAACCAGGTAGACACCCACGAAGGTGAGCCAGAAGTGAATGGTACCGAGGCGTTCGTCCATCATGCGGCCAAACATTTTGGGAAACCAATGATACACACCGGCCATCATGCCAAAAAACGAAGCGCTACCCATCACCAGGTGGAAGTGTGCCACAACAAAGTAGGTATCGTGCAACTGAATGTCTACGGCTGAATTGCCGAGGAATATCCCCGTAATACCACCGGTAAGAAAGAAGGATACCAGGCCAATGGAGAACAACATCGCGGAAGTGAACTTAATGTTCCCACGCCATAACGTGGTTACATAGTTAAAGATCTTTACCGCAGAGGGAACCGCAATGATGAGTGTAAGCAAGGTGAAAATGGAACCCAGAAACGGATTCATACCGGTAACAAACATGTGATGCGCCCATACCACAAAAGATAGGATTGCGATGAACAACATGGAGCCCACCATGGCTTTGTATCCAAATATCGGTTTGCGTGAATTAGTCGCAATGATTTCAGACGTAATACCAAGTGCCGGTAACAGCACAATATATACCTCGGGGTGGCCTAGGAACCAGAACAGATGCTGAAACAGGATGGGGCTGCCGCCTACATTCGGCAACGCCTCCCCTCCGATGTAGATATCCGACAGAAAGAAACTGGTTCCAAAGCTGCGGTCAAAAATCAACAATAATGCAGCCCCGAATAGCACCGGGAACGACAACAATCCAATGATAGCGGTAAAGAAGAACGCCCATACGGTGAGCGGCATTTTGGTAAACGACATACCCTGCGTGCGCATGTTAATGATCGTGGTAATGTAGTTGATGCCACCCAGCAACGTGCTCACGATAAACAAGGCCATCGACACCAGCCACAGTGTCATACCTAAACCAGAGCCCTGAATAGCCTGCGGCAGTGCGCTGAGAGGGGGGTAAACCGTCCAGCCGCCCCCGGCCGGGCCGGTGGAGAGGAACAAGGAACTCAGCATCACCACGCTGGACAAAAAGAAGAACCAGTAGGACAGCATGTTCATGAAGCCGGAAGCCATATCGCGCGCACCAATCTGCAGGGGGATTAAGAAGTTACTGAATGTGCCGCTCAGGCCGGCTGTCAATACGAAGAACACCATGATGGTTCCGTGCATGGTCACGAGCGCCAGGTAGAATTCGGCATCAATTTTCCCTACCGGGGTAATCCAGCCGCCCAAC
>DAIPHR010000093.1:0-11930 GCA_036771215.1 Cyclobacteriaceae bacterium
CGTGCAGGAAGTCAAGCGGGTCGTCGCTCGCTACCGGAAGCAGGCGCAGGCCCAGCTCCTCCGGGAGTTCCCCGCGCTCAACCACGCCTTCCAGCTCAGCCGCGAGAGCCAGTACCGCATGAAGCTCGGCCTGTCGCCGCAGTGCGGCTTCGCGTCGACGGTCGCGGGCAACCCGGTCACCGCGCCCGATGAGGCCGCGAAGCTCGCACGGTGCGTCGAGGTGGCCCGCGCGGTCCGGACCGACCAGGAGGGCGGACATGGGCATCGCACCGGACATCGATCTCGACCCGTTCGACGAGGCCTTCCTCGCCGACCCCTGGCCCCATCACGCGACGATGCGCGACGCGGGTCCGGTGGTGCGGCTGACGCGCTACGGGATCTGGGCCATGGCGCGCCACGAGCCGGTGCAGGCCGCGCTCAAGGACTGGGAGACCTACTGCTCGGGGGCGGGCGTGGGCCTGTCGGATTTCTCGCGCGAGACGCCGTGGCGGCCGCCGAGCGTCATCCTCGAGGCCGATCCGCCGCTGCACACCCGCACCCGCGGCGCGCTCGCACGCATCCTGTCGCGACCGGCGCTCGCCCGGCTGCGCGCGGGGTTCGAGGCGCGGGCCGCTGCGCTCGTCGCGGCGCTCGCCGCACGCCGCGAGTTCGACGCGGTGGCCGACCTCGCCGTGGCGTTCCCGCTGTCGGTGTTCCCCGACGCCGTGGGCCTGTGCGCCGAGGGCCGCGAGAACCTGTTGCCCTTCGGCGACCTGGTCTTCAACGCGTTCGGCCCGGACAACCGCTTGCGCCGCGAGGCGATGGCGTCCGCCGGCGCGTCGCGCGAGTGGATCATGGCGCAGTGCCGGCGCGAGGCGCCCGCCCCGTCCGGCCGGGGCGCGCTGCGTTCCGCCTCGGCCGACGCCGGCGAGTTCTAGGCCGTGGAGGCCGGGCTGCTGGTGCGTTCGCTGCTGTCGGCCGGACTCGACACGACGGTGCATTCGCTCGGTCACGCGATCCACTGCTTCGCCGACTGGCCGGGGGAGTACGCGACGCTGCGTGCCGAGCCGACGCGGATCGCCGGCGTGCTCGACGAGGTGGTCCGCTACACGTCGCCCGTGCAGCCCTTCTTCCGGACGACGCCGCGGGAGGTCGAGGTCGACGGCACGACGCTCCCCGACGGCGCGAAGGTGCTGCTGTTCCTCGCCGCCGCGAACCGCGACCCGCGCCGCTGGGACGAGCCGGACCGCTTCGACGTGCGCCGCAAGGCGATCGGTCACGTCGGCTTCGGCGCCGGCATCCACATGTGCGTCGGGCAGATGCTCGCCAAGCTCGAGGCGGATGCGCTGCTCGCCGAGGTGTCGCGCCGCTTCGCGTCGATCGAGCGCGTCGGCGAGCCGCGCTTCCGGCTCAACAACACGCTGCGGGGGCTGGCCTCGCTGCCGGTGCGGGTGACGCCGGCCTGATGCGCGACCCGCTCGGCGCTGCCGATTCCACCGCGCGCGCACCCGAGCCGCAGCGGGTACCATCGGACGTCCCATGGACGACCCCCGCCACACGGCCCTGCCGCCCTGGCCCGCCGCCTATCCGGCCAGCGGCGCCCACGCCGTCCTGAAGCGCCTCAACGAGGACTTCGTCGTGACCGAGCTGCCGCTGCAGCCCCCCTCGGGCGAGGGCGAGCACCTGTGGCTGGAGGGCGAGAAGAACGGCGCCAACACCGCCTTCGTCGCGCAGCAGCTCGCCCGGGCCGCCGGGGTGCGTGACGTGGACGTCGGCCATGCCGGCCTCAAGGACCGCCACGCCGTCCCGCGGCAGTGGTTCAGCAACCATCTGCCGAAGGGCGAGGCGCCCGACCTGGCCCGGCTCGAGCGCCCGAGCGATACCATTCTATTGAGCACCGAGGGGGCCGCCTTCCCGGGGGAGATGGGTGCCGAAATAATTTACGGGTCAAATTCGGCATTCGGCATGTTTGCCAACAGCTTTGGATTGCCGCTGGTAAATGTTGACGCTGCACCCGCCCGGTATATTTTGGGCGGTGAGCAGAAGATGGCAACCGAATGGGGTACCGATGCCGATTTTGTGGCCGTTCAAAATTTTATGCAAGGCCTCCCGCAATACTCCGGTAGCGCAGCCTCGATGCAGACTGCGGCCGGTGTAAGCAGCCGGGCACAACTCTTGTTAAATGCCCAGGCTGGAAATTTCTTTGGCTCATCATCCGATCGTGTTAACGCGGCTATTGTCGGACCAGACCTCAAAAGACGCACACACAATAACAGCTCGCGGCTGGTGGCTACCAATCCGTTGCAGGATATTTTACTCTCGCGCTTCAGCGAAGTGAAGCCCCTTGTTCAACTCAATCGGCAGGTGAAAAACATTGCCTATGCCGGTGAAAAAGTAGTGCTAACCCTTCAGGATGGAAATCAAGTGGAAGCCAACAAAGTGATTGTGGCCGTCCCGTTGGCTATTCTAAAAGCCGGTGACATTCAGTTTGCACCCGGGCTGCCGGGCAGCATGACGACTGCCCTGGCACGCTTTGGCGTGGATGCGTGTGTGCGCATGATGATTGATTTCAAACTGAATTTTTGGGGCTCGGGCACCTCCTATTTGTGGGGTGGCAACACCTGCCCGCACTATTTCAACACCGGGCTGGGCCGAAGCCAGTTCTCCCGCGCATTAACACTCACGGTCTATGGTTCGCGGGCGCAAACTCTCTCGGCTTTAGGCCGAAACATGCTCAATCCGGTTTTGGCCGAACTGGACACCTTATTTAAAGACGCCAACGGGGTGGGACAAGGTACGCTGCGCATCCGAAAGGTCATTGACGCCAACGGGTTGGAACAGGAGCCCATCTTTATCGCCAAAGACTGGGGTGCCGATCCTTTCTTTAAAGGCGGAATTTCCTACCCGCTGGTGAGTGCCACGGCTGATGATCGCGTGAACATCAGCACACCGTTGGACAACCGCGTGTTCTTTGCCGGGGAGCATACCGACATCAGCGGTGATGCCGGTACGGTCAATGGTGCGTTGGCCTCGGGCGAGCGCGCTGCCAACGAATTGATTCAGACTATTCTTGCGGGTAGTTAGTCGTTGGTAAAATTCAAATTGCGAATACCGGCTGCCCAGTATAACTCCGCTTTGAGTTTTTCGTATTCCGATTTCAACTTGAGCAGTTTTGTCTGTGATTGAATCAGTTTTTCCTGCTGAATGTTTAGTCTGAAGAGATCACTCTCACCATTTTCGAGATTAACAAACTCGGCTTCCAGCAAGCGATCATAGAGATTCACCATGTCCGTCTGCTGGCCAATGATGATGGAGGTATTGGTGATGTTGTTAAATACGGCTGTGATTTCGTTGAGAATTTCCCGCTCGGCCTGGCTTTGCTCAAACTCGGTCGACTGAATTTTAATGTTCGTCATCGCCACTTTCGATCGCTCCTTGCGCAGCAGTATGGGCATGGAAAACTCCAATCCAAATTTGTAATCATTCAGCGGATCAATAACTTTTTCAGCTGACGGCTGGCTGAGCAAATAGTAACTCAGATCGAGGCGCGGTTTCAAAAATTCGCGGGCCAGTGAGCGTTCCAATTCTAATTGGTCAATCTTGTTGCGCAGCTTTATTAGTTCGGGGTGGTTAACGCGGGCGCTGTCGGCCAGTGCGCTCAGCAACTGACGGCTCAGCAGGCCCTGCTCGTTTACCTGCAACACCGGGGCCACGCGGGCAGTGAGCATCAGGGGCGCTTGTTGCTCGTCCCACAAATAGTTTGACAGCTGAATGCCGGCATTCTGAAACGCAAGCCACGCTTCCTGCCGCTCGACCAGGCGGGTTTGCAATGTAATTTTGGCCTGCACCGAGTCAATGGCGGCATCCTCGCCCTGGGTAACGTTGATTTTTACGCGCCTGAAAATTTCGCTGGCGATATCTGCGCCCCGCGAAAGCAATCGGAAATTGTAGTAACTGTTATACCAGTTCCAGTAGTCTTTGGCCGCATACAACAGAATCTTGTTGATCAGTTTGATTTGATCGGCCTGCGCGATGTTCTGAAAAAGTTCGGCTTGCCGGATGGCTGTTCTTCGTTCATCCGTAAAAAGCCCCCGACCGATCGGCACATTAACCCCGGCAAAATACTGCCGGTCACCGGGGATGGTGCTTTCCGGGTTGAGCAACTGGCCGGAGTTATCTTCAAATCCAATCTTGGGCTCCAGGAAGCTGCGGTTGGGAAAGGTGAGGTATGCGTCTGTGTAATTGTAATAACTCTTGTCCTGAAATTCCTTTTGGTTGAGGCGCACTTCAAGTTTTGGGTCAAACGCGCCTTTGGCCATCCGAATTTCCTGTCGGGCATTTTCGGGCAGCAGATTGGCCTGCTTCACCACCGGGTGGTATTGTAAGATTACTGCGTAGAACTGATCGAGCGTAAAGGCGGTCACGGAGTCGGGCAATTGGAACACAGGTTCCATACTGGTCTGTGCCTTGGCCGATGCGCCCGCGCAAGCGAGCCAGCAAGCGATACAGGTGCGAACAATTCTCATCCGTTACTTTTCTTCAGCTTCCTTGGTGTCAATATCCTCCTTCGATTTTTTGACTTCGTGTAACGGATCTTCCGGCTCCTCATACAAGGTAGCTGGGAACCCGTTCAGCTGCCGCCAGATTTCGAACCAGAGCGGTACATCATTCAGCATCACCCAGCCCTTCGTGCCCGACCCCATTCGCAATTGCTTGGGCCAGGCTTCATCCGTCTGATCCGGAATCACCAAAATGCGGAATTCACCCGGCTTCGAGTTCACAAAATCAATAACTTCCACCTGGCCGCCAAATGTACCCACCGAAACGCTTGGCCAGCCGGAGAACTGAATGGCCGGCCAGCCATCAAACATGATACGCACCTTGCGCCCTTTGGCCACCAACGGCACATCCATGGCTTTGATGTACATCTCAACGGCAAGATCGTTGGCATCGGGCATGATGGTGCTCACGGCCTCACCCTCTTTGATGGTTTCACCCAAGCCGGCCTTCAGGGCTTTGACCACTACGCCACTTTGCGGGGCCGTTATCTGATACTGTTGATTGCGAATCTGCATGTTCGCATACTCATTGCGGAGTTTGGCAATTTCGCCTTCTGTTTCGAATACTTCACCCAGGGTGTTGCTTAAGTCAGACTCCGCTTTGCTGATTTTGTCGAGGTATTCGGCCTCAACACGATCTAACTCAATCTTCGCATTCTCAAAATCAGCTTTGCTGCCCTCGTACTTGTATTCAATATCCTGATACTTGGTGAGGGGAATATTGCCGGCTTCAAAAAGCTTCTTGTTTCGTTCAAACTGATTTTCGGCATTAAGAAAACGCACCCGTTCGGCCTCCAGTTTGGCCTTCGATTGATCGATTTTATTTTGCATTCCCTCGCGCAAGGCTTTGATCTGGCGCTGCAGGGCCTTCGCCTTTTCATTCTTTGATACCAGACTCCCGCCTTTCGCGTCAATCTGTTCGCTGAGTCGCTTAAGCAAATCGGGGTCAAAGAATTTTTCTTTGATCTCAGCCAGGGTCAGCAGGGTGTCTCCCTTATTTACATACTGGCCTTCGCGCACATGCCATTTCACAATTCGCCCGGGAATGGCGGATTCCACTGTTTGAGGGCGGTTGGAGGGGTCGAGTGCAGTAATCAACCCCCGCCCCCGGATATTTTGCTGCCAGGGCAAAAATAATACGATAAAAAAAACAAAAGCGAGTGCGGCCAGCCAACGGGCCACAATCCGGCCGGAGCGTGGGGCTTTCAATGTCTTGAGCGAATACAACCGATCTTTTGGTATTCGATCGTTGACCGATTCGGGTGAAATATTCAACATATTATTCGAGACAATCGGTTAACAAATTCTTATCCATCAATTCCCGGAAGGTGCCCTCGGCCCGCACCTTTCCCTGATCGAGCACAACAATCCGATCACAGGCTTCCATGATCAGCGGGTCGTTGGATACCGATAGCAGCGTCCAAGGGTTTTCCTTATCAACCAACATTGCAATCAATTTTTGCTTGTCGCTGCGTTGCATACCAAAAAAGAAATCCTGAAGCACAACCAGACGCGGGCGCTCGGCAATACACCGTGCCAGAATGAGCCGCTGAGTAACACTGGACGGCAGCCCCTTACCCCCGCTGATAATGGGGGTGTTCAATCCTTCCGGCAGTTGGTTGACCCAATCGGTCAGTTCAACCCGCTCCAATGCGTCAATGGCATCTTTCACTGTAGTGCCAATCTTACCGACCGTCTTGTTCTCCCATAGAGTGACGTCAAAAAGATCCTCGCCCGAGATATTTTTCGAAATTTTATCGCGCAGGTTGGTTAGATCCAAATCGCGAATCGAAAAACCACCGATGGTCACGATGCCTTCGAATTGGTTTTGAAGGCCGGCCACGACCTGCGTGAGTGTGCTTTTACCCGCACTACCCGGCCCCGAGATACAGACGTGGTCGCCCGACTGAACGCTGAGGCTCACACCTTTCAGCATATAGTCATTTGCACCCGGGTATTTGTATTTGAGGTTTTTAATTTCAACAGCCAATGGCTTAGTCAGAATGCTTGCGGGCAAATCAACGCCTCCACTTCGTTCCAGGGAGAGATCCGTGACATGACCGATTTTATCAACTGCCGTGAGCATGTCGTAAATCACGTCCATGTAGGTTATGATTCGTTCAACCGAGGCTAAAATTAAAATAATGATTACTTCCGCAGCCACAAACTGCCCCAGGGTGATCTGGCGGTCAACCACCAGAATCGTTCCCATAATCAACAGCGCTGCCGTGACACCCGTTTTGAAGAATAAAATATAGGAGTATTGGGTGATGAGAACGCTGAAATGCGACTTACGGTATTTCAGGTAGTTGTTCACGTTGGCGTCTGTTTTCCGGATGGGTAGGTTTGTATTGCCGATTACTTTAAACGAATTGATTGCCCGACCCAATTCTTGCAACCAGTACACTACTTTATACTTGTATTTCGATTCCTGAATGGACGACATCATGCCCTTGGGGCCCGTGAGCATGAAAATCAGGATTAAGACACCGACCAACGTAATGCCAAAGAATACGAAGAACGGATGGTAGAGTGAAATTAGTACCAAACCAAAAAAGATTTGCAACGTTGCAGCCGAGAGATCGATGAGCAATTTGGGCAATCCCTTTTGAATGATAATGACATCGAAAAAACGATTGACAATTTCCGGTGCATACTGCCCATGCAAGGCTTCGCTGCGCACCCGCGGCATGCGGTAAGCAAACTCATAGGCAGCTTTCGTAAAAATTCTGCGCTGAAGATTCTCGACCATTGAGATTTGGATGATCTGCAGTATGCCGCCTACCAGCACTCCGAAAATTATTAACCCGATTAACAAATAAATGGAACTGAAAAACACACCGCCCGAAACTAACTCCACCGTGGTGGAAATGCCGAGCGGGAGCACCAGGCTAAGCAAGCCAACCACTATCGCATAGAACAAAATGTACAGAATTTCCTTTCGCTCAGCACCCAGCAGTTTGAAAAGGCGGGCGGGAGGAGATAAGTGTTTGTGTTCACCTGACTCATCTAACGAAGGCTCGCTCACCAGGTGATCGTAGGCCGTGATCGCATAGAATTTTACCTGGGCACCATCGGGAAGCCAGCTCAACGCATCGGATGCGGTCATCTTGACCACTTCATTATCGCGCTCAAAAAAAGAATATACCTCCGAACCGCGGTCTCTCGTAACGAGAATCTGCGGAATCACGGTGTTCCCTTCGCTTCGCAAAAAAAGTAATGGAAAATCCAGTTCCCGGGTGAATCGAATGAGCTCAGCTTTCTCCAACTGATATTCAAGGAATAAAACCCGCACATTATTGCCGGTCTCGATCAGGTCTCGTATCCATTCCTCAGCTTCACTGGCTGCATAATTGCGATTCGAAAGCTCGCGACCCCGCAGGTCGGCCATGTTCACATCATGCCGAAGCAACAGCGCGGATTCATTTAGAATACGAAGTATTTGGTCGGTATTCAGCATGATCAAGACTTTGCGGGTTGTACAATCCGAAATACCGTCTGCTCAAAGAACCGGTAAAGCCCATCGTGTGGATTTCCATCGTCCTGAATCTCGGTAAGGGAAGGCAAATGCTGCGCAAAAAAGAGTTGTTGCTTGGAGGCCAGCAGCAGGGTAGACACCAATGCCCGCGGATATTGTATGTGTGGATTGATTTCCCGTAACAAATCCGCCAGCCTGCGGCACACCAACTTAAAGCCGCCAAACACGCCCTCTTTGTTATCCTCGTCAACGGATTTGGTCAGGTAGGTTTTATCTAACTCACCTACTACAATGCGGTGCAACGCTTCCTCGTTCACAAATTCAAACGATGGATCAAATCGTTTTTCCTCGGCCAACACCCGCAGGCAGGCCCGAAGCTTCTCCACCGGATCGGTGTGGCCCATCGTGAACAGATCCAGCCGATAATCGATCCAGCTCCAATACCAGGCCACCAGGTATTGCAACAGACGTTGCTTGTTCTCAAAATACCGGTAAATGGATGCCTCCGTGGAGTCTACCTCCTCAGCCAGTTTTTTAAATGTAAACTGCTCGAACCCAAGCCGGTCGATCATCTCAACGCCTTTGCTGATGATGCGCTGACCCAGCGGAGTCGACTGCGGATCGCGCAGGTAAAGGTGCTCGTTGAGCTTGAATGCCAAAGCCGCCATATTTAACTTAAAATAGTAATACTATTATAACTGATAGCTAAACAAATAGTTTCAATAGTGATGCAATTAATGAGGTTAGCCCCATAAAAACAGCTCATTTTACCGAAAATCATAAGATTTCTCTGGACAATATATACAGCCCCATAACCAGCGTAAGCCATCCAAATGCCTTTTTGAGCCTCACAGGGGACACCTGCTTTGCCCAAGTGTTACCCAGAAAAATGCCGCCCACGGCCAAAGCAGCAACCAGTAACAGAAAGGCCCATTGTATGTGGTGGATTCCGTTGACCAAATCGCCCAAGAAACCCAACAGCGAGTTTACCGCAATTATGAGAAGGGACGTGCCTACGGCAGTCTTAAATTTCAAACCCGTCAAAAATACGAGGGCGGGGATGATCAGAAAGCCACCCCCGGCCCCAACGAGCCCAGTCAAAAACCCGATCAGAATACCTTCCACCATGAGCAGGAAATACCGAAGGCGCTGACTATTGGATTCGAGGTCCTGGCGGCCGCGGATTAACGGAACAGATGCCAGCAGCATGAGGATGGCGAAAACACCCAACACCAGCATGCGCTTGGTAAGGTGCCATCCGTCAGCGGAGAAAATGATATCGGGAATGGCCGGGACCACCACTGACCGCGTTAAAAAAATGGCCAGAATAGAAGGCAGGCCAAAAACTAAACCCGTTCGTAGGTTCACCAATTGTTGGCGGTACTTGGGCACGGCACCCACTAGGCTGGTAACGCCCACAATAAACAGCGAATAAGCGGATGCCAATACCGGCTCGATGCCAAACAGATAAACCAAGATGGGAATCGATAATATGGAGCCGCCCCCACCCAGCATACCCAACACGACCCCTACCAGCACCGAGGCCAGACAACCCAAAATGAAAAAGATATCCAGAACTGGCACAGCAAAACGGTTACCTACACGACACCACTACCCTGCGCAAAGTTTAAGCACATTACTTCATCTTGTTGTATTCAACCAAAAAGGCGTCCGGGAATTTCTTGCGAACATCGCGCAGCAAGGGCTCTGCTTTGGTCCGGCTGGGTGCCGCTCCGATTATCAGGCTGTAATACTTCACTCCGTTAATCACCTTCACCTGAACGACAACTTTTTTCTGATATGACTTCTTGAGATTATCGGCCAGGCGCATCAGGTTCACCAATTCCTGATAGGTACCAATCTGCACACCAAATCCGCTTGGTTGGAGGCGTTCAATTTCAAAGTCATAGAATTCCTTTTCATCCACCGCCACATTGTCGATTGGGTTAACCACGCTACCCGTTCGGCCATCGCCTGCATCGATAACCTCTACTCTTACCTCAGTGAGCCCCTGGTTGAGGAAATCGAGTTGCTCTGCCGCAGACTTGGAAAGATCGACAATGCGGTCATCGACATACGGACCGCGGTCGTTCACCACAACTTCCACCTCCTTGTTGTTGGCCAGGTTGGTTACTTTGATTTTAGTGCCGAAGGGAAGAAACTTATGGGCGGCCGTCATTTTGCTGTGACGATACTTTTCGCCACTGGCCGTTTGGCGTCCTTCAAACTTATCTGCGTAATAGGAGGCTTTGCCGGTTTGTGTCTGGGCGTGCACTGCCGCGGCCAACGTGAGGCAGATGCCCAAAATAAAAAGTCGCTTGATCATAGTTGAAAAAATGTTGTAGTAAAGGTAGCCAATTAACCCGAAGCTAACATTGGCAAATGGCGAAATTCAATTAGCTTTGCCCGGCAAATAACGAATCCTAAAATCGTATTTGCCATGGCCCTACCCTCCTCCAAATTCCTTTTCGAAGCGCTGACCTACGATGATGTGCTGCTCGTGCCAGCTTACAGTGATGTATTGCCGCGCGAAACGGACACCACTTCCTTCCTTACGCCACGCATCAAGCTGAATATTCCCATCATTTCGGCCGCTATGGATACGGTAACCGAGGCTGAGCTGGCCATCAGCATGGCGTTGGAAGGCGGCCTTGGTTTTATCCACAAAAACATGCCGATTGAGGCACAGGCCGCTCAGGTGCGAAAAGTCAAGCGCTCGCAAAGCGGGTTGATTCTGGATCCGGTAACACTCAGCGTGAACTCCACCGTGCGCGATGCGGAAGCCATCATGCGCGAGTTTCGCATTGGTGGTATTCCGGTGGTGGATGCCAACGGAAAACTTTTAGGTATCATTACCAACCGCGACTTACGATTTCAAAAAGATCTTTCCGTGCCGGTGGCCTCCATCATGACGCGCGATAACCTGATTACCGCTCCCGAAGGTATCACGCTGGAGAAAGCGGAAACCATTTTGAAGAAACACAAGATTGAGAAGCTTCCCATCGTAAATAAGAAAGGGAAACTCACCGGGCTGATCACCTTCCGCGACATTCAAAAAAAGAAAAATAAACCGAATGCTTGCCAGGATGAATATGGCCGCCTTCGCGTGGGTGCCGCGGTGGGTGTAACCCCGGATATTCTCGAGCGCATTGAAGCGCTGCGGGCCGCAGGGGTTGATGTGATCAGCATTGACACGGCTCATGGCCACTCCAAAGGCGTGATGCAGGCCGCAGCCAGGGTGAAACGAAAATTCCCTTCGCTTGATTTGGTGGTGGGCAACATCGCCACCGGTGAAGCCGCCAAAGCACTGGCGAAGGCAGGTGCCGATGCCGTAAAGGTGGGCGTAGGACCGGGAAGCATTTGTACCACCCGTGTCGTTGCCGGGGTCGGGTTGCCCCAGGTGGCGGCTGTGTATGAAGCAGCGCGTGCATTGAAAGGTGCCGATGTAACCGTTATTGCCGATGGTGGCATACGCTTTTCGGGCGATATGGTGAAAGCCATGGCTGCAGGTGCTGACAGTGTGATGATTGGTTCGATGCTGGCCGGCACGGAGGAGGCGCCCGGTGAGATGATTATTTATGAGGGCCGCAAGTTTAAGTCGTACCGGGGTATGGGCTCGTTGGAGGCTATGGAGAGTGGATCGAAAGACCGGTATTTCCAGGATGTGGAAGACGATGTGAAAAAGCTGGTGCCCGAGGGTATATCCGGCCGGGTTCCCTTCAAAGGTCTGGTATCGGAAGTATTGTATCAGATGGTGGGAGGTCTTCGTGCGGGCATGGGCTACTGCGGGGCACGAAACATCGCCAAACTCAAGACCGCCCGGTTCGTGAAAATCACGGCCGCGGGTGTTACCGAGAGCCATCCGCATGACGTCATGATCACCCGCGAAGCGCCCAACTACAGCCGCAAGTAAC
>DAIPHR010000094.1:0-11900 GCA_036771215.1 Cyclobacteriaceae bacterium
GGCAAAACGGTAACTGATGACCGGTAACGAGTTTATGTTGGTGAGCGAGTGGCGTACCTGCTCCCTTCGCTGGCACTTGAGAAAAAGCTTCATGGCTTGAGGTGGGTTTTTCTGGATGCGGGTTACTTCCTGCCGCTAAAACAGCATAACATGCTCTTTTTAGAAGATCGCTCCGGGTTTTTTCTATTTCGACAGTTTCGAAGTCTGCCGTTGGAAGAGTCAAACGCCAGTGTTACGCAAAACGGTCAAACGATCACTTCACAAAACCTGAACTGGTTCAGTTCGCTTTTTTTGCAGATCGGATTTCGCTGGAGATTTTGAAGCTATAATTCATTTTTTTTGAAACAGCGAATCGACAAATTCGGCCCTGTCGAATAGTTGCAAGTCATCAACCTGTTCGCCAACCCCGATGTAGCGAACGGGAATTTTGAATTCGTCTGAAATGCCAATGACAACGCCCCCTTTCGCGGTGCCGTCCAATTTGGTAATGGCCAGGCAACTCACTTCGGTTGCTTTCGTAAACTCACGCGCCTGAATCACGGCATTCTGCCCGGTGCTTCCGTCCAGCACCAACAGTACATCGTGGGGAGCATCGGGTATTACTTTTTGCATTACCCGCTTAATCTTGGAAAGTTCCGCCATCAGGTTGACTTTGGTGTGTAACCGGCCGGCCGTGTCAATGATAATCACATCCGCTTTTTCCTCCACACCCTGCCGCACCGCCTCATAGGCAACAGCGGAGGGATCGGTGTTCATGCCTTTGGCCACCACCGGCACACCCACGCGCTCGCCCCAAAGTTTGAGTTGGTCAACAGCTGCCGCCCGAAACGTATCGGCTGCTCCTAATACTACTTTTTGGCCTGCGCGTTTGTAGTGTGCGGCCAGCTTCCCGATTGTTGTCGTTTTGCCTACGCCATTGACACCCACCACCATCAGCACATAGGGCTTGACCCCTGCGGGCGGCTCAAAGCTTTTGTATTCGGCCGTGGGGCCCTCACTTAACAACAAGGCAATTTCTTCGCGCAGCAAACGATCAAGTTCACGGGCACCCAGGTATTTGTCGCGGGCCACGCGTGTTTTGATGCGGTCAATAATCTTGAGGGTGGTTTCAATCCCCACATCCGAAGAGACGAGGATTTCCTCCAGTTCATCGAGCACCTCATCATCAATGGTGGATTTACCCAAAACCGCTTTGCCCAGCTTGCCCAAAAAGCTGTCGTTTGTTTTTTGTAATCCCTTATTCAGGGATTCCTTTTTTTCAGACGAGAACAAGGACGAAAAGAGCGACATAAAACGGAAGGGTTAGAAAAACAAAAAGTCCCGCGAAGGGACTTTCAATTGATTCTGGTTTTGAATTACTTCTTGGCCAGCGTTTCCTTCACCAGTTCGGCAGGAACAATTTCTTCCCGAAACACATAAGCGCCTGTCTTTTCAGACTTCACGGCCCGGATCACTTTCGCGAAGTTTTTTCCTTCACCTTTCTTCAGGGTAGCAACAACTTTCTTTGCCATGGTTACTTAATTTCTTTGTGTACGGTGTATTTTTTCATGATCGGGTTGTACTTCTTCAACTCGATGCGCTCGGTGGTGTTTTTCCGATTCTTCGTGGTGATGTAGCGGCTCATGCCTGGCAGGCCACTGTTCTTGTGCTCAGTGCACTCGAGAATCACCTGTATGCGGTTACCTTTTTTTGCCATGGTTCTGGTCGTTAACGGTTAGATGGCTAATGTCCCTTTGGCTTTCGCCTCCTTCAACACAGCCGAAATGCCCTTGGCGTTGATCGTTTTGATTGCCTTGGTGGATACTTTCAGGGTAATCCACTTATTCTCCTCCGGAATGAAGAATCGCTTGGTTTGCAGATTGGGGTAGAATCTGCGCTTCGTCTTGTTGTTCGCGTGCGAAACGCTGTTGCCCACCTGCGGGCGTTTTCCGGTTATTTGACAAACACGTGCCATAATTCGCTTTGTTTTTGGCCCTTTTTTGGAAAAGGGACTGCAAATATCGGGAATGGCACCTCAATTATCCAACCGGGCCGTCAAAATACCTCAATTCTTTACGGAGGGCCAGATTTTACGCACTAATTCGGCCGGTTCAAGATCCTGGAAGTCGTTGATTGCCAGTTTGGTACCCGACAATTCACCCGCACTGTGGGTTGTGAGTACACCCACCACCGGGCTACCGGCCGCCAGGCCCGCTTTTACACCCGATATGGAGTCTTCAAACACGACACATTGCCCCGGTTCCTTCCCCAGACTCGCAGCTGTTTTCAGGTAAATTTCCGGGTTCGGTTTCCCATGTTCGACATCCGCCTCATGGAGAATGGCGGAAAAGAAATGCCGGATGCCGGTTTTGGCCAATACAAAATCAACGTTGGTGAGCGGAGCCGAAGTGCCGATGGCACACGGGATGCCCAGCCCCCGGGTTTTTTCCAGAAACGATGTAAGTCCGGCAACCTCGGTTATGTCACGTTCATATAGACGCCTGAACAACGACTCTTTTTCTTCGGCATAGGCGGCTAACTCATGCGGAGGCAATGGCCGGCCGAAGAGATTGGTAATCCACTCCTTATTGGTGCGCCCATATATGCGCCTTGCCAGCTCGTCCTCTGACAAATCGTATCCGTACTTCGTACAGAACTGTTGAAGGGCAATTTTGTGAAACGGGTTGCTGTGAATGATCACCCCGTCCATATCGAAAACAAATGCTACTGACACGGGCGCAATGTTAGGCAGAGATCAGCGGATCACCAACCGTTGTGAAACCGATTTGCCCTGCGCGGTGAACCGGACAATGTAAAGCCCCGGAGCCAGATCGCTGGCATTAAACAAAAGAGGCTCGAACGCCCGCAGACTATACGCGTTGCTCAACCGTTGGCCCACCAGGTTGTAAAACTGAGCGGTGCCATCGCGATCGCTGCGCAAAAAAAAGTTAGCATCGGAATTGGCTGGATTAGGATAGACGAGAAGCCGGGGCTCTTCGGGAAGTTCCGTGTTGCCCGTGTTGGTCAACAGATGCAGGCCACCTAACGTGTTACCGACTACTACCGTTGGTGTGCTGATCGGCTGCAGGGCGGCAATGGCCGGCCATACGCGCCCGCCAAAGTTTTTTTCCAAATACGTGTTTCGAATGGGATTAAAGACTGTTAGCGCCTGTGCCGTTGAGTTGCCCGAGCGGTAATCGGAAAAAATGAATAACCGGCCGTCCTGGTCACCCATCAACAAGTCGGTTTTTCCGTCCCCGTTAAGATCACCTTGTGCAAAAGAAGGACTTTGACGATTGGTGCTGGCCCCCAAGCCAAGAAAAGGTTGAGGCTCGGCAACAAATGAGGGAACGCCTCCGCTGCCCACATTTTTCCAAAGCTGTACGAGGCCGGTTGAGGTACCCAACACGAGGTCAGTCAGGCCATCCTGATTGACATCGGCCATCAGTATGTTTTCGCTACTGCGGCTGGCGGGCAAGGAGAAACCCGTGAAGGTGATGTCCTGGTTGGCAAAATTCAATCCGGTGTTGGACTGGTTGGCAAAATAAGCCAGAACGGTCACGCCATTCGAAGCTCTGGTGGCGGAAAACACCAGATCGGCTTTGCCATCGCTGTTCATGTCCGCGAACTGAGGCTTCAAATTGTAGAGACCAAAAAACGAAAGACCGAGAAAGTCGGAATTGACGAATTTAAACTCAGGGGCAGCGGCTGAGCCCGTATTTTCGAATACCCGAATGGTAGCCCGAAAATTATTGTCGCCATTCATTCCCACGAACAGGTCCAGATCGCCATCGCCATCGGCATCAAAGAAAGCCGGCACAGCGTTATCGCCTACGTCCACCATACTGCTCTGTAGAAAATCTGCTTGCGTAAAGTTGAACTGTGGGGCAGCGGCTGTTCCCTGGTTCGTGTAGAGCCATACACTGTTCTCGAAATTGTTATTAATAAAGTCCCGGCCGTAAATGTTGGGCGAAACCACCAGGTCGGGCTTTCCGTCAAAGGTGACGTCTTCTGCGAAGGGGCTGGGAAAGGACAGCAGCCCCACCGGGTTTGCAGTGGGGAAAAGGCTGAAGCTATTGAAGTCGGCTACGCCACCCGAGCCTTCATTCGTTAGCAGGTAAAGCCGGCTGCAATTTTGTTCAGAGAAGATCAAATCCCGATCACCGTCTTGATCAACATCAAGATTGAGCAGCACGCGACCCACGGCATGTTGACTGCGGCCGCCACCAAGTTGTGCACAAGTCTGATCGAACGCAATCCGGTTACAACTACACTCTTCGAAGTTACCATAGTTCGCTGTTACTCGCTTCATTTGCATGGAATCACACCGCCCCGTTCGTTCAACGGTTAAATTTTGATGATACTCCACGGTGCCCGAGCCAAAGAATCGAAAGTTCAATACATCCAAATCCCCGTCACCATCTACATCATCAATGGCGGGTATATCATCAAACCCGAGTTGAATGTTGATGTTGCCCGAGTTACCCTCCGTCAGGAGTACGGTGCCGGCAGAAAAAGGGCGCCACGAAATGGGCTGGCCGGGGCGGGTCGCATTCACAAAAACCAGAATACCCAGGGGGTCGCGGGTGAATAAATCTTTTTTGCCATCGCAATTAAAGTCGCGCAGCAGCATCCACTGGGTGACCTCCGCTGGAAACAAATCTTCATACTCGGGCTGGTAGGCGTATTGCGATCCGGTGTTGATGAACGTAAGCACCTTATTCGCTTGTCGCTCAAAAACCACCAGGTCGGGCCGGGTATCTCCATTTAAATCCAGGGTATTGAGCTGAATCCCGTTGAGGCCACCCGCCCACGGCATGGTCAGCCATTGGTCGTTCACTTTTACCGGAATGGATTGATCAAACCGGTATTGAAACTGCGCTTCTGCGAAGTTCACGGCCATCAACAGCAGGCCAGTAGCCATGGCAGCAAGGAATTTCATCTCTAAATCCTAACGGACGCGCGTAACTTCTGTTATCTTGAACGCGAAAGTTAACCGTAAAATTCGGCATGCGGATTCATGATTTGTACGAGTTGTATCGGCAGTCGGCTGGTGTGTGCACCGATACGCGAAAGATTCGGCCTGGCGTCTTGTTTTTTGCGCTTAAGGGCGATCGGTTTGACGCCAATGCCTTTGCCGCGGATGCGCTGGCCGCGGGTGCGGCTTTTGCAATCATCGATGATCCGGCCCGGGCAACCGATGCGCGCATGTTGGTGGTGCCCGATGTGCTTGCTACGCTTCAGGATCTGGCGCGCTACCACCGCCAGCAACTGGGCATTCCGGTAATTGGCCTTACGGGTTCAAACGGAAAAACCACAAGCAAAGAACTATTGAATGCAGTTTTGGCGAAAAAGTTCAAAACATTCGCTACGGTGGGAAACCTGAATAACCACATTGGTGTGCCCCTTACGATACTCAGTATTGACTCCAGCGTGGAGTTGGCTATTATTGAAATGGGCGCTAACCACCTCGGAGAAATTGCCTCGTTGTCATCCATTGCGCAGCCCACCCATGGGTTTATCACCAATATTGGAAAAGCGCACATCGGTACGTTTGGGGGTTTTGAAAATATCATACGCGGTAAATCGGAATTGTATCAGCACTTGCTCACCACCCATGGTATTGTGTTCATCAATTCACAAAACCCGATACTGGCCAATATGGCCAAGCGTTTTCGGAACCCGATCTTCTACCCCGCCAAGGGCGACTATTATCACTGCGAGCTGGTAAGTGCCGACCCCACAGTGGTTGTTCGTACAGAGGAGGGCGCCACGGTGGCCACGCACCTGGTGGGCGCCTACAATTTTGAAAACATTGCCGCTGCACTCTGTATCGGAAAATTCTTTGGTGTTGCGGCAAGCGATGCCCACCAGGCGATTGCCGCATATGTTCCGTCCAATATGCGTTCGCAAGTAGTAGTCAAAGGAACGAATACGGTGATCCTGGATGCCTACAACGCGAACCCCAGCTCGATGGAAGCTGCCTTGCGCAACCTGGCTTTGATGAAGGCCGAAAACAAGTTGGCCATCATTGGTGATATGTATGAGTTGGAAGAGGAGACGGCAGCGGAGCATGAGCGCGTGGGGCGTTTGCTGACCGAACTCCGACTGCCCGCGTGGGTATGTGGGGCTCATATGCAGCACGCGGCCAAAGTAAATCCGGCTGTAATGTACTTTCCGGACAAATTGAAATTGGTTGCGCACGCCCAAGCAAACCCTGTTGGCCATACAACGGTATTGATTAAGGCTTCACGCGGGATGGGTCTGGAAACGATTTTGGAATATCTTTAAAAAACCTGTTATGGATCTGAACGGCATACTCAGATTTTTGGCCGCCTTAAACCGGAACAACAACCGCGAATGGTTTGAGAAAAACAAAGCCATCTACCTCGAAGCAAAAAGTGCGTTTGATGATTTTCTCGAGTTGTTTCACCGCGAGGTAGTAAAGTTTGATCCGGGGCTGGCGGGATTGAATCCGCGCAAGCAGGCATTCCGGATTTATCGCGATGTGCGCTTCAGCAAAGACAAGCGACCTTACAAGGTGAACATGGGCGCTGGCTTTTCGCCCGGTGGTAAAATGGAGCAGGAGCCCGGCTATTATCTGCATGTGGAGCCGGGTAATTGTTTTGTTGCGGCCGGCATCTATATGCCCAACTCCGGTAACCTCGCTAAAATCCGGCAGGAAATCGACTACAATCCCGAGAAACTAAAGAAGATGATGGCCGCCCGGTCACTCAAAAAATTTTTTGCCGGCTTTGATGATTTCGATAAAGTGAAAACGGCTCCGAAAGGATATCCGAAAGATCATCCGCAGATTGATCTTCTGAAGAATAAGAGTTTCATTGTTTCGCACGCCTTTACGGATACGGAGGTGAAAAAGCCGGCCTACTTCAAAAAGGTAGCCGAGGTTTGCCGGGCGGCAAAGCCGCTAAATGACTATCTCAACGAGGCGCTTGCATGATATGGAATTGGTTCTAACTAACCTGGTTATTGGTCCACTGTTTTTTCTGGTCAGCTTTGCCTTGTACCGGTGGCCGCCAGCGAAGATCAATTACTTCTATGGTTATCGAACACCGCGCTCCATGCGCTCGCAGCGCCATTGGAAAGAAGCCAATCAGTATTCTGGCTGGGTTGGGATCTGGGTATCGCTTGTGGTGACGTTCGCCCAATTGGTCACATTCTACTCGCACTCGCCCAGGGCAGCATTGAATGTGGGTGTTGGCCTTCTATTGGCAGGCTTGATTGCCGTCATTGTACTTACCGAGCGAAGATTGAAGACCCAATTTCCGCCTGAGGCGTGATACGCTAGGTATTTTTGCGCTCTTTTAATCAGATTAATCTCGTATGACTTAGCGTTTTGGCGGCTCCTGAGTTTACGCCACGAAGGAGCAAAGGCAAAGGGGATTGGGATTCCCTTCCTGCATAACATCAGATTCTAACCCACAGATTTTTCTTTTCGCAAAATCCACTTCATAGCCGGGCCACTGCTGATACTGGTAAGCAGTGCCATAATCACCAGTGAAACAAAAACGCGTTCACCGATCAGCCCATTCTCCAACGCCACAAGACCCAGGATGATTTCCATGGCACCACGGGCGTTCATGCCAAATGCCGCTGCCAGTGATTCGCGCCAACTGAACCCACCCAGTCGGGTCCCCAATCCGCTGCCGATAATTTTACCCGCATAGGCAATCAGTAAAATAAACAGGGTGAGCCACGGATCGAAGTTGGCAAGAAAGTTTACCCGCAACCCGATGGACACGAAAAACAATGGCGCGAAAATGTTATTGATAAACTGGTGCACGATTTCCTTGGCGCGCTCAGAAAAATGCTCCGAATCGCCCAGGGCAATGCCAATAATGAATGCACCGAATATGGCGTGAATGCCGATGAACTCAGTGAAAGCCGAAGCGAGAAAACAGAGCGCCAGTGATAACGACAACACACCACCCGGCCAGGCGAGTTTTTTATTCACCCAGGGCAGCACCCGGTTGAGCAGGCCGCGACCGAGGGTGAGCATGATGGCAGTGAACCCGATCGTAAGCAGCACGGTGTTGACCAGTGACAAGTGCTGGTTGCCTTTTCCGATCAACCCAAGAATCACCGAAAAAATCAACCAACCGACAACGTCATTGATCATAGCTGAAGAAATCACGAGCATGCCCATCCGTGATTTAAAAAGGCCCAGGTCCATCAGCACCCGGGCAATGACGGGCAGGGCGGTAATGGCCATCGAAGTTCCCAGAAACAGGGCAAAGGGCAGGCGCATGGATTCGGCCTCGCCACCAAACAGCCCCGGCCAGTAATACGGAACTACAAAGCCAAAGGCGAAAGGAATAATTAACCCGAATACGCTGGTGTAGATGGCCTGTCGCCCCTGTTGCCATACGATGTGTAAATCAACCTCAAGACCGGCTATAAACAGCAGCATCACTACGGCCATCTGAACAATACCGGAGAGCACAATACCGGAGCTGCTTTCGTGCGGAAAGAGGTTGTGAAACCACTCGGGCGATATCAATCCGAGCACGGTGGGCCCCAGCAGAATACCCGCGAGTAATTCGCCTACCACGGCCGGTTGCTGCAGTTTGCGCGCAGCTTCGGCCATCAGGCGTCCGGCCAGCAGCATGATGCCTAATTGAATCAACAAGAGCATCACGTCCAGCTGCTCGAGCTTACCCATTTTGGGCCTCCTTTCGGCTGTGCACAATCAGCAGGTGGGCGGGTAAATCAGCAAATATGTACTCCAGATCGTGCGGAAATACACGATCGAAAAGCGAAAATCTTCGCTCCGGGGCCGCCACAATTAAAAGGTCGGCCGACTTCCGCTCGGCAAATCGTGCCAGTTCAAAACCTGATTTACCGGATAGCACTTTGACATTCACCTTCAGGCCTTCGTGCGGCACGGTGGCCAGCATCTTCTCGACTTCACTCATTTCATCATGAAGCAAATTTTGCTGGATATCATGGTATTCTTCTTCGGTGCATTGGTCAGACGAGGCCAGTGCAAGCCCCATCATTTTCAACTCGCGCACAACGTGCAGCCATTTGCTTTTTTCTTTTCGCCCGATCCAACACGCAGCCTCAAGGGCCTTCCGGCTGTAGGGGCTGTCCTCGGCATTGAACACCAGATGCTGATAGCTGACCCGTTCACCCGGGTTGGTTACCATCAACACCGAGCAGTTTGCCTTGCGCATGATTTTGCGTGCAACAGTGCCGAGGTAATAGCGGAAAACAGTCTCTTTTTTTAACGCTCCGGCTACCAGCAAATCGATGTGGTTTTTACTGCACACGGCCAGCACCTTCGAAACCGGATCACCCGTCTCCCAGCAGAACTGATAAGCCGGCTCATTGTCAACGATTGTGGTGGCAGCCAGATTTTCTATCGCCAACCGGGCCTCCGGTGTAACGTTACCCACGTGGATGATAAACAATTCGGCTTGAAACAGCCGGGCCACGTGTGCGGCTTGCCGCAATAAACCACCGGCTGTCGGTGATAAGGCTAACGCAACCCCTATTCGTTTCCAGGTCATCATGCTTGCCCGTTTCTGTTGTAAGCCGTAAAAGAAGTGGTAAGGTAGCGTTTTTGTGTATCACGTACGTTTTTCGTTTTGTGGAAATCCATCCGGCTTGTTGTTTGGCAAATGCACTCCAGACGATCTACCTTTGCGCCCCATGGCACAACAAGACGACAACGCGCTGAAGAAGGTGATTTCCCATGCAAAGGAATATGGTTTCATTTTTCCTTCGAGTGAAATTTATGATGGCCTCAGTGCCGTTTACGACTACGGGCAAAACGGTGTTGAATTGAAGAATAACATCAAAGAGTACTGGTGGCGGTTTATGACCCAACTGCACGACAACATTGTGGGGATTGATGCCGCGATCTTCATGCACCCGACCACCTGGAAAGCCAGCGGCCATGTGGATGCCTTTAACGACCCCATGATTGACAATAAGGACTCGAAAAAGCGCTACCGTGCGGATATGCTGATCGAAGATGCCATTGCCAAAATGGAAGAGAAGGTTGAGAAGGAGGTAGAAAAGGCTGCCAAACGGTTCGAGAATTTTGATCGTGCCATGTTCGTCAGCACGAATGCCAGGGTGTTGGAGTATCAGAAGAAAATAGATGAAACCAACGCGCGGCTCAAAGCGGCCATGGGGAGCAACGACATGCCCGCCATGAAGCAGTTGATCGTTGACCTTGAAATTGCCGATCCGATCTCCGGCACAAAAAATTGGACGGACGTACGGCAATTCAACCTGATGTTCTCAACCGAAATGGGCTCCATTGCCGAGGAGGCGAGCAAAATCTATCTGCGCCCGGAAACCGCCCAGGGTATTTTTGTCAACTTCCTGAATGTGCAAAAGACCGGCCGCATGAAAATTCCGTTTGGTATTGCCCAGATCGGAAAGGCGTTCCGCAACGAAATCGTGGCCCGGCAGTTCATCTTCCGCATGCGGGAGTTTGAGCAGATGGAGATGCAATTCTTCATCCGCCCAGGCGAAGAAATGAAATGGTATGAGTATTGGAAGGCGAAACGAATGAAATGGCATCAGTCGCTGGGACTGGGGGAGGACCATTACCGGTTCCACGACCACCTCAACCTGGCCCATTACGCCAACGCGGCCTGCGACATTCAGTTTAATTTTCCCATGGGCTTCAAGGAATTGGAAGGCATTCACAGCCGCACCGATTTCGATTTGAAAAATCATGAGAAGTATTCGGGTAAGAAACTGCAGTATTTCGACCCCGAGTTGAACCAGAGTTACATACCCTATGTGGTAGAAACCTCGGTTGGTCTGGATCGCCTGTTCCTTGCCACGCTGTCGAAAGGATATAAAGAAGAGAAGCTGGGTACCGGAGGCGAAGAGAATGAGCGCGTGGTGCTGTCCATACCGCCAGCGCTGGCACCACACAAAGTAGCGGTCCTTCCCCTGGTGAGGAAAGATGGCCTGCCGGAGAAAGCGGAGAAGATCGTCAGCGATCTCAAACTGGACTTCCGCTGCTATTACGAAGACAAAGACACCATCGGGCGCAGGTACAGGCGCATGGATGCCATTGGGACGCCTTATTGTGTAACGGTCGATCATCAATCCCTGCAGGACGATACGGTGACCATACGCCATCGCGACACCATGCAGCAGGAACGCCTCAGCATAAGCGCGGTCAAGAACGTTCTGGCCGAAACGTGTTCCATGAAATCACTCCTGCAAAAGCTGGTGTAGCATGTGGCTGAGCCTGCTGGCGATGGCCGTACTGGCGGCCGGATTCTACTACCGCCACCAGGTGCAGGAGGGCTATCGGTATGTAGGCAAACGCGCGGCTCCCCTGCGCACAATCATTACACCGGTTCCCTTGCGGTTCAAGGAGATCCTGAAAAACTATTTCCCCTACTATAATCAGTTGACACCAGATCATAAGCGAAAGTTTGAACGCAAACTCGTGTATTTCATTTTCTCCAAGTATTTCATTCCGCGAAACTTCGGTGGCGTTACGGATGAGATGAAGGTATTGATCGCGGCTTCAGCCGTTCAGCTTACGTTTGGGTTACCCCGGGTTTTTATGGCGCACTTCAACCGCATACTCATTTACCCGGATGATTATTATTCAGAGATTACCAGACGGTATCACCGGGGTGAGGTTAATCCGGCCTACCGTACCATCGTACTCTCGTGGCGCAGCTTTGTCATGGGCTACCTGCAGCCAACCGGCACAACCAACGTAGGCCTTCATGAAATGGCGCACGCGCTGCGCCTTCAGAATATTATCCGGGTGAATGAGTTTGATTTTTTTGATGCTGAGCTGCTGGATGTTTTTGATCAGTGGGCCGATCGGGTTTGTGCCCAGATGGAGGAGGGAGGCGTTCGCTTCTTTCGTCCCTATGCCTGCACGAATCATCAGGAGTTTTTTGCGGTTG
>DAIPHR010000095.1:0-11882 GCA_036771215.1 Cyclobacteriaceae bacterium
CCAACGAAAAACTTTTGCGCGACTTCCTTCCCGTTGCAGATGACTTCGAACGGGCCGAAAAATCATTTGCGGGCCTGACCGATAAAGAGGCCGAGGGATTCAAACTGATCCACAACAAGTTCAAAAAATTACTTGACCAAAACGGGGTGAAGCCCATGGAGGCCGGACCTGCCGTAGCTTTCAATCCCGACCTGCATGAGGCCATTACCCAAATACCGGCTCCGGAAGAAAAGTTGAAAGGAAAAATCGTAGACGTGGTGGAGAAAGGTTACCTGCTCCACGACAAAGTGATTCGCTTCGCCAAAGTGGTGGTAGGTCAATAATTCACCTCTTATGAGCAAGCGAGATTATTACGAAATCCTCGGTGTTACCAAATCGGCCAGCGCTGACGAAATCAAGAAGGCTTACCGGAAGGTAGCCATCCAGTTTCACCCGGATAAAAACCCGGGCAACAAAGAAGCGGAAGAGAAATTCAAGGAGGCCGCTGAGGCCTACGAGGTGTTGAGCGATGCGGACAAGCGCGCCCAGTACGACCGTTTTGGTCATTCCCGTGGCAATGGCGGTTTCCGCGGCCACGAGATGAACATGGACGACATCTTCTCCCAGTTTGGTGACATTTTTGGAGGCGGGAGTCCATTCGACAGTTTCTTTGGCGGAGGAGGCGGGCGAAGCCGAACTCGCAAAGGCTCCAACCTGCGCATCAAACTGAAGCTGACACTGGAAGAAATTGCCAATGGTGTAGAGAAAAAAATTAAAGTGAACCGCCTGGTTCAGGCCGATGGTGTCACTTTCAAAACGTGCCCCGCATGCCAGGGACAGGGTCAGGTGCGCAAGGTGGTGAACACGATGCTCGGCCAAATGGTCTCTGCCAGCACCTGCTCGAGTTGCGGAGGCTCAGGCCAGATCATCGATAAACGCCCTCCGGGGGTCGATAACTCCGGATTAGTCAGCAAAGAAGACGTGATTTCGGTGCGCGTGCCGGCCGGGGTGGGCGATGGTATGCAACTCTCGATGGCTGGCAAGGGAAATGAAGCCCCGGGCGGTGGGGTGCCGGGCGACTTACTCATTCAAATCGAGGAAGTTGAAGACAAGATGCTCAAACGGGACGGCAATAATCTGATTTATGATCTGCACATCAGTTTTATTGATGCTGCGCTGGGCACCTCGGTGGAAGTGCCTTCCGTGAGCGGCAAAGTGCGGATCAAAATTGACCCCGGAACGCAAAGCGGTAAGATTCTGCGGCTGCGTGGCAAGGGCTTGCGCGACCTCAACGGTTATGGCACCGGAGATCAGCTCGTTTACATAAATGTCTGGACCCCCAAGCGGCTGACCTCCGAAGAGCGTTCAAAGCTGGAGTCACTCAAACAATCTCCGAACTTTCAGCCAAGTCCAGAGGCTGGCGAAAAGGGCTTTTTCGAGCGTATGAAAGAGTATTTTGGCTAAAACTGTTCACCGTTTGGGTGTCTTAGCACCTAATTCGTTCAACAAACAAAAATATTTTAAGCCATTCGAAACTTTGGACAAAGCCGTCCGTATAACCCAGTTATGGGTTTTTTTTCGCTTAATAAAAACGTAAGGATATGGTTACGGGTACAACCCTGCGGGGTGGGCAGCCGTACAATAAATGAATGAAAGCGTTTGTTTTAATTGGTATTGGGGGTCTATTGTCTCTGGGTTCAGCCGCCCAGATCAAAAAGCAATTTTCCATTGGTGCATCGGACGATTGCAAACGGGTATCCTTGCAGCTGAAAGCAAAAACCGGCAACTGCTTCATTCGGCCCAGCCAGAACAAAGAACTGCTTGACATCTACAGCAATCAGGAAGCAGAAGAATACGCGCATTCCCTCACACAAGATGTGCGGGGCGATGTATGCTTCGTGAAGATAGCCATGGACCAGGCTAATCAGAGAGGTGTGGGCCAAAAAATATCGTATCAGGTTTTTGGTGGCGAAAACCGCACCGTAGATGGTAAGGTCTGGAAGTTCTATCTCTCCGAAACCAAACCCTATTCACTTGATTTGGATTATGGGCTCGGTAATGCTGATATCGATTTGAGTGGTCTCGCAGTTGAGCGGTTAAAGATCAGGACCGGAACAGCCGATGTTCTGCTTTCCTACAGCGCAGAACCCAATAAGGTGAAAATGGATACCTTCTTCGTCAAGGTGGATATGGGCTCATTACAGGCCAAACACATCAACCTAGCCAACGCGCAGGTTGTGGTGGCCGAGGTCGGTTTTGGCAACATGCTGCTGGATTTCAGCGACAAAACCGAATATCCACGGATGGTGGAGGGTTCGGTAGGCGCTGGCAATCTGATTATTCGGCTTCCGTCAAAAGACGTTCCGGTCCTGGTTAAACTGTCGGATTCGTGGTTGTGCAGCATTGACCTGGTTCGGAGCCTGAAAAAGATTGGCGACAACACCTACGCCAATGCTGCGTATTCCGGCAATCAAAAAAATGCTATGGTCTTTGACCTTGACGTATCCATGGGCAAGATCACCTTCCGCGAGCGTCCCGAATAGTAGCTGCCTGTTTTGATGTTGAATAAACATTCCGCGGAGTTTGACCGTGTAATTCTCTTCCTATTTTTGCTACTTATTCAAACTAAACATAAACCCCTGCCTTGTGGAAGCACTTGTAGCTGAACACGTGACAAAGCGGTACTCAAATCATACCGCCCTGGACGATGTGAGTCTGACCATTCCGGAAAAATCTATTTATGGCCTTCTGGGGCCCAATGGGGCCGGCAAAACCACGTTGATCCGAATCATCAATCAGATCATTAATGCCGATGAAGGTGAAGTTCGAATTTTTGGAGAAAAATTAAAGCCCGGCCACGTGGAAATGATCGGCTACCTGCCTGAGGAGCGCGGTCTCTATAAAAAAATGAAAGTAGGTGACCAACTCCTGTACCTGGCTCAATTAAAAGGTTTGGGCAAGCAGGATGCATTTCAACGCATTAAGGTTTGGTTCGAGCGATTTGAGATTAAGGACTGGTGGAATAAGAAAGTAGAGGACCTCTCGAAGGGTATGGCACAAAAAGTGCAGTTTATCAGTACCGTCCTTCACGAGCCGAAATTGATTATTCTCGATGAGCCATTCTCCGGCTTCGACCCGGTGAATGCCCAATTGATTACCGATGAGATTCTGGGATTGAAAGAACGCGGTAGCACGATCATCTTCTCCACCCACCGAATGGAGACCGTTGAGTCGCTCTGCGATCATATAGCTATGATCAACAAGTCAAAGAAAGTGTTGGAGGGCTCCAAAAAGGACGTAAAAGCAAGCTACAAGACGAACACCTACGTAGTTGAGCATCGGGGCAATTTCCGGCTTTCGGGTGTGGGTCACCAACTGGTGTCGCAAAAAACACTGGAAGGTGATCATTTCGAAACGCTGATAAAAGCAGATCAGGGCAGTTCGCCCAATGCCTTGTTGCACGAGTTGCTGCCTCAAACCGAAGTATTCCGTTTCGAACAAAAACTACCCTCCATGGCTGAAATCTTCATCAACCTGGTGAAAGCCGAAGGTGATGAGGCCTTGCGCAAACATTTACAAGAAGCCTAAACCGAAAAGCACCGAGATATGAACAAAGTTTGGTTGATCATTCAGCGCGAGTTTTTGAATCGCGTGCAAAAAAAATCGTTTTTGATTACGACCATTTTGGTGCCGTTGATTATCCCGGCCATCATGGGCGTGTTGGTTTATGTGATGATTCAGGAAGTAAACGAAGCCAAGCCTGATACCCTTCAAGTACTGGACGAAAGTCAACTGTTTAAATTGGAGTCTAACAAGAGACTGACTATTGTGCCCGTTTCAGGATCAATTGTTCAGGTCAAGGCTGCGTATATGGAGTCAGATGATTTCGGATTGCTGTATATCCCACCTGCGGAGTCAATAGGCGACATAACGGGAATAACACTATACACAAAGGAGAGCCAAAGTCCGGAAAAAGTTGGGAACGTTACTTCCATGCTAACAGATTTAGTGAAAGATTCGAAGATGGAGAAGTACAACGTAGACAAGGAAACTCTAAAAGATATTCGAACAACCGAGGTTAATCTACAGGAGATTAATCTTAGTGAGGATGGCCAAGAACAATCCAGTAATACTCAAATCAAGAGTGGTCTGGGTATGGCCTTAGGAATACTCATTTACATGTTTGTACTCATTTACGGAATCCAAATTATGCAGGGCGTCATTGATGAAAAGACCTCCAAGATTGTCGAAGTGATTGTTTCTTCAGTGAAGCCATTCCAACTCATGCTTGGAAAGATAATTGGGATCGCTTCCGTTGGGCTGTTGCAGTTCATAATTTGGATCGTGTTGATATTTGGGGTTACTACGTCAGTATTGGGTTATTTCGGTTTAAAAATGCCCCAGCAACAAGCGATGGAGCAAGTGATTGAAAGCACCAGCGATGAAGAGGTAAAAGAGGTCATAGCAAAGCAGAGCAATCAAGGTCCTGAGTTTCTTCAAAACCTGAGTCAAATCCCATTTTTGAAAATCGCCCTAGTATTCTTGTTCTACTTTCTGGGGGGGTATTTGCTATATGGTGCCCTTTTCGCAGCAGTAGGTTCCGCAGTAGAATCAATTCAAGAGTCTCAACAGTTCCAATTTCCAATTACGATTCCATTATTGATAGGATACCTGGGGCTTTTTATGTTTATTGTACGAGATCCGCATGGTACGGTAAGCTATTGGCTATCAATCATACCCTTTACATCACCAGTAGCGATGGTTGGTAGAATTGCCTACGATGTCCCCACATCGGATTTAGTTTTATCCATGGTGCTGTTGGTTGGCGGCTTCATCTTCACCACCTGGATAGCCGGCCGCATTTACCGCGTAGGCATTTTGATGACGGGCACTAAGGTAAACTACAAGGTGCTGGCCAAGTGGTTCATGACGAAGGTCTAGACCAGCCAAACCCTCAGACACCAAAAAAATCTCTCCCGATCCGGAGAGATTTTTTTCTTTACTTTCGGTTCGCATGGCCAGTAAAAACACCCCGGCATCCATGGAATTCTATCAGGACAACACGAACCTGAAGTGGATTATTCTCATCGTATCGGTGGTGATCAGCGTGGGGTCTATTTATTATACCGATGTGCTGGTTGACCAACTCAAAGAACGCGAACGCAACCAAATCAACCTGTTTGCCCGCGCCCTGGAATACACCATTAACGAGGCGGAAAACAACATTCTGTTTATCCGGGAGGAAATCATCCTGAAAAATCACTCCATCCCCACGCTGCAGGTGAGTGAGCAGGGTGATATTCTCAGCTACATCAACCTTCCGGTCGATTCCGCCTGGTCGGCCCAAAAGAAAAAAGATTACCTCAATCGGCAATTAGCGGAAATGAAGCGAACCTACCCACCGATTGAGATTCTGCTGAAGGACGAGAACAATGAAGTATTTGGGCGCCAGTATCTCTACTACAAAAATTCATTCCTGCTCAGCCAGCTGATGGCATACCCCTACATTCAGCTGTCGGTCATCGCCATCTTCGCCTTCATTTCGTACCTGGCTTTTAACTATTCGCGCGTGGCCGAACAAAACCGCGTATGGGTGGGCCTGGCCAAGGAGACGGCCCACCAACTGGGCACTCCGCTATCCTCGCTAATGGCCTGGCTTGAGGTACTCCGCGATGATCCGGAGATCAGGGGCAAAGGCGTGGTGGACGAACTTGAGAAAGACATTTTGAAACTGCGGGTAGTCACCGAGCGCTTTTCCAGCATAGGATCAACCCCGGTGCTCAAATCGGAAAATGTGTACCAGCTCATCACCAATGTAGTGGGGTATCTGCGGCCCCGCGTATCATCCAAGATTACGTTCGAACTCTACACGCTATCCGAAAACATACAGGCTAGAATTCATGCCCCGTTGTTTGAATGGGTTATTGAAAATCTCTGCAAAAATGCGGTTGATGCCATGGGCAACACCGGGACGATTGCCATCAAAATCTTACGCGGCAGCGACAGCAAAGTCTTCATTGATATTTCGGACACCGGCAAGGGCATCCCCAAAGGCAGCCTGGCCAGTGTTTTCAAGCCGGGCTACACCACCAAAAAACGCGGCTGGGGTCTTGGACTGGCCCTGGCAAAACGGATAATTGAACTCTATCACGAGGGGAGGATATTCGTTAAATCCTCAGAAGAAAACCTGGGAACCACCTTTCGTATCGAGCTGAAGGCCAGCTAAAGGAGGGCCCAAAATGGGCCGCAAAACCTTTGCCTGAGACCCTGAATATGCTACTTTTGCGCTCGGATTTTGGACGCAGTGGATTTCATTCGTAACTGATTCAAAATCATTTAGTTAATAAACCATCTACACCTACAATTCATAAACGCAATGGCGAATTTTGGCAAAATCACCCAAGTTATCGGTCCGGTTGTGGACGTGGCTTTTGACGAGCCCGGTTCCAAACTGCCCAACATTTTGGATTCTCTGGAAGTAACGAAGACCGATGGCACCCGTGTGGTGCTGGAGTGCCAGCAACACTTGGGTGAAGACCGCGTACGCACCATTGCCATGGACGGAACCGAAGGATTGGTTCGTGGCATGAAGGTGACCGATACCGGCACCCCAATTGCCATGCCGATTGGTGACGACATCAAAGGCCGCCTGTTTAATGTGGTAGGTGAAGCCATCGATGGCATTAAACAGCCAAAAGGCGATCGCTCACTTCCCATCCACCGCCAGGCACCCAGCTTTGAAAATCTATCGACTTCAGCCGAAGTTTTGTTCACCGGTATCAAGGTTATTGACTTGATAGAACCCTACGCCAAGGGTGGAAAGATCGGTTTGTTTGGTGGAGCCGGTGTGGGTAAAACCGTATTGATTCAGGAATTGATCAATAACATCGCGAAAGCCTACTCAGGATTATCTGTATTTGCCGGTGTGGGTGAGCGCACCCGTGAAGGTAACGACCTGCTGCGCGAGATGATCGAAGCGGGTATCGTTGACTACGGGCCCGAATTCATGAAATCGCTGCACGCTGGCGGTTGGGATCTTTCGAAAGTGGATCACCAGCGCCTGGCCGAGTCAAAGGCAACCTTTGTGTTTGGTCAGATGAACGAACCGCCCGGAGCCCGCGCTCGCGTGGCACTCTCGGGGCTAACCATTGCTGAATATTTCCGTGATGGCGATGGCACAGGCAAAGGCCGCGACATCCTGTTCTTTATCGACAACATTTTCCGCTTTACACAGGCCGGTTCCGAGGTATCAGCCCTTCTTGGCCGTATGCCCTCGGCCGTAGGTTACCAGCCTACGCTGGCAACCGAAATGGGTGCCATGCAGGAGCGAATTACCTCAACCAAAAACGGTTCCATTACGTCTGTACAGGCGGTATACGTTCCGGCTGACGACTTGACTGACCCGGCCCCGGCTACCACGTTTGCGCACCTGGATGCCACTACGGTATTGAGCCGTAAAATTGCCGAGTTGGGAATTTATCCGGCCGTTGATCCGCTGGATTCTACGTCCCGTATTTTGCGTGCCGACATCGTGGGCGAAGAGCATTACAACTGCGCACAGCGGGTAAAATTGACGCTCCAACGCTACAAGGAACTTCAGGACATCATTGCCATTTTGGGTATGGACGAACTCAGCGATGATGACAAATTGGTGGTGCACCGTGCCAGACGCGTGCAGCGCTTCCTGTCACAGCCGTTCCACGTGGCGGAAGCCTTTACTGGTTTGAAGGGAGTATTGGTGGATATTAAGGATACCATCAAGGGCTTCAATATGATTATGGATGGCGAAGGTGATCACCTGCCGGAGGGTGCCTTCAACCTCGTGGGTAGCATTGAGCAAGCCTTCGAGAAGGGTGAGAAGATGATGGCGGAAGCAAAATAAGTTGCGTATGCACCTGGAAATCCTAACACCTGAGAAAAAGATATTTGAGGGTGAAGTGTCCTCGGCCACGTTCCCTGGTGCCGATGGCTCCTTTCAGATATTGAATCATCACGCTCCGCTGGTGAGTTTGCTGAAGGAAGGTTCGGTCGAGTATAAAACCGGAAAGGATGGCAAACAAAGCCTGATGATCACAGGTGGCGTGGTGGAGGTACTGCGCGATCACGTGATTTTGCTGGCCGATGGCGTGAAGGCATAAATTTTTCAATCTCCAAAAACAAAGCCACTTCATTTGGTGGCTTTGTTTTGCCGAATCCTGAACGGGGTTACGCGTAGATCCGATGGTAAAAATACCGTTACTGACGTATCAGCCACTTTACGAAGAAGACCACGCCAACGATCATGGCAATGCCGCCAATGATTGCGAACACATCTCCCCCAATGATGAGGGCCACCACTCCAATGGAGCCAAAAATGGCCGCCAACTTTAGATCCGGGTCCATGCCTTGGGATGCTTTTGAGAATTCAGGAGACAACTTCGATGAGGCCACAGAAGCCTTCAATGCCGACCGCAGATTTTGCCGCAGTTCCTTACGCTCGGCTTTGGTCATTTGAATATAGGTCTTACGCACGTCAACAGTCGGGGTCGATTCTGTCACAACCGGCACGATTTCGGTTGACGCAGTGAGTTGCTCTGGCTGAATAGCCGGGCGAATGGTCTTAGGGGCTGAACCCGGGACAGTATTCGCTTCTGCATACAACGGTTCATACGGCTTCACAATTTGAAAATGAGCGGCATACTTGTGTGAAGCGCAGGAACCCATGACAATGATCAAAACGGGCCAGAGAACGTTCTTCATACGGATGATTTTGTTTTAGTTTTAAAGATAGAAAACAAACGAGTAAAAAAGCGCTTTTCGAAATCCCAAAAAAACAGGTATTGACCAAAAATAGCGCCATAAAACAGCAGCAAGACGTTATAGACCGGCAGAATGAGCACGTAATAGACCACGCTGGCCCAGAGCGGAATTTCAATCTCATTAAACAGGAATCTGAATAACGGGCGTTTCAAAAAAAGCACGGTAAATCCGGTGCAGGCAAAAACCAATAAAACCAAAATCACCCGTGCAGGGGACAGACCCCAGCGGGCCTGCAGGCGTTGCATCCAATTCATCGGGCAAAACTGGTGAATTGATTCCACACGGAATGATCGGGTAACGGAGCATTAATAGCGGTGGCCGCTTTCGAAACCGGGTGAATGAACGTGAGGCTGCGGGCATGCAGGGCAATCCGGGCATCATCCAGCGCAGAAGGGGCGCCATAGCGCAAATCGCCCACAATGGGGCAACCGATGGCCGCCAATTGCACCCGGATCTGATGCGGACGACCGGTAACGGGCCTCACATCAAGCAAGTAAAATCCATTGGCTTCTTCCAGGATCGAATAGGATAACTCCGAACGAAGTGCATCGGGCGTCTCCCGGGTGAACCAGGCAGTCTTATTTTTTGATTCGTCCTTCCTTAACCAGTGAATAAGCGTATCCTCCGGCTTGCCTGGTTTGCGTTCCACCACTGCCCGATACGTTTTTTGGGTTTCCCGTTCCCGGAACTGTTGATTCATGCGTTCCAGCGCCTTCGATGTGCGGGCAAACAAAACCACGCCACTCACCGGGCGGTCGAGGCGGTGAATGACGCCCAGAAAAACCTCGCCCGGCTTCCGGTATTTCTCTTTGATGTACTGTTTGACCCGTTCAGCCAGTGGCGTATCCCCTGTATTATCCCCCTGCACCAGCCAACCGGCCGGCTTATTGACAGCAATCAGGTGATTATCCTCAAACAATACCTCCATGAGAGGCTACTTGATCACGCCCAATGACCGGCCTACTTCGGTAAAGGCCGCGATCGCTTTATCCAGGTGGTGTTGCTCGTGGGCAGCCGACAGTTGTACCCGAATGCGAGCTTGCCCCTTGGCCACTACCGGGTAGAAAAACCCGATCACATAGATCCCTTTCTCCAGCAACTGGTCGGCAAACTGCTGGGCCAATGGCGCCTCGTAGAGCATAATGGGTACAATCGGATGTTCACCGGGTTTGATAGCAAAGCCAGCGGCCGTCATTTTGCTGCGGAAGTATTGGGTGTTGCGTTCGAGTTTGTCGCGCAGCGCGGTGGTTTCGCTCAACATGTTAAACACCTCAATCGAGGCCCCGGTAATGCTGGGTGCCAGCGTGTTGGAGAACAGATAGGGCCGCGAGCGCTGGCGCAACAGTTCAATGATTTCCCTTCGGCCGGACGTAAACCCTCCGGACGCTCCACCCAGGGCTTTGCCCAGCGTACCGGTGATGATATCAACCCGGCCTTGTACACCCCGGTATTCGGGCACTCCCCTTCCTGTCTTCCCCAGAAAACCGGTAGAGTGGCACTCATCGGTCATCACCAATGCCTGGAATCGGTCGGCCAGGTCACATATTTTATCGAGTTGGGCGATCGTACCATCCATCGAAAAGGCACCATCGGTAACAACAATAATCTGCTTTGCTCCTGCCTTGCGAGCTTCAACCAATTGCTGCTCCAGATCAGCCATGTCATTGTGCTTATACCGGTATCGCATGGCTTTGCACAGCCGGACACCGTCAATGATTGACGCGTGGTTGAGCTCATCGCTGATGATGGCATCTTCGGCACCAAACAGGGGTTCAAATACACCGCCATTGGCGTCAAACGCAGCAGCATATAAAATGGTATCTTCCGTTCCCAAAAATTCAGAAATCTTCGCTTCTAACTCCTTGTGAATATCCTGCGTGCCGCAAATGAAACGAACAGACGACATACCAAAGCCATGCGTATCGATGGCGCGTTTGGCCGCTTCAATTACCCGGGGGTGGGATGACAGGCCCAGGTAATTATTCGCACAGAAATTAATCACCGATTTCCCATCGGCCGTGCGAATGTCTGCTCCCTGCGGGGTGACAATGATTCGTTCTTTCTTAAAGAGCCCCGCTTCGCGAATGGCATTGAGTTCCTTTTGCAAAACAGGTTGTAGGGTGGTATACATGATTAACTGATTTTCGGTTTAACAAGGGCGGGGCGTTTTGGGGTATCACCCGATGGGGTCCCCGGTGGGTCAAGTCCCAGCCAATACTTCCTGCGAACGGCATTGATCAGATTGAGCTTCTGCAGCGTGAAGCTGTTGGGGTGCATCTGCTCAAACAAATCTGCCCACTCCTTAAAAACGTCCGGTTCTGCGGCCGCAAAGCGGGCGGCATCAATCTTCTTCGACACCAGGAAGTCCGGAAACGACATGGGGCAAAGCTACGATGCGCCCGGCTATTTTCTTAAATCTCTGTTATCTTCGCCCCCCAAATCCAGTACATGCAAACCACCATTTTGTTGATTGGAGCAGGCGGTCAGTTAGGCGCAGAACTCACCCACGGTCTGCGAAAAATCTATGGCCCCGATCATGTTATTGCATCGGACATTCGCGATGCCCAGGGCGTGCTCAAAGAGGGCCGGTATGAGAAAATGGACGTGATGCAGCGCGACAAGCTCTTCGAATTTATTAAGAAGAACCAGGTGACGCAGATCTACCACCTGGCCGCCTTGCTCTCCGCCACCGGAGAGAAAGACCCGCGGTGGGCCTGGAAGTTGAATATGGAAAGCCTGCTTTTTGTACTGGAGGCTGCCCATGAATTGAAGCTCCATAAAGTGTATTGGCCCAGTTCCATTGCTGCTTTCGGGCCGACCACTCCGAAACAAAATACTCCCCAATACACGATTATGGACCCCACCACCGTATATGGCATAACCAAGCTGGCGGGTGAGTTGTGGTGTGAGTATTATTTCCGAAGGTATGGTGTAGATGTGCGCAGCCTGCGTTACCCGGGCATTATCGGCTGGAAGACCCCGCCCGGTGGCGGCACTACGGATTATGCCGTTGACATTTACTTTAAAGCCATTAAGGAAAAAAAGTATGAATGCTTTTTGTCGGCCGCCACGTATCTGCCCATGATGTACATGGATGCCGCGGT
>DAIPHR010000096.1:0-11720 GCA_036771215.1 Cyclobacteriaceae bacterium
TTCTCCAGTTCATTCATCACCGCCTTCATGCGCTCTTCAAACTGACCGCGGTATTTGGTACCCGCCACCAGCGAGGCCAGGTCCAGCGTAACCACGCGCTTGCCAAACAACACGCGCGACACTTTTTTCTGGATGATGCGCAGCGCCAACCCTTCGGCAATGGCGGTTTTACCCACACCGGGCTCGCCAATCAGAATCGGGTTGTTCTTTTTTCTGCGCGACAAAATCTGCGCTACGCGCTCAATTTCCTTTTCACGCCCTACGATCGGGTCGAGTTTATTGTCCTCAGCCAGTTTGGTCAGGTCGCGGCCAAAGTTATCGAGCACCGGAGTGCGCGACTTCTCGGTTCCTTTTTTCTCTTTGGATCCGCTGCCACCCGAACCTCCGCCAAACATTTTCGATGATTCTTCATCCGGATCGTCAGTGTCCGAAGCCGCCATGGGCTGATCTTGTTGATACTCGAGCATTTCTTTTACGGTTTGGTATTCCACGTCAAACCGGTTGAGGATTTGCGTGGCCAGATTATCGGGATCGCGCAAGATGGACAGCAGCACGTGCTCGGTGCCAATCAACTGCGCTTTAAACACTTTTGCTTCGAGGTAGGTGATTTTCAAAATCTTCTCCGATACTTTCGTGAGCGGAATCTGAGCCAGGTTTTTCACCTGTCCGGTTGCCGTGCCCTTGCTCACTTTTTCAATCTCGTTGCGGAGCTGGTCCAACGAAACACCCAGTTTTTTCAACACGGCTACCGCTACACCTTCTCCCTCCCGGATCATACCCAGGATCAGGTGCTCGGTGCCGATGTAGTCGTGGCCGAGGCGAAGGGCCTCTTCCCGGGCGAGGGAAATAACTTCCTTAACACGGTTCGAAAATTTTGCTTCCATAGTCACGGAGAATCTCGGTAAATGTAAAGTTTTCGGTCAGATTTATCAATGCGAGGGACGGCCACCGCAAATTCTATTTTCTTCCAAACACAGCCGCCATTGCGTTTGTTCATTTCGGCACTGCCGATCGTGCTAAAACTGCGTTCGCCTCGGGACCTGCACAGAAAAGTAAATCCAAAACGCTGAGGTTGGGTACAAATGATTTGCCAAACACCTGATAATACAGGTAAGGTCGATAAAATGGCCGGCCCTCAAACGATTTCTTAGCCAAAATGAGGTTGCGCAGGTCTGCATCATCCGTTATCCCGGCTTCATACACAGACGTTAATTCCAGTTTTTTATTCCACCCCAGCGAATGCAGACAGAATGACAGCAGCGGAATCAGGAAATCAACCAAAAAAACCGGCCGTTGCCTGAACAGGGGCTCCAGATCGGGTGCATAGTGCTCGAAGAACGGTGCCTTGCGGTAGGCCGATTCCAGCGTGCGCCAGTGATTCGCCTGCCACTTCGGATTGTAATCGAGTTGCACATCGCGCAGCGGCACTTTGCCGTGCTTAGCCGTGAGCGGAATGGACAGCATCTGCCCGCCCTGGGCCGTGAGTACGTTACACCGGCTGCGGTAACTCTGCTTCACAAAATGCTCGCTGACTTCCAGGCGGAGGACATCAAAATCCCGAACGGCACAAAAAAATTCAAGTGACGGCAGGTAATGCGGCTCAACGCAAACACGCTTCATGCGAACAAACTGTAATCGCCCAATCCCTGGCGCGTCACCACACCTTCACCGGACGTAAAGTCCACCACCGTGGACGGCACATGGCCACCGGGGCCTCCATCAATTACCATATCCACCACGTGTTTGAAATCTTCATACATTTCTTCGGGGTCAGTGGTGTACTGTTTGATATGGTCATCGTCTTTGACCGAGCTCGTGATGAGCGGCCGCTGTAACAAATGAACGATCGCCCGCGGAATCGGATGATCCGGAATGCGGATGCCCACCGTCTTTTTATTGATGTCCAGAATTTTGGGCACTTCGCTGCTCGATTCAAAAATAAACGTGTACGGCCCCGGCAGCGCCTTTTTCAAAATCTTGAAAACGGGCGTATCGATTCGCTTCACATATAGGGCAATGTTGCTCAGATCCGAACAGATAAAACTCAGGTCGAGTTTGTGGGGTTTAAGGTCCAGAATGCGGCAGAGCCGCTCCACGGCACGCCTGTTGTGCAAATCGCATCCGATGCCGTACACGGTATCGGTGGGGTATACCACAATCCCCCCGGCAGCCAGTACTTCGGCTGTACGCGAAATTTTCCGGGGCTCGGGATTAACCGGATGAATCTTGAGCAACTCGGCCGCCATGCAGCAAAGGTAAGCACCTTACTTTTTGTATTTTTGAAGTATGATTTTTTTATGCAGGAAGTAAGCAAGACAAAACTGGCGATTTACCTGATTTCCTCTACGCTGTTGATCACATTCGTTTTCTACGGCTATCAGATTTGCTATACACCGAACATTTTAGTGGATCAGGATGACCGGCAAGTCATCATCATCCCGGGCACAACCTTTCGTAAACTGCAGGAGGATTTAGGGAAAAACGGGTTTGTGAACGACATGGTGTCGTTCAGTTTCTTGGCCCGGCTGAAAGGCTACGATCGCAAGATCAACCCCGGTCGATTTGTGTTGAGGCGAAACATGACCAACCTTCAGGCGTTGGGAGTGTTAATGGCTAGCCGGCAGGAACCTGTTCGCGTCACGTTTACCAACGCGCGGAAGTACACCGAACTCAGCGAGAAGGTCACCCGCAACCTGGGTGTTCACCCGGAAGAATTTGACGAAGCCCTTGAACGCTTTATTACCAATAACCCCGAAGGCTTCACCCGGGAAACCATCATAGCCATGTTCATCCCCAATACCTATGAGGTGTACTTTAATATTGTGCCGGACGAACTCGTTGCGCGCTTGTACGGTGAATACAAGAAATTCTGGAACGAAAGCCGGTTAGCCAAAGCCAAAGAACTCGGGCTGACACCGATTGAAGTTTCTACGCTGGCCTCCATCGTTCAGGCCGAAAACCACCGCGAAGATGAAGCTCCACGCATTGCCGGTTTATACATTAACCGGCTCAAAAGAAACATGCCCCTGCAGGCCGACCCCACGCTTGTTTTTGCTACGGGTGATTTTTCCATCAAGCGCGTGCTGGACAAACACAAAGAAGTGAACTCGCCTTACAACACCTATAAAAATGCAGGGTTACCGCCCGGGCCTATTAACATGCCCGGTATCGTCATGATCGATGCCGTGCTCCAGTATGAGCACCACAACTACTTGTATATGTGCTCCAAAGAAGACTTCAGTGGCTACCACAACTTTGCCAAGACACTGAGCGAACACAACCGAAATGCGGCCGCCTACCAGCGCGCCTTAACCATCGAACAACGTAAAGCCCGACTGGCGAAGTAATATGTATATAGCCGAAACCCGGGTGCGCGTTCGATATGGTGAAACCGACCAAATGGGGTACGTATATTATGGTAACTATGCCATGTACTACGAAGTTGGGCGGGTAGAGGCCTTACGGCAACTGGGGCTCACCTATAAAGAATTGGAGGACATGGGTGTAATGATGCCGGTACTGGAAAATCATTCGTTTTTTCTTGCAGCCGGCTTGTACGATGATGAACTCACCGTGCGCGTGACCATCCGGGAAAAGCCCACCGTACGCATCCGGTTTGAATATGAGATCACCAATGCGGCCGGTAAGCTGATCAACAGAGGTGAAACCCTGCTCGCCTTTGTCGATAAGAAAACCGGGCGCCCCTGCCGACCTCCCAAAGTGTTTGACGACACGTTGAAACCCTATTTCGGATAAGGCTATGCGCTACTTGATCCGAAAGCGAATTCTGCAAATTCCATCCGCCCGCAGCGGCCGCGGCTGGTTGAAGAAGATTCGTTTCCGGAAGTACGAAAACCTGTCGCTCTACCAGTTTCTGAAAATCTTTACGCACAACATCAACGAAGACGAAATACTCGACCGCGCCAACAGTGTATCGTTCAATTTCATTTTGGCCATCTTTCCGGCCATTATTTTTCTCTTCACGCTGATTCCGTACATCTCCACGTTGTTGCCGGCCATCAGTCACCAGAGCGTGCTCAACTTTCTCAGCCAGGTAATGCCGCCCTCGATGAGCAGTGTGGCGGCCGACACCATTATGGATATTGTGAACAACCAGCGGGGCGGGCTGCTCACCTTTGGTTTTTTGTTTGCCGTGTACCTGGCCACCAACGGCATGATGGCCCTCATGCGGGCTTTCAATTCGTGCTACCGCACCGTGGAGCGCAGAAGTTTCTGGCGTATGCAGCTGACAGCCCTCAGCCTTACGGCCATGCTGGCGCTGGCGCTGATCATCGCGGTAACATTGCTAATCGTAGGCCAACTGGTACTTGAGTATGTTACCGCCAACGTTCATCTGGTAACTGCGTGGGGTATGGATAGTTACACCATACAGGTGCTTTTCGTCATCCGGTTCCTCATTATTTTTCTCATGTTTTTTCTGGTCATATCTTGTATTTACTACTTCGGGCCGGCCATCCATTACAACTGGTCTTTTTTTTCCGTGGGCTCCTTCCTGGCAACACTCGCCTGCCTCGGGGTTTCTTACGGTTTCTCGTTTTACGTTACTAATTTCGGAAGCTATAACAAGGTTTATGGCTCTATAGGCGCCTTGCTGGCGCTCATGATCTGGATTCAACTGCTTACCATCGTACTTCTTTTTGGTTATGAAATCAACGCCAGCCTGCACTACGGCCGAAAATTGCAAGCTATTGATGCCGAAAAAAAAACCAACCGGAAAGCAAAGGCCTCGCGGTAGCTTTTTGTAAAACAGAAAATCCAGTTAGTTTTGCAGTCCTAAATTTTTGGATAGCCCGAGAAAAATCGGCCTTCGCCAAGGCTACGGCCGACAATAGAGGAGTGGCAAAGCGGTTGATCCCAACGGGATGCCTTTGGAATTGCACCCGTCCAAAAAAGGATATCGGTACCTGAAAGAAAAGGGTATCATTTGAACACAGAGGAGTGGCAGAGCGGTTGATTGCACCGGTCTTGAAAACCGGCATCCCTTCACGGGGATCGGGGGTTCGAATCCCTCCTCCTCTGCAAAGCAAACCAAGAATCCCGCGCCAGCGGGATTTTTTGTTGGTGGCGGAACGAGCGAAACGCAGTTTCAGCGAGTAACCGCCAACAACAGAAGAAGCGAAGCGACTTGGGTTGCTTTAAGCTCTCCCAAAAAAGGGATCACCGTAGGTAATCCTGCCGGAAACGAAATTTCACAGGCGAAGCGGTACAAAAAAGGATCATGTCAGATCATCTCCTCACGTTCACCTTTCACCGCAAACTAATTTCCCCGAATTTTGGTTGCTGCAATTGTCGCCATGAGCAACCTCACACGCCAAACGTTTCCCGTACTTGAGATGTCCTGCGCAGCCTGTGCGGCCAGCGTGGAGTCCATGCTCAAGGCCACGGCTGGTGTGGCTAACGCCACCGTGAACTACGCCAATGAAACCGCGCTGGTCGACTACGACCCCAGCCTGGTAGGACCATCGGCCCTTCAAACAGCCGTGCGCTCCATCGGCTACGATCTGGTGGTGGCCACCGAAGACCCCACACGAAGTGCCGAGGAAGCGCGGCAGCGTCAGTTTCAAAATCTTCAGCAACGCACCATCTGGTCAGCTGTGCTCACATTGCCGGTAGTGATCATCGGCATGTTTTTCATGGATTTGCCGTATGGTCACCACGTTTCCATGCTCCTTACGGCTCCGGTTGTCTTTTTCTTTGGCCGGCATTTCTTCGTGAACGCCTGGCGACAAGCACGGCATCTGCGAGCCAACATGGATTCACTCGTGGCGCTCTCCACGGGCATTGCGTTCGTCTTCAGTTCATTCAACACACTGGCTCCCGAATTTTGGCACAGTCGCGGATTACCTGCACACGTTTACTTTGAAGCTGCTGCAGTAATCATCGTATTTGTTTCACTGGGCAAATGGCTGGAGGATCGGGCCAAATCCAGCACCGGATCTGCGATCCGAAAACTCATGGGCCTTCAACCCAAAACGGTGCGCGTGGTGATCAATGATGCTGAACACGACATACCCGTGCGCGAAGTACACGTGGGGCATATTGTTATGGTGCGGCCGGGTGAAAAAATTGCAGTCGATGGCGAAGTACTCAGCGGCTCTTCGTATGTAGACGAAAGCATGATCAGCGGAGAGCCGATAGCGGTGCCGAAAAAAACGGGTGATCGTGTGTTTGCCGGCACCATCAATCAAAAAGGAAGCTTTCGGTTTCAGGCCCAAAAGGTTGGTCGCGACACGCTGCTGGCCCAGATCATCCGAAGGGTAGAAGAGGCTCAGGGCAGCAAGGCTCCAATACAAAAACAAGTGGATGTAGTGGCAGGAATTTTTGTTCCCGCAGTGATGCTCATCGCGTTGGTAACATTTGTCTTGTGGATGATCATCGGGGGCGAGCAAGCCTTTACCCACGCCTTGCTCACCTCGGTCACGGTGCTGGTCATCGCCTGTCCGTGTGCGTTGGGACTGGCCACACCTACGGCCATTATCGTGGGGATGGGCCGCGGAGCGGAAAACAACATTTTGATCAAAGATGCGGAAAGCCTGGAACTCGCACGAAAGGTAAATGCCATCGTACTGGATAAAACGGGAACCATCACCGAAGGTAAACCCGTGGTGACGGACATTTACTGGACGCCCGGTACAGCGGCATCGTGCGCGAACATACTTCTGTCGCTGGAAATGCAATCCGAGCACCCGCTGGCCGGAGCAATTGCCGATCATTTGAAGCGGAACGGTGCTCAGTGGCAGACACTCGACCATTTTGAAAGCCTGACGGGTAAGGGTGTGGCCGGCCGCCTGGGCGATCAAGCCTATTTTGCCTGCAACGCACCATTACTGACAGAAAACAAAGTCAGCATCGGCCCAGACGTAACTGCAATCGCGGAGCGCTGGCAGCAGGCCGCGAAAACGGTAATCTATTTTGCCACCCGCAACGAGGTGTTGGCCGTGGTGGCCATTGCCGACCGCATCAAAGAAACCTCGCGGGCCGCCATACACACGTTGCAACAACGCGGCATTGAAGTACACCTGGTTACGGGCGACAATCGCGCCACTGCAGAAGCTGTTGCCGCACAAACCGGCTTATCCTCTCTACAGGCCGGGGCTTCGCCATCCGATAAAGCCGACTTTGTCAAAAAACTTCAAGACAGTGGTAAAGTGGTGGCCATGGTGGGTGATGGTATTAACGATTCGCAGGCCCTCGCACAAGCTGATATCAGCATGGCGATGGGCCACGGCTCGGACATTGCCATGGATGTAGCCCGGATGACGCTCATCACATCCGATCTCAACGCCATTCCGAAAGCACTGAAACTTTCTACGCGCATCGTACAGGGTATACGTCAAAATCTTTTTTGGGCGTTTGTGTATAACATCATCGGCATTCCGCTGGCGGCCGGTGTGTTGTATCCCATCAATGGCTTTTTGCTCGACCCCATGATTGCCGGAGCTGCGATGGCCCTCAGTTCGGTGAGTGTAGTCTTGAACAGCCTGAGGTTAAAGTGGGTGAACCTGTAAGAACTAAACAAGATAATCGACCCCAACAGCACCCGGCCGACAAACACACCGAGCGTAGCCCGAACCGTCATGATATGCGTATCTTTCCGGCCGTGTTGAGATCACATCAAGTTCCGAAAATATGAATGTCAGCTTCATCGGATCCGGAAATGTAGCCTGGCACCTCGCCCCCGCCCTCGACAATGCCGGGCATGTGGTAAAGGAAGTGTTCAGCCGCCATGCCCAACATGCCGAGGCGCTCACCAACCGCCTCTACCAGGCCGAAGTAAAGGCCACGCTCGATTTCTCCACCAGCCCCTCGCGCCTGTTCATCGTGGCCGTGAGTGACGATGCGCTGGCCGAAGTCGCCCGCGAAGTGATCTTGCCGGACGAGGCCATTCTCGTTCACACCTCCGGCAGCCAGCCACTGGACGTGTTGCAATTTGCTGCAGCCGCCCACACAGCCGTTTTTTATCCGCTGCAAACCTTCACCAAAACCAAGAAAGTGGAGTTGCGCACCACCCCCATTCTCATCGAAACCCTGCAGGAGGAAACGCTGGATATCCTGACAGACGTGGCCCGCTCCATCAGCCACCGCGTGCAACGCATTTTTCCGGAAGAGCGGCTGGCCCTGCACGTAGCGGCCGTATTTGCGTCCAACTTCACCAACCACATGCTCGCCATCAGCCACCAGATTTTGCAACACCAGCAACTGCCCAAAGACCTGCTGGCCCCGCTCCTGCGCGAGACCTTTGACAAACTCCAGAGCCTCACGCCCAGCCAGGCGCAAACCGGTCCGGCCCGCAGGGGCGACCTCGAAACACTGGACCGCCACATGGCCTTTTTGAAAGACGACCCCGAACTGGCCGCGCTCTACAAAATCATCAGCCAGCATATTCTGGATCAATACGGGGCATAACCGTCCCGGCCTTTACGCTTTCACTTAATCAAGTTGTAGCCGACAAGCAAGGAGAAATTCTTAAAGTCATTGGTGATAACGTAATCTTTCAAAACATCTCGCAGTGTGTAAAAACGAAATTCCGCTGAAAACCGATTGACTTGGTATCCGGCTCCGATGAGATAGTTAGCCCGTGACTTGATGACAAAAACCTGTTGATCAAGCGTAATACTGGAATTCATGGGCACATCAGCAACATATGCGGCATTTACAAACAGACGTGATTTATCATTTAAAAACATATAATACCTAAGTCCAACCGGAACTTCAATGGAGTTGTAGGTGGTGGCAAACTTGTCTGTTCCTACTGTATATTCATCGCTAAAACTTCGGTAAGCCGGACTCAGAAAAACACTCCATTTGTTTCTATTTGTGGGCAGCACTAACTCAACGTCCAATCCGCCCGTAAAGGTAGGCTTCGGACCAAACAGACCTTCTGTCTTTCCAAATACCGTGGGGTACGAAGCAGTTAGTTCGGAAATCGCTACCCCAACTATGGCCTTTACCCGGACACGCCCCTTGCCTTCGGCCTCGTAGGCTGTGGCTTTCCCGTCCACGCAATTGTTATACCATCGGAAAAATTCAATCAAGCTACCTTCGGCATACCGCAGTGAACTCGTCTTGGGCGATTCACCACAAATCAACGCGGCTGAAAGTTGCGATTTGAACAAGTCGTTTGTAGCCACTTCGCGCGACTTTGCATAGTAACGCTTATTCACCAACTGTTTAACGTCTCCATTGTCAAGACTAAAAAAGAAACGGGTCACACTTACATCCTTAAACAAATACAAATTTGCTTCACCCTCCACCAGCACTCTAAGAAAAACTGTCGATGACTTCCACTTCGGAGCCGGGTCATTATTCATGTTGTCAAGATTGTCCGAGGACTGATCGATATCTACCTTCCGGATCACATATTTCATTTTGTCACCCACACCAAACTCTGTGACTGAAGACAAAGTCCCCTGTTCTACAGCTGCTTGTTCATTTCGCTTAAACTCAAAAGTTTCTGGATTGTATGCCCAGCCCTCATCTTTTATCAGACATTCCACCCGGGCTCCATCCGACAGGATAACATAGCCGGGCACAAACCGAATCTGGCTACGACTGTCAAAAAAAACCAGGAACGCAAAGCACGTTGCCACTAAAACCTTCCCGACAGGAACACGAACCGATGGATTAATCATACTATAAAAGATATTCAGATTGCTTAAAGTTAAATGATGTGTTTAAATATCAAAAAAGAATCCCGTGCGGTGTAAATGAACATTACTCTTTTTCAGGAAAAACGCGCCCAGGTGAGCACTGTCGTACTCGTTGTTTTACCGTTATCTTTGCCCGCAATGGAAGTAGTTATCGCATTGGCAGGTGCAGTCGTTGGGGTCGTGCTCGGCTGGTTCATTGCGCGGGCGCGCAGCCTGGCCGAAACGCAAAACCAAACTGCGGCTTACCTGGCCGAGCAGGAGAAAAACCGCAACCTGGCCACCCAACTACAGGAGCTCAAAGCCGACCTGGAAAAAGCCCGAAACCAGGTGCTGGAACTCACCAACAGCCTGGCCTCCACCGAGGCCGACTACCGCAACCTGGAGGAACGCCTGGCCGAACGCAAAAACGAACTGACCGAGTTACAGGAAAAATTTGCCGCCCAGTTCAAGAACCTCGCCAACGATATTTTCGAAGAAAAGAGCAAGCGGTTTACCGAACAGAACAAATCCAACCTGTTTGATTTGCTGAAACCGCTGGGCGAAAAAATAACCGAGTTTGAAAAGAAAGTAGAGAACACCCACAAGGAAGCCATCGGGCAAAACTCCGCGTTGCGCCAGCAACTGGAGAACTTGCAAAAGCTGAACGTGCAGATGACGCGCGAAGCCGAAAACCTGACGCGCGCCCTGAAGGGCGACAGCCAGGCGCAGGGCGCGTGGGGTGAATTCATCCTCGAAAGCATTTTGGAAAAATCCGGCCTGGAGCGCGACCGCGAGTACACGGTGCAAGAATCGTTCACCACAGCCGAAGGCCGCCTGCGGCCCGATGTCATCATCCGCCTGCCGGAGAACAAGCACGTGATCATCGACTCCAAAGTGAGCTTAACGGCCTACAACAATTTTGTGAATGCCGAGACGGACGCAGAAAAAACCGTGGCGCTCAAAGCCCACCTGGCCTCCATCCGCCAGCACATGAAAGGCCTGGCGGATAAAAACTACCAGAAAAACATTACCGACAACGGGCTCGACTTCATCATCATGTTCATTCCCATTGAACCAGCCTACATCCTGGCCATTCAAAGCGAGAAGAGTTTGTATGAAGAAGCGCTGGGAAAACGCATTGTCTTTGTGAGCCCCACCTTGCTCATTCCTTCGCTGCAGCTGATCAAAAATGTCTGGAAGCAGGAATACCAGAACCGCCACGTGCTGGACATTGCGAATAAGGCGGGCGACCTGTACGACAAATTTGTGAACTTCACCGAAGACCTCATTTCGCTGGGTCGCCACCTCGACTCCTCCAAAAAGTATTACGAGGAATCCATGAAGAAGCTCTCCGTGGGCAGTGGTAATTTAGTTCGCAAGGTGGAAGATTTGAAAAAGCTGGGGGCCAAGGCCTCCAAATCCATAGACGCCAAATTACTGGGGCGCTCGGAAGAACAAACCGATTTGTTTCAGGGTTAAAACCGCATGACCATGAAAGTGACAGCCGACAATAAACTGAAAAAGCTGATTGTGGTGGGCGACCGCGTGCTCATCCGCCCGGTGAAGGAATCGGAGCGCACGGAAAGCGGCCTGTACCTGCCGCCCGGAGTGCAGGAGAAGGAAAAAATTCAGCGTGGCTACGTGATTAAAGTAGGGCCCGGCTACCCGCTGCCCATGCCGGCCGATGAAGACGAAATCTGGAAGGGCAAGGAGGAGCAGGTGAAGTACCTGCCGCTGCAGGCGCAGGAAGGCGACCTGGCTATTTTTTTGCAGAAGGGCGCCATTGAGGTGATGTACGAAGGCGAAAAATACTTCATTGTGCCGCAGGCCAGCATTCTCATGCTGGAGCGCGAAGAAGATTTGGTCTGATATGGCGGGGTTGGCGTTTGATGTGCTGCGGGTGGGCAAGAAGTATCGCCTGGTCAACTATGGCGAGCGCTACGAGTTTGAGATTCTAAAAATCCTGGTCGGTGATTTTGAACTGAAAGACCTCCACACGCTGGAGCGCTACCGCATGAGCGAGCTGATCCGCTTTGGCCGCGGCAGCGATTTTGAGATACGGGAGGTGGA
>DAIPHR010000097.1:0-11597 GCA_036771215.1 Cyclobacteriaceae bacterium
ATCTCCTCGAAAGATTGGCAAACCCTGATTTTGTTCCGGAGGCAAAACTGGCTCATCCCGATCCCGATAGCTATCGGGACGGGAGGTTAGAGTCCCGCATGTGCGGGATTAATCAGAGGGTCGTCCCGGAGGTCCGGGATCCAGCAGGGGGAGCAAGAGATCCCGCGAAAGCGGGATTTTTTTTCTGACTGTTTTTTAGACCAATGCGCGGGATTAATTCAGAGGGGCGTCCCGGAGATCCGGGATCCAGCTGGGGGAACCTTGATAATCAGGCGGTTACGGCAAGTTACTGTCTTTTTTATTTCCTTTTCTTTTTTACCAGAACCAAAATAAATACAAACTTGCAAAACAGGTAAAAAGGTTTGGCACTAAAACGAATTCAATTGATTACACCATGACCCTTCTTCGAGGTTTGGCGTTTTTCAGTAGCTCGGAGATCAAAATCTAATTTCTTGACCCAACCTTGGGACACGCAGGCCGTTGGGGGTATTTTGAGGAAAGATGTACATTTGAGTATTGGTAGCCATGTAATTTTCAAAAAAAACTTACATGGCTAAATCGAATTAAAAAAATAAAGTGAATAAGGATAATGATAAGAAAATGTTAGTAAAATTTGATTACTCTAATGAGGTATCATTATTTGCTGACATCGCAGAAATAAATGTTAAAGAAGAAACAGTGTCAATCTCTTTTGCAATACAAAGTCGAGATGGACAAACGGCAAAAGTCTCACACACAATATTTCTTACAGTCCCGCATTTCATTAGGTTAGCTGATGTTTCTAAAGGCCTAAGGGATAACATAGTAGATGAAATTACAAAACGGGTTGAAGAATTTAATAGAGGTAACAACACTAAAAAATGAGTACTCAATCAAACACATTGACAGGAGACTATCAAAAAGAACTCAGGTTATTGGTATGGTTGAGTTATAAGAAGAAATGGACTTACAATGAGAGCGCCAACAGTTCTCAGGAAGGGAGCATCGTTAATGGAGGCGAACTTAAGTCAGCCTCGTTTAAAATTTCATCTAAGACTCTGCACGCCTTTTTAGAAGGGGAGGAAGAAGGTTCTATTTTCTGAAAGATGTCAGTACAAAGGGGTGAGATAGTTGAGGTTTCATTTCCGTTGCCGGGAGGCAGCAAAAATCACCCTACTTTGGTTATCTCGAATAGTCAAGTATTCCTTGATGAAGGTTGTTTCATAGGTGTTATGTTATCAGGTAGCACGGCTATCGATAACTATTCATTTGAATTAGAGGATGATCATTTTAGTAAAAGGCCGAAAAAGCGCACCCAGGTTAGATGTCATTTGATTGCGTTAATTGAGGAAAGGGATATTATTTCACGGCACGGGCGATTAAACAGACCTATTGTCAACCAGATCGCTGAAAAGATATGTGCTGAGATACTTAGCGATTGAACGCGTGACAGTTGAACGTACATGGAGAGCCACTATTTCTCCAAAAACGGATAACGGTAATCCGTTGGCGTTACAAAAGTTTCTTTTATCGTGCGCAGCGAGACCCAGCGCAACAAGTTCACCTTGGCACCAGCCTTGTCGTTGGTGCCCGAGCCTCTGGCGCCACCAAATGGCTGCTGCCCGACCACCGCACCGGTGGGTTTATCGTTGATGTAAAAATTGCCGGCCGAGTTCGTGAGCATCTTCGTGGCCAACTCCACGGCATATCTATCTTGTGAGAAAATGGAACCGGTGAGCGCATAAGGCGAGGTTTGATCCACCAGTTCCAACGTTTGCTCAAAGTTTTCGGAGTGGTACACGTAAATCGTGACTACCGGCCCGAAAATTTCTTCGCACATAGTAAGCGATGACGGATCTTGTGTGACAATGACGGTAGGTTCAATGAAGTACCCTTTCGATTTATCGTACTTGCCGCCCGCGATAATTTCGTTCAGCGGGTTTTGGCGAGCTTTTTCGATGTAGCCCGTGATGGAGGTAAAGGCCTTCTCGTCAATCACGGCATTGATGAAGTTTCCGAAATCTTCGGTGCCACCCATCTTCATCGACTTGAGATCGTCCAGCAAATACTTCTTCACGTCATCCCACAGGTTAGACGGGATGTAGCAGCGCGAAGCGGCCGAGCACTTCTGCCCCTGGAACTCAAACGCTCCCCGCGAAATGGCCACTGCTACCTGTTTGGCATGAGCGCGTTTGTGCGCCACGATGAAATCTTTCCCGCCCGTTTCGCCCACGATGCGCGGGTAGCTGCGGTATTTGTGAATGTTGTTGCCTACCGTTTTCCAGATGTTCTGAAACACACCGGTGCTGCCGGTAAAGTGGATGCCCGCAAAATCCCGGTGATTAAAAATCACTTCGCCAGCATCCGGCCCGCTGACGTACACGGGGTTGATGACACCATCCGGCAAGCCGGCTTCGCGCAGAATTTGCATGAACACCTGTGCGGAATAAATCTGGGTGTTGGCCGGTTTCCACACCACCGTGTTACCCATCAGCGCCATGCTGGTGGGCAGGTTGCCGCCAATGGCGGTGAAGTTGAAAGGGGTAAGGGCAAACGTAAATCCTTCCAGTGGCCGGTACTCCATGCGGTTCCAGATGCCGGGCGATGACTCCGGTTGGTCGCGGTAGATTTCGCTCATGAAATAGACATTGAAGCGCAGGAAGTCGATCAACTCACAGGCCGAGTCGATCTCCGCCTGAAACGGATTCTTGGATTGGCCCAACATGGTGGCCGCATTCATCTTAAACCGGTAGGGGCCGGCCAGCAGGTCAGCCGCTTTTAGGAAAATACTCGCCCGATTTTCCCAACTCAGGTTGGCCCAGAGGTCTTTTGCCCCCAGGGCAGCGTTAATCGCCTGCTCCACATGACCTTTATCGCCCTCATGGAAATAGCCCAGTACGTGCTGATGATCGTGTGGAGGCGAAATGGCTTTTTTCTTGCCGGTGCGCACCTCGTCACTGCCGATGTACATGGGAATATCCAGCACCTGACTGCGTGCTTCCCGGAGCGCTTGCTGCAGGGCTGCGCGCTCTTTGCTGCCGGGGGCATAGCTGAGTACAGGTTCGTTTTTAGGAGTGGGAACAGAGAAAAAACCGGTTGCCATGATGAAAGGATTTGGGACGCAAAACTACTAAAAGACGGTGTAGAAATGTGGACTTATCACCTCAATTCAAACCCGATAAGATGGGCATCAGTTCATCCAGGTGATTGATCTCATAGGTGGCGCCATGGGGGGTGCCGCTGCGCTGCGGATTGAAGTAAACCGAGCGAATACCTGCATTGGCGGCTCCGGCAATGTCAGTGAGCAAATTATCGCCCACCATCAGTACTTCTTCGCGCAGAAGGCTGTTCCGGTTCAGCGCATAATCAAAAATCTGGGCGCTTGGCTTCTTATCGCCTGCCCGTTCCGATGTCACGACATCGGCAAAAAAATGCCCGATACCAGCCGATTCAATTTTTGTTCCCTGAATTTCGTCAAAGCCATTGGTAATCACCACCAGCGTAAACCGGCCCTGCAGGGCCTCGAGCAGTTGGCGTGCCCCGCCCATCAACTCGGATTGTCGGGGCAATTCAGCGAGGTAGTATTCCGACAACTCGAGGGAGAACCGGAAGTTATCGATACCCAGGGCCGTTAGCACGCGATGAAAGCGTTCGGTGCGGATGGCATCGCGGTTCAACAGATTCCGGTCTGTAAGATCCCACAGGTGCGTATTGACTTGGTGAAACACGCGGATCAGGTTGTCAATGTCCACCGCGCGTTCGTGCAAATAGAATTTCTGATGCAATTGCCGCAGCGTGCGGGCGGAATTGGTATCGTAATCCCACAAGGTATGATCGAGGTCAAAAAACAAGCTGGAAACAGGCATGATTTATAGCGGAGCGCTACGTGGTTTCAGATTGATTTTATTCAGCGACAGTTCGCGGTTGCTGTATAATGTGTTGAAGGTCTGCTGATCTCTCTGCAAGACAGGGTCGCGCTGCAGGAACTGCAACATCTGGCGGATGATATCGAGCACCTCATCTTTCACCTGGTAAAAGACCCATTGGTTGTATTTGCGCGAAGTGAGGATGCCGGAGTTTTTCAGGTAGATCAGGTGACGGGATGTCTTGGCTTGCGTGAATTCCAGAATTGTCTCCAGGTCGGTGATGCACATTTCCCCGTTGGTGAGGATGAGTTGGAGAATGCGCAGCCGGGCGGTATCGGAACAGGCGAGGAAAATCTGCGCTCCGGGATCGATATTAAAGTGCTTCAACCTCACAGGTTCAAAAGTAAATAAATCGGCATGGCGGAAAGAACTTTTGGCCCGCTAGCGGTTATTCATTTTGGCAGTTATCTTTACCCCCCATGATGCGGTCGATTGCGGTTTTTGTTGCGATTTTAGGGGTTTTGTTGTTCTCGGGCGGGGGTGTGCAAGCCCAGCAGAAACGCAGAATAATTCAACTTTCGGGGTTTATTTTGGAGGCCAATAGCGACCGGGGAGTTCCCGGAGCCCACGTATATGTACCGCTGGCCGGCCGCGGAGTGCCTACCAATGCCGTTGGCTTTTTCTCGTTACCCGTGCTGGTAGGCGATAGTGTGGTGATTAGTGCCGTGGGGTACGTGAAGCGGCATTTCATCGTGCCCGAAAATGCCCCGGAATATGAAACCATTGTGGTGGAAATGGCCGAGGATATCACTTTCCTGAAGGAAGTTATCGTAACTCAATTCCCCACCGAGGAGGTATTTAAGCAGGCCGTTTTGGCCATGAACATCCCGCTGGACAATACCAATTTAGACAAGCGCAACCTGAATGCCGAGCTGCTGGCCCTGATGGCACGCACGACCCCGATGGACGGGGCTACCAACTACCGGTATTACATGGACGAACAGGTAAGTTCCTACAGCGAGCGTTTTCAGCCGAGGGTCAATCCCTTCCTGAATCCGTTCAATTGGGCACGTTTTGTGCGTGATTTGAAGAACAACAAGAAAAAATAGCAACGAAGTTGTAATTATTTCCGTTTAACCGAAACAAATTCTTAAACCAATCCAAAAAACAGAATGAAAACCAAATTGCTCGTATTCGCGCTGGCACTTGTGGCCGGTGTTGCGCAGGCCCAGACCGCGGACGAAATCCTTGCCAAGTATTTTGAAAATACCGGGGGTGTTGATAAGTGGAACTCATTAAATGGAATCAAAATGGTGGCCAAGGTTAATCAGGACGGAATGGAAATACCGCTCGAAATCGTCCAACTGAAGGACGGTCGCCAAATGACGAAAATCACGTTTCAAGGAAAAGTAATCATGCAAGGTGTGTATGATGGCACTACGCTTTGGTCCCATAATTTCATGACGATGAAGGCAGAAAAAAGCGATGCGGAATCTACAGAGAACTTCAAAAAAGAAATTGGAGAATTCCCGGATGCGTTTCTGAACTACAAAGGCAAAGGCTACAAAGCCGAGTTACTGGGTAAAGAAACCGTAGACGGTACCGAGACGTATAAGATCAAATTAGTAAAAAAGCCGATTTTGGTCGATGGAAAAGAAACGGAGAATGTGGTATTCTACTACTTCGATGCTGAAAACTTTGTTCCGTTGATGACCGAAACGGAGATTAAGTCGGGCCCGGCCAAGGGAATGGTATCGCAAAGTAAAATGAGCGACTATCAGGAAGTAAGTGGTTTGATGATGCCTTTTTCTATGTCACAAGGCGTAAAGGGCCAACCCGGCCAACCCTTGACCATTACAGCCATTGAATTGAACCCAGCGGTTGACGCTGCGGCTTTCAAATTCCCGGAAGGTCAGTAATTCTGAAATTGAAGATGTACAACTTTTAACATCAACAGAGGCGCAATTTGGAAAACAGGTTGCGCCTCTTTTTTTCCTGCCTCATGTCAATCAACTTATCAGATTATGAATAAAAAAACTTTACTCGCGATTTTGTTGCTTGGAACATCAACAATTTCCCGGGCGCATTCTCATGATGCCGCACCCAAATGCAAAGAATTGTTTGGCGATTTGCGTGCCCGCCATATTGGCCCCGCCCTCATGAGTGGCCGCACAACCGACATTGAACTTCACCCCACCAACGACCGCGTGGTTTATCTGGGCACGGCTGGTGGAGGCGTTTGGAAAAGCAGCAACGGAGGAGCTACGTTCAATTCTATTTTTGACGACTACTGCCAATCCATTGGCGCGGTCGAAATCGATCCTTCCAATCCGGACAATGTGGTTTATGTGGGAACAGGTGAAGTCTGGACACGCAACAGTGTGTCGGTGGGCGATGGTTTGTATAAAACGGTAGATGGTGGCTCCAATTGGCAAAAAATAGGTTTTGAAAAGTCGGAACGCATTGCGGGTATACAGGTCAACCCCAAGAATCCCAACGAAATTTATGTGGCTGTGCTGGGTCCGCTCTGGCATGATAGTGAAGAACGCGGTCTGTATAAGACGACCGATGGCGGTAAAACGTGGAACAAAATACTCTACGTGGACAAAACAACCGGATGCAGCGACCTCATTCTGGATCCAAATGATCCGAATACGGTGTATGCAGCTTTTTGGGAAGTGCGCAGAAAGCCCTGGGTATTCAATTCCGGTGGTCTAAATAGCGCCCTTTACAAATCTACCGATGGCGGAAAGACATTTGCCAAAATTCACAACGGATTTCCGAAAGGAAAGCTGGGTCGCATTGCCGTGGCTGTAGCGCCCTCCAATAATAAAATCTTGTATGCGGTTATCGAATCTGAGCAAGACAAAGACAAAGGCTTGTACCGCAGCGAAGATGGTGGTGCCAGTTGGAAACATACCAACGGTGACTTCGGGTTGGTCGTACGTCCGTTTTACTTCTCGCGCATTACCATCGATCCAAGAAATCCGGATGTGGTGGTAAAGGCCGGCCTTCAGGGCTCTATTTCGCGCGATGGTGGCAAGACATTTAAGAACCTGGGTCCTATGCACTCGGACATTCATGACGTTGCGTTTGATATCAACAACAGCGATCGCATGTATGTGGCCACCGATGGCGGCCTGTATCGGTCGTGGGATGGTGGCACAACCATGGAAATGGTGGAGAACCTTCCGCTCTCGCAGTTTTATCATGTTAGTGTAGATGATGAGGAGCCTTACAACGTTTATGGAGGTCTTCAAGATAATGGTTGCTGGTTCGGCCCGTCCAGTTCACCCGGTGGTGTAGAGGCCCGCGATTGGCGCGTGGTGGGGGTAGGTGATGGCTATCGGGTTTATCGACATCCAACGAAGAAGTTGATTTATTCTGAAATGCAAGGTGCGGAGAATGTGTGGCGCTATGATCCCGTGAAAGATCAGGCCAAGACTATTCAGCCGCTGGCGGGCAAAGGCGATCCCAAGTTGCGCTTTAACTGGAATGCATCTTTGACAACCAGCCCGAACGTGGCCGACCGCGTATACATCGGCAGCCAGTTTGTTCACCGCTCGGATGATATGGGTGAGACGTGGGTGAAAATCTCCCCGGATCTCACGACTAACGACCCCGCCAAGCAGGCGCAGGAAGATTCTGGTGGCCTCTCGCGCGACAATTCGGGCGCTGAAAACCATTGTACAATATTCACGATTGCTGAATCTCCGTTGGATCAGAACATTGTATGGGCAGGCACGGATGATGGTAACCTTCAGGTAACCCGGGATGGTGGGAAAACGTGGACAAACGTAGTGGCGAATGTGCCCGGCTTGCCCAAAAACACCATGGTCTATCACATTGAAGCGAGCGTATTTGGCAAAGGCAACGCCTATGCTGTTTTCACTGGCTACCAAACAGGCGATCAGGCCGCCTATGTGTACAAAACCACCGACTTTGGTGCCACCTGGAAGTCGATTGCTACACCGGAGATATACGGTTTTGCCCGCAACATCCAGGAAGATTACGAGAATGAGAATCTGTTGTTCCTTGGAACCGAGTATGGTTTGTACATTACCCTAACGGGTGGCAAGAACTGGTACAAGTTCACCAACAACATGCCGGCCGTTAACGTGCATTTCATTGAATTGCACAAAAAGACCAATGACCTGGTCATTGCCACGCACGGTCGCGGTATCGTTATCATTGATGACATCAGCCCGCTTCGTCAACTAACGGAGGAAAATCTCAACAAAGAGTTTTACTTCTTTAATACCAAACCCACGATCATCGCGGAAACCAATGGATTTGGTGGCTCAAGCACTGAAACCCAGTTTATCGGAGAGAACCCAAGCCGGTCAGCGAAGATCATGTACTATTTGAAGAAGCGCCATACGCTGGGCAAAATGACGTTGGAGATTCAGGATGCCGATGGCAATAAGATCACGGAGCTTGGACCTGGCAAAGCAAAAGGCATAAACATTGTCGAATGGAATTACAACACCAAGCCCCCGAAGATGGCAGCGGCCAAGACCTTTGCGTTTGGCGGGTTTACGTCTCCCCGGGTACCGGCCGGTACGTATAAGGTGGTAATCCAGAAGGGAAAGGAAACCTTTACCAGTGATTTGGTAATCATCTACGATCCAAAGTCGGAAATTTCTTTGGCTGATCGCAAACTGCAGGAAGAGACGACCAAGAAACTGTTCAACATGTCGCAGGAGCTTGCCTACATGGTGTACAATCTGGATGAGTATGTCAAATTAGGGGAGACCGTGAAGGCGAAAGGATCGGCCGGAGCCAAGGTTGCGACTCCGCTGATTAATGAGCTGACCAAGCTGAAAGAAACGCTGGTGGTGACTAAGGGTGACAATTATGTTGGAGCAGCCGAGCCGCAGTTGCGCGAGAAGATGGCCGAGCTCTATGCCAAGGTGGCCCAGAGCTACTACAAACCTAATGCAGCCGAAATATCTAATCTCGAAGTAATCGAAAGCCGGTTCACGGCCGCAAAAGCCGAATACCAGAAGATAAAAGACAAACACCTGAATAAGGTGACCGGCTTTGCCTCGAAAGACAAAATGCAGCCATTGGTATTGAAGACTTACGAGGAGTTTATTCAAACGCCATAATCGAAGCGGAGCTCAAAAAAGGGCCTTTCCCGACCGGGGATGGCCCTTTTTTGTTATCCCTCAAAATCGTAAAAAGTCGTATACTTGCACCCTCATTTGGGTTTCGGGGTGTAGCGCAGCCCGGTTAGCGCATCACGTTAGGGACGTGGAGGTCGGTAGTTCGAATCTACTCACCCCGACTTCGCCCGCCAGAGCTTCCAGCGAAGGCGGGCTTTTTGTTTCATAGCCACGTGGGTGGTTTTGATCGTGCCTGCCGGGCTTCGTCAGGGCGATGCCCGATTCACTGTCATAATTGTTTTTATGTGGTTCGTTTATGTTCTTAAGTGTTCCGATGGAAACCATTATACCGGTTGCACCCAAAACATTCCTGCCCGCATTGAAAAGCACCAATCAGGGCATGTTCCGGCAACCAAGGGTAGATTGCCAGTAGAGTTAATCACTTACATTGCTTTTGCCGACAAATACAAAGCATTCGCATTCGAGAAATACCTTAAGGGAGGCTCAGGAAGAGCTTTTTTAAGAAAGCGTCTTGTTTGATATAGCCGACTTCGCCCGCCAGAGCTTCCAGCGAAGGCGGGCTTTTTGTTTCATAGCCACGTGGGTGGTTTTGATCGTGCCTGCCGGGCTTCGTCAGGGCGATGCCCGATTCACTGTCATAATTGTTTTTATGTGGTTCGTTTATGTTCTTAAGTGTTCCGATGGAAACCATTATACCGGTTGCACCCAAAACATTCCTGCCCGCATTGAAAAGCACCAATCAGGGCATGTTCCGGCAACCAAGGGTAGATTGCCAGTAGAGTTAATCACTTACATTGCTTTTGCCGACAAATACAAAGCATTCGCATTCGAGAAATACCTTAAGGGAGGCTCAGGAAGAGCTTTTTTAAGAAAGCGTCTTGTTTGATATAGCCGACTTCGCCCGCCAGAGCTTCCAGCGAAGGCGGGCTTTTTGTTTCATAGCCGCGTGGGCTGCTTTTTGAACGTGCATGCGGGCTTCGTCATGAACCCCTCACCCCAACGAACGGAATCGCACTGCTGTTTTTGAATTATCTTCACCCCATGCGAATGAGGCTTCTGGCAGGGTTGGTACTTCTGTTTCTGAATGGTTACAGCCAGGTGATGGTACTAAAATCCCCTCGTCAGCTGATGGAAAAAGGAAAATGGAAACCTGCCTTTGACCTATTGAAGCGAAATCTCAATAAAGACAGCCTGGATGTCGTGAGTCAGTACGGCCTGGCGGTTTGGTATGCATCGGTCAGAAATCCAGACGCGCAGGTTGACTCCGCTTACCGGTGGGCTAAAAAATCGCTCGTGACCTACTCACGAAAGAACGCACGTGAGCGCGATCGGTTAAGACGCGATGAGATCGATAGCACCCGGTTAGCAAGTCATAAGCTTCGCGTGGATAGCCTCGGATTTGAAAGGGCTAGAACTCAACACACCGTGGCTGCGTACCATCAGTTTGCCGTTGGGTTTCCTGGTGCCCGGCAGGTTCCCGAGGCGATTGAGTTGCGCAATGAACTTGCCTATGCCGAAGCCTTACGCCTCAACACCGAAATGGCGTACGCCAATTATCTGGCGCAATATCCCGGTTCGGCTCGTGAGGCCGATGCCCGCGGCCGCCTGCATCGCCTGCAGTTTGAGCGCGCTTCGCGGGTGGGCACGCTCGAGGCGTTTCGTGATTTTTGGTTGAAATATCCGGAGAACCCGTTTCGCACGGCAGCAGAAAAGCATCTCTTCGAAATCAGCACGGCTGATGGTGAGCCGGAGCACTTTCTGGGTTTCATTAACGATTTTCCAGCAAGTCGATGGTCCCGTGTAGCGCGAGACTTTCTTTTTCACCTGAAACCCGAATTGCCTGATTTTCCATGGACCGACTCGCTTCGTCTGGAGCAGCGGCTAAACGAGGGGTACCTGCTGCCTTTTGCAGCTGGCGGAAAAATCGGATTCGTGAATGAGCGGGGTGACGTGGTTGTTCCTGCCCAATTCGCTGATGTGACGACCGACTATTTATGCGGACCCGTGACCTTACCGATTTTGGTGTCGCTTTCTGCGGGTGTGTTTTCACGGCAGATAAGGCGCCTCACCAAGCCGCGCGCCAGCGGTCAGTGGCTGTCGACCGGGCACTTCCTCGCGTTGACTGACTCAACAGGTGAGCTGTACCACACCAGTGGCAGGCTATTGCTACGCAATGTTGAGGAGGTGGAACTGGTTGAGTCATTCCTTGCTTTTCGGCAGGGCAACAAGTGGGGCGTTATTTCTCTAACGGGAGTAGAGTTGATGCCACCTGCCTGGGAGCAGGTGCAGGTGGTGGGCGAATTTATCGTGACCACGCGCCTGGGCAAACGCCATATCTTTCCCTTGTCGGCACTTGCCGCGGTGGCTAACCGTCAACCGCTACCTGCACCTTTGGTTGCCGATGATTTCCGCCAGGTCGGAGACCGGTATCACGTGCGCAACGGTGCCCTCGAAGGTGTGGTTGATGCCCGGCTGAATGAAATCATTCCGCTTGACCGGCAGCAGCTAACGCTTCACGATCAACTGGTGGTGGTGAAGAAGGAGCGATATGCCGTTCGTGGCTTTTCTCCCGTGGACCCTGCCCGATCATTCGATCAGTTGCTCGTTCAACCTCCCTGGTTGA
>DAIPHR010000098.1:0-11566 GCA_036771215.1 Cyclobacteriaceae bacterium
CCAGTAGTTGAACTTTGGCGGCAGCGGAGATGTTAACTTTCCGAAATTAAAATGCCATGAAGTACACGTTGCCCGCCCAAACCCGAATCGGACATGTTCATCTGAAAGTAGCCAGTCTCGAACGTTCGCTTGACTTCTATTGTGGCTTGTTGGGCTTTGAACTCATCACCACGTATGGCGATCAGGCCGCCTTCATTTCGGCAGGCGGCTACCATCATCACATCGGGCTAAACACGTGGTACAGCAAAGACGCACCGCCCGCTCCCGCCCATTATCCCGGCCTTTTCCACACGGCAATCCTCTACCCTACCCGTCACGATCTGGCTGTGGCCGTGCAGCGCCTGATGGATCATGACTATCCGTTGACGGGGGCCTCCGATCATGGCGTGTCGGAAGCCATTTACCTGAATGATCCGGACGAAAACGGAGTTGAACTTTATTGGGATAAACCACGCGAACTTTGGCCCCAAAAGCCAGATGGCTCACTGGATATGTATACCCGAAGGCTGAATCTCGAAAACCTGCTGGCGACTGTGGCCTCAAAAAAATAGCTGGTTGGGGTGTGGAATCCCGCCTGCCGTGGCATCTGGGTATTAGATTAACCCAATAGCCATGGAAAAGAAATGGATTCCTTTGTCAGTTCTCGCTGGGACCACCGTGCTGGCGGCCGTTTGCCTTACCGCATTCATACCCAACAAAACTCATCATGTTTTGCGGCCGATCCCGAAAGGTTGCGTCTTTCGCACCGTGATGGGTGAAGAATCAACGGACTCGATGTTTATTTTCAAAACTCCGGAACGGGTCACGCATGGGGTGAACCGCGGCCTCGATTGGTTAGTCCGGGCACAACATCCGCAAGGGGGTTGGGGGGCCGGCAGTCATTATCGGCAGGACATCATGGATCCGCATGCTGTGCAGCCAGACCCGGCCACTACCGCGATGGTAGCCATGGCGTTGTTACGTAGTGGCAGCAACCTGCGCGAAGGTGAATACCAATCGGCTCTCCGCAGTGCCCTTGACTATACATTGAACATGATTGAGCATGCACCGGCATCCTCATTTACCATCACCGACCAAACCGGAACACAAATCCAAACGAAACTCGGAACCAACATTGATGTTGTGCTGGCTTCCCAGTTCCTTTCCAACTTACTGGACGGACACCTGAACCACGATGTAGCGTTAAAAAACCGGGTGAAGCAGGCCAACGATATCTGCGTGGTCAAAATTCAGCGCGCACAAGATCGCAATGGTAGCCTGAACGGTTCGGGTTGGGCAGGCGTGCTGCAATCGTCTTTTGCCACCAATGCATTGGAAGCAGCCCAGGCCCAAGGTGCTGATGTGGACGATGACGCACTCGATCGTGCGCGCGCCTTTCAAAAAAACAATTACGACACCAAAACCGGTGATGTCAACACCGACCTCGGTGCCGGGATCGTTTTGTACTCCGTATCCGGCTCCACGCGGGCAAGTGCAAAAGAAGCACGAAGGGTGAAAGAGGAAATGGAAAAAGCAACGCGTGACGGCCGACTGGCACCGGGCGCAGCACCTTCAGCCGAAAACCTTGAGAAAATCGGCTTCGGTAAAGATGAAGCCATCAAGTATGCAACCGCGTATGAGGTGTTTCAATCGGCCAAAGTTCAGGCGCAGCGTGAAGACGTGTTGGAGGGGTTTGGCAACAACGGAGGCGAAGAGTTTTTAAGCTAACTGCAAACTGGAGAGAGCCTCGTCATCGGCAAAGACAATCAGTGGACAAACTGGTATGACAACATGAGCGGGCGACTGGTGAAAATTCAAAACAATGACGGAAGCTGGAATGGGCACCATTGCATCACCAGCCCCGTGTTCTGTACAGCTACGTGTGTATTGATTCTTTCCGTGAACAACGATGCCGAACGCTTGATGAAACAGGGTTTGAACTAATATAAAAAGGCCGGGTGATCACCCGGCCTTTCTTCGCTTGCCAACCACTACCAAAACACCAGGTAGAGCGCTGCAATAATTCCACTCACCATTAGCACACCGGCCAAAAAGCCTCCGGAAATTTTGAACATGTCGCTTTCGACAATCACTTCACCCTCGCCCGCTTTCTTTGGCTTGATGAAACTGATGATCACCATAAGCGCGACCAGAACCAGAAACACATAGCCCATGCGATGCAAAAAGGGCACAGCCGGCATCCACTCGTTGAAAGCTAAACCAAGCGGCAGGGTTGCCAGCGCGGCAACCAGGGCTGCTAGTCCATTGGCCCGCTTCCAGAACATCCCCAACAAGAAGATGGCTACCACACCGGGAGAAATCAAGCCGGTAAACTCTTGAATAAACTGAAACGCCTGATCAAATCGGCTCAATTGGGGTGCCATTACAATGGCAATAACCATGGCCCCGATGATGGCCACTTTGCCCACATTAACCAGATGGGATTCAGAAGCATCTTTCTTGAAGTACTTCTTGTAGAGGTCCAGAACAAATATGGTGCTTATACTATTCGCCTTTCCGGCTAAGGACGCCACGATAGCGGCCGTCAGGGCCGCGAATGACAATCCCTTGAGCCCGGCTGGAAGCAAATTCAGTAACACCGGGTAGGCGCGATCAGAACGGAGTGCCTGCGTGGCTGGGTCAAGCATTTCGGTTTGAAAGAACCCATTCTTATGTAAAACATATGCGGCTATACCCGGCAGCACCACTATAACCGGCATTAACAACTTCAAGAAGGCGGCAAACAACAAACCGGCCCGGGCCGTGCCCAGATCGGCCCCAAGCGCCCGTTGTGTAATGTACTGATTGCAGCCCCAATAATTCAGATTGGCAATCCACATCGCCCCAATCAACACGGCCAAACCGGGTAACAGTTGATAGGCATCTGACGTGCCGCCTTTGCCATCCGGTATCATCATCTGGCCTTTGTTCAAGATCATGTGAAAGTGGTCGGCTGCGTTTTCCTTTACAAAACCCAACGCCCCCCACACGCCCTCTCCACCTAATTTTTGCGAAACCAACTCCAGCGCCAGATAGGTAGTCGCCAACCCGCCTGCCACCAAAACCACAACCTGGATGACATCGGTATACCCAATCACTTTCATGCCACCCAACGTAATGAAAATCGCGAACACAGCCAGACCGACCACGCAAACGGTGAATCCCAGACCACTGATGGTATCTACTGCGAGTGCGCCTAAGTAAAGGATGGACGTGAGGTTAACAAAAATGTAGACCAAGAGCCAAAAAACCGCCATAATGGTGGCTACGGTTGGACTATACCGCTGAGCCAGAAACTGCGGCATGGTATAAATTTTATTGCGGAGGTAAATCGGCAGAAAGAAAATGGCTACCACCAACAAGGTTGCAGCGGCCATCCACTCGTAAGACGCGATGGCCAAGCCCATGGCAAAACCGGAACCCGACATACCAATGAATTGCTCAGCGGAAATATTCGATGCAATGAGCGATGCCCCGATTGCCCACCAGGTCAACGATCCTTCGGCCAGAAAGAAATCCTTCGAATCGACTTCCTGTTTTTTCTTTCGTGTGTAAATCCAATAGCCATATGATGATACAACGACAAAGTAGATAAGAAATACCGTATAGTCGAGGGCTTGCAATCGCTGCATAGCAGTTAGGGTTGGTTAGGTAAGATCAAAAATGACAAATCGATAACCTAAAACAAACACCTGCTGCCTAAAACTTCAGAAAAACACCGAATGAACACCTGGTGAAAGCCGCACCGGGTAGAACTCGGGGGCACGACCAAAGGCGCGCTGAAATTCATTAGTCATATACTTCACAATGGGGTCTAAATCACCGAGCTTGACCAAATTGAGCGTGCATCCCCCAAAACCTCCGCCCATCATACGGGCGCCCAAAAACCACTCGGGCTTTTCCTGGGCGAGGGAAACCAGAAAGTCCAGCTCGTCACAACTCACCTCATAGGCCTGGCTGAGGCCCCAGTGCGTCTCGGTCATCAGTTGCCCCACAGCCGGAAGGTCACCTAGCTTCAAAGCATCCACCGCTTGGTTGACACGCGCCATTTCCTCGACTACATAAAGGGCCTTGATAAATGTATCGTGCTCCAACTCCTGCTCGTGTTGAAGCAGGTCGGCTGCGCGTACATCGCGCAACGATTTGATGCCGGGCAGTTGGCGCTGAAGAATTTCCACCGCTTGTGCGCAAGCCTCCCTGCGTTGGTTATACTCCGTTGATGCCAACGCGTGTTTGACTTTTGTATCGATCAACAGCAAGGCATACCCGCCCCAGTTGACGTTGAGGGTCTGGTGTGTCAGCGAACGGCAATCCAGAACGAGAACGGCATCCGGGCTTCCCCATAAACTGGCGTATTGATCCATAATGCCGCACCGGACTTCGGCAAATTCGTGCTCAGCCCGCTGGGCAATCAACGCCAACTGCGTGCGGTCAAGGCCGCAGCCAAACAACTCATTGATACCAAAGGCAAAGCCACTGCACAACGCTGCGGAAGAACTTAACCCCGCCCCGGCCGGGATCGTGCTGCCCAGCACACAATCCACACCACGAACCGAAAATCCTTTCCGTTGAAACCCATCCAGCACGCCCATCAGGTAATTGATCCACGCTTCGCCCGGGGCCAGGTCATTGACCGAAAACGAAACGCCTTCCTCCAGATCAGCCGCAAAAATGTTGCATTTATCGTCTGCCGCTGCCGCCATCGCCAACACAAAATGGCGATCAATGGCAGCCGGCATCACCACGCCTTGCTGATAGTCAACATGTTCACCAAGCAGGTTAATGCGGCCGGGTGCTTTTATAAGCAGCGGGCGACTTTTAAACCACTTCGAAAACTCCGTCCGAATGCGTTCTTCGATCATGCCGTCATTCCCTGCGACTTGAAACACCTAAGACGGCTGCGAGCAGCAGCACCAGCAACCATGAAGAGGCTTGCGTAACCCGGTTACCAATCGTATACGCGCGTGGCTCGAATCTAAACTCGATGCTTTGTTTGCCTGCTGGAACTTCGAGCGCGCGAAGCACATAATTCGCCCGGATAATCGTTGCGGGTTCACCATTAATGGTGGCCACCCAACCCTCCGGGTAATAGATTTCGCTAAACACCACTACACCCCCGGTTGACGCTTGTGTCTCGTATTTCAGATAGTTGGGCCGTTGCTCCAAAAGGGAAACGGTCGCCATTGAATCAGCCGTGCCCGTGAGTGAAACTTTAAAGCGTGTTTGGTCAATCACCGCCTGCGTCCGTGTGTTGATGCGCCCGGTTTCGGCCAGTTCATCGTTGACCGAACTAACCGGCACCACCTGCGACACAAACCAGGCCGGACCATTGGCCGCGGGGTTTGGAATGACATTACCTGCCTCTGCGCCAAAGGTGATATACTTAACGTTAAGCATGTTGATTACCCCATAGCGATCGAAGTGAGGATCACCTTGCTGTAAGTCATTGACCATCTCCTGGGTGTCGGCCATGATCGCGGAGTCGTACAAATCCTGGTAGCGTTTCATCTTCGCTCCGTGATATCCCCCGATGGAATTGTGGTAGTAGGAAGTGTTCGCCTCCGCCATCGTCCCGTTCAGGTTATACACGCGGTAGTAGCCTTTGTCTTGCAGGATGGCCTGGTCGGCTGCTGTTAACGTGAATTTGGCTTCACGCTTGGGCTGAAAATTCTGTTTGGAGAAGTAACGGCTATCGAGCGACAGATGATCGCCAATGGTGATCACCACCAGCGCAATAAAAAAATACACGGGCTTCACCATATTTTTCACTGCCAGAGCCAGCAAACCAGCCGGTATCCCCATCAGCCAGAACGACCGCCACGCATCGGCCGTGAACAGGGCCTCGCGATCAGCCGCCAGCGCCCTTCGAAACCAATCGGGCAGTTGATATTCCTCCGAACGCAAAAAACTGCCCCATCCGCCCGTGATCGCCAGTATAAAAACAACGCCCAGCGAACCACCCAGTACGTACCAAAGTTTGCGCTGTTGAACCGGTGTGAGCGCTGTACCCAGAATCTTTTCAATGCCCAACGCACCCAGCAGGGGCAGGCAAAAAAGCGTAATCACCAAAGCGAACGTGACGGACCTAAACTTGTTGTAGCCGGGCAGGTAATCAAAAAGAAAATAGTTAAACGAACTGAAGTGGCTCCCCCAACTCAACATGATTCCCAAAAGTGCAAGGCCACCGAGCCACGCCACATAGGGACGATCGGCAAAAGCGAGACCAATCAGGAAACACAACACGATGGCCGCTCCGGCATAGTACGGTGCGGTTAATGACTGAGGCCCCCAATAGGCCGATGTATAGCTTGCCAATTGATTAGCCAGTTCATTGTTGCCGGATGAAACCAGCGCGCGATACGTTTCACTCTTTTGATCATTCACCATGAAATCTCCCGATGCGCCACCGAATACGTTGGGTATCACCAGCGTGAGCGGCTCGGCAATACCGTTGCTATGGTCAAACGCATATTCTTTGGACAGGCCGCTGCCGGCTTTCTCACCCGGCTTCGAGAGCTCCGAGGCTCCCCGAATCGAATACCTCGAATATTCAGCAATGGCCCAGAACTGGCCAAAGAACGTGCACGCGGCCAGCACCGCTGCCGGCACCAGCACACCGAGTGTCTTGCCAAAGTCCGTCAGCTGCTTCTGCCGCCAGGCCATCACCAATTGCATAAGCCCGTAACCGGCCACGATCAACAGCAAATAATAGGTGATTTGCAAATGGTTCTCCCGCAGATGCAACGCCAGGGCCGCGGCTGTAACGGCCGCACCAAGCAAACGCCTTCCGTTGAAAGCCAGATGGATGCCCGCCACGACCAGAGGCATGAGGGCAATGGCTCCAATGCGGGCATTATGGCCGGCCGCCAGCCCAATGATCATGTAGGAAGATAATCCAAAGGCAACGGCCCCCGCTATGGCCAGGTGCGGACGCACGCGAAACGTGAGCATCAAAATGTAGTAGCTGACAAAGGCGAGGAAGATGTTGTTGATCGGGTGAGGCAAAAACAACGTCATTACCTTTTTCAACAGCACGACAGGGCCATCACTCCATTGCACATTGACGAGGTAAGCCGGCATACCCGAGAACGTGTTGGGCGCCCATAGTCCCTCCTGCCCGGTGGCATCCCGGTAATCGCGGAGCACTTTGCTGGAGCCTAGAAACTGCGTGATATCATTTTGGCGCAAGACCTTGTTTTCAAAAACAACCGGACCAAAAATGAATAGGGTAACCAACAGAAAGATGACCACCGCCAGTAGGTGCGGAAGCACATGTTCGGTAAATTTGATTTTCTTCATAAATGAACATGCAAATTAGGGAAACAATTAATCGAAATGCTATGAAACCCGCGATTGTAGGGGCAATTTGCCTTGGGCTCATTTTAGCTTGCACGCCTCCTCCCCAGCCGGACGAGGACGCAACGGCCAGTATCCGGGCCCTGTTACGTCAGCAAGAGGCTGACTGGAACCAGGGTAATATCGAATCGTTTATGGAAGGCTACTGGAAATCCGACTCGTTGCAATTTGTGGGCCGGGCCATTGCGCAGGGTTGGCAGGCTACGCTGGAACGATACCAAAAAACCTATCCTTACCGGGCGGCTATGGGGCAATTGACCTTTGACTTGTGGCAAATCGTTCCGGTAGATGCGGGCACGTATCTGGTGACGGGGCAGTTTACGTTGGTGCGGGCAAGCGATCGGCCTACCGGCCAGTTCACCTTACTGGTTAAAAAGAAGAACGGCAGATGGGTTGTGGTGTATGATCATACTTGCGCGTAGGTAGCGGAAAGGTTGCCCATATCGTCACCGGGCCCCCGTCAGCACAACTCCTTTACGAGCGCCTGTATGCTTGCCCTGTTCCGCGGTGATAACTCCGTTGACAATCACATAGTCAAACCCCTGGGCGTAGGCATGCGGCTTTGAAAACGTGGCTTGGTCACCAATGCGGGCAGCATCAAAAATCACAATGTCAGCGGCCATCCCTTCGCGCAGCAAACCCCGGTCGGTCAGCCGAAACTTCTGCGCGGGCAGCGAGGTCATTCTTCGGATAGCTTCTTCCAGCGAAACAACTTTCAGCAACCGTACATATTGCCCAAGGATGCGGGCATTGGTGCCGTAGGCCCGCGGATGGGGCATGCCGGAACCATACCGGGTGATGCCCGCATCGGACGCAAACATGTTAAAGGGGTATTGCATAATCCTTTTCAGGTCTTCTTCGCTCATATTGAAGTACACCATACCCGCACTTCCGTTTTCCACCATTTCCAGAATGGTTTCGGCCTCATTGGCGGCCGTTGGCTTACGTTTTTTTAACACATTGATCTCGGAGATGCTTTTTCCATTCAACGTGGTGTCGGCTTTGTAGTAAGCCACCACAGCATAACTATAGTTGGTATTGAGTTTCTTCTTCAGATTGTCCAGCATCTCATTTCGTATTCGCTCGCGCGTAGCCCGATTTTGCAGGCGGGCTTTCAAAGAATCCGTTCCCCCGGAAAAAGCCCAGGTGGGCAACAGTGTGTTTATGGTGGTACTGCTGGCCACATACGGATACTGATCAATGGTTACATCCACACCTTCCTGGCGGGCTTTATCCACTTGCGCCAGCGTGCCGACCGAGCGTCCCCAGTTGGGCTTGTAGGTTACTTTGAAATGAGAGATCTCAACCGATATCCGCGCCTCGCGTCCGATGTTAATCGCCTCTTCAACAGCCTCGGTGACTTTATCGCCCTCATCGCGGATGTGCGAGGCATACACACCACCAAACTGCGCAGCCCTGCGCGCCAGGCCAACCACTTCAGGAGTCTTCGAATAGGTTCCGGGTACGTAAATCAGTCCGGTGGAAAATCCCACGGCACCCTCTTGCATGGCCCGGGTGACGAGATCTTCCATTCTTTGCTGTTCCTCGGGGGTAGGATCCCGCTGGTCATCACCCATTACCGCTTTGCGCACACTGTTGTGACCAATCAGGCTGGCGATGTTAATGGAGGTTCGCACACTGTCAAGCTGCCGGAAATAGCGGGCCATGTCCGTATTCGAGTTGCCACAGTTGCCGGTGACCACCGAGGTGACACCGTCTAAGATAAAATTACCGGCCGTGGGCACACGCAGATCATTACCCTCAATATGCGTATGCACATCAATAAATCCCGGAGCAACCACACGACCCGAAGCATCCACGATGCGCACCGCCTTCCAATCCGCACCATTTCCGATGCGAACGATCTTTCCATCCCAGATGGCAACATCGGCATAGTACCACGGATTGCCCGATCCGTCTATAATCCGACCGTTGCGGATTACCAGATCGTAGGTTTGGGCTTGAAGCCCGAGGGCCGTGCTGGTAATAAAAATGAAAATGAACTGAGACTTCATATGCATTAAAATTTCAATACCGAGTAGCCTTTCATCTGGTAGTGGGTAAGAGTTGTGAGCATCGAAGTCGCAATTTTCACTTCGGGTAACAACTTGTGGCGATCCACCTGGCGGTTAATCAGACTTTGCCCGCAAATCAGAATCTTAACTCCTGCCTTCTCCAAAGCCGTATACAGTACCTTATACGGAATCCCCACATTGCATTTCGTTTTATGCGCATCGTCATTCATGGCTGTGTAGGTAGCCTCCCCATGAATAACCATGACCACATCCAGATTTTGCTTTGGCACACCGGCCGATGCATGCAGGTTGACAAGCCGCGCCACTCAGTCCACCTCCCATCCGCGCGCCTCCGCCTCTTCCCGCCCCTGCTCCACCTCAATCACAATCTTGTCCACCTTGATTGTATCCGGCTTTTCCACGGCATACGGAATAGGGAAGATTCCGCCATACTCTTTTACTATGGGATTGATTCGGGCCGGGGCCTGCGCGTGGGCCCCAAAACCAAAAAGCAGGAACACCGAAACCAAACTGAGATGTCGCATAAGGGTAAGGTCAAGGATCAAATTTAACCGTTCGACCCTTTAGTTGGCGGCCATCCATAAAAATCTCACTCCCTGGCAGCAAAATTCACTATATTCAAAACCAAATTTTACCGATATGCACAGGCTTATCCTTCTTCTGGTTGTATTCGCCACGTTGGCCTCATGCCAAAAACAAAAGTATGACGTCATCATCCGTAACGGTACGGTATACGATGGGTCTGGTCAGCCCGGCCAAAAAGCTGATGTAGGCATCAATGCCGACACCGTGGCCTTTATTGGCGACTTGAAAGAAGCGCAGGGTACACAGGAAGTCGATGCCAGCGGGCTCGCAGTAGCCCCCGGGTTCATTAATATGCTCAGCCATACCTATGAGGCGCTCCTCTTCGATGGAAATTCACAAGGCGACATCCGGCAGGGCGTAACGCTGGAAGTTTTTGGAGAGGTGTCGATGGGGCCCTTGAACGAAAACATGAAGAACGCGCAAAAAGAAATGATGAAACGCGACCCCGACTGGGCGTACGACATCACCTGGACCACCAATGGCGAATTCATGGAACAACTCGAAAAACGAGGGGTGAGCCCCAATATCGCCAGCTTCGTCAGCGCCATTCAGGTGCGCGTACATGAATTGGGCGAGGCCAACCGCGCACCCACACCGGAAGAGTTGGAGCGCATGAAACAACTGGTGGCACAGGCCATGGAAGAGGGCGCAATGGGCATTACCACGGCCTTAATCTATGCTCCGGCTTTCTACGCAAGCACGGAGGAACTCATCGAACTAAGCAAAGTGGCCTCACAGTATAACGGGATGTACATCGCCCACATGCGCAGCGAAGGCAATGCGATTTTCGAGGCCGTTAACGAAACGATTCGAATCGCACGCGAGGCGAACCTGCCGGCTGAAATCTACCACCTGAAGTTCAGCGGCAACACCAATTGGAATAAAATCGATTCGGTGATCGCCATGATTGACCAGGCTAACCGCGAAGGACTCAAAATCACGGCCGACATGTATACCTACACCGCGGGTGCTACCGGACTTGATGCGGCCATGCCTCCGTGGATTCAGGAAGGCGGAATTAACGAATGGATCAAACGAATGAAAAACCCGGCACTGCGCAAGAAGGCCATTCAGGAGATGCGTACGCCCACCAACAAGTGGGAAAACCTGATGATGTTAACGGGTGATTTCGATAAAGTGCTGTTGCTTGGCTTCACCAACGACTCGTTGCGAAAAAATTTCACCGGCAAGACACTAAAAGAGGTAGCCGCTATATATGGCAAGTCGCCTGAGGAAACGGCCATGGATCTGGTGATCACCGATGGCACGCGGGTGGGCACCGCTTACTTTTTGATGTCGGAAGAAAACGTGAAGCGGCAAATTGCGTTGCCATATGTCAGCTTTGGGTCCGATGCCGCCTCCATGACCACTTCGGGTAATTTTATCAAGACACCCACGCACCCCCGGGCCTACGGCAACTTTGCGCGGTTGTTGGGCAAGTATGTGCGCGATGAAAAAGTAATTCCGTTGGAGGAGGCTATCCGCAGACTCACCTCGCTGCCAGCCGGCAATCTGAAAATTCAAAAAAGGGGCTCGTTGAAACCCGGTTATTTTGCTGACCTCGCCATTTTTGATCCGGCAAAAGTTCAGGACCATGCCACGTTTGAAAA
>DAIPHR010000099.1:0-11558 GCA_036771215.1 Cyclobacteriaceae bacterium
CCCCGATTGAATGTAGCGGTACAAATCCGCTATTCGATTTTTTTACGGTGAGATTTTCCTTTTGTGATAAGCCGAGAAATCTTGTACAATCCGGTTATAGGATTTCTCCATCAATTGTGAGCTGATGATGAAATCGGCAGTGGCCCGGTTACAGGCGGTGGGAATATTCCACACCAGTGCAATGCGCAGCAACGCTTTCACATCGGGGTCGTGCGGCTGCGGCTCCAGCGGGTCCCAGAAAAAAATGAGAAAGTCAATCTTGCCCTCGGTAATGTGCGCTCCAATCTGCTGGTCACCGCCCAGCGGTCCGCTTTGAAAGCGAACGATTCGCATTTCGAGAACCTCTTCCAGCATTTTGCCCGTAGTGCCCGTGGCAAAAATATTGTGGCTTTGCAAAATGGTTTTGTTCCACCGCGCCCACTCCAGCAGGTCATGTTTTTTGTTATCGTGTGCTACCAGCGCAATATTTTTTACTTTCTGTATGGCCAGGGTGGTGTATTTCATTACGTCAAGGTACACACGTGCCGCGACAAATTTGAGGATCGAGGCCGCCAAAAAACTTCAATCGTTTGTTTGCATCTTTGCGTGCATGATGCGATTGGTTTGGTTAATAATATTAGGTAGTTGGATGCTGGCGGGTTGCGGTTCGGATTATGAAGAACGTTGTGCCAACATCCCGGACACCGGCTCCATTACCGTTGAGGTGGCCATGGAAAATCTCGAAGACTCCATTACCCGCCTGCGCAGTAAGGATGAACTGGTCGCCTTCTTTTCGCGCCACGAGGCGCTGCGCGATTATTTTTTCAGCCGCGAGGCCTACCCAAGCGATTCGGTTTTTGTTAACGCCCTGTACAACCGGTTTACCCATCCGGCATTTGACTCGCTGCGGCTGGAGGCCAAACGGGTATTTGGCGATGGAGAATACCTCCGGCAACAATTCACCGAGGCCTTCCGCAATCTGACATATTACTACCCCGAGCTGCAGGTACCGCGCATTCAAACCGTCATCTCCGGCTTCGAGGCCGACCTCGTGGTTAGCGATACCCTGATCATCGTTGGGTTGGATTATTTTTTGGGGTCAGGTGCGCGGTATCGGCCCAACATGTATGAGTACATGCTGAAGCGGTATGAGAAGAACTTTGTGGTGCCCTCGGCTTTGCTGTTGATGGGCATCGATACGCGGTATAACCGCACCGATCTGAAAGACCGTACGGTGCTGGCCGATATGATAGCATACGGCAAGGCCTACTACTTCGCCAAGCAGATGATACCCTGCGTGCCCGACAGCGTTTTCATGGGCTATTCGACCAACGAAACCGAGGACGCCTGGTTCAACCAGGATTTGATCTGGAAAAAGTTAGTGGATGATGAAGTGTTGTTCTCCACCAGCAACCAGACTAAACAGAAATACATCAGCGAGCGACCGAAGACACTGGAAGTAGGCGCTAATTGTCCGGGGCGCATTGCTACGTACATCGGTTGGCAGATCGTAAAGGAGTATGCGCGAAAAAATCCTTCTCTCACGTTACAGCAAATTATGGCCGAGCCTTCGGCAGAGAAGATCCTGCGCGAATCGCGATACCGGCCAGTGGAGCGTTAGGCGAGCACTTTTACAAAAAATGGGTACATTCGCATATGCAAAATGAGATCATCTTTTTGGTAACCGATTCCCCGGAGGGCGGATTTGAAGCGAGGGCGTTAGGGGAAGGTATTTTTACCGAAGCAGACTCACTAGACGAATTCAAGGGAAACATAAAGGAGGCGGTTCTGGCACACTTTGACGAAGGCCAAAATCCGGCCATCGTCCGCCTTCACTTTGTTAAAGAGGAGTTGATCAAAATATGAAGTTACCCCGCGATCTTTCATCCGCGGAACGGATTAAATCATTACGAAAAATTGGCTACGCGCCAACTCGCCAAAAAGGCAGTCACATACGGCTGACAACGGACTCGCCTACGTAACACCATATTACCATACCCAACCATCATCCGCTTCGAGTCGGCATGCTCGCTGCCATATTGAACGAAATTGCAACTCACCGAAACCTGACCCGAGACGAATTAATCATTTTACTTTTTGGCTAGATCAAATGAATATGTCAATGTCATGACACCTATCACGTTTATCAAGCTCGCCCTCATGATGCTGCTCCAGTATTTCATCTGGGGAGCCTGGTATGTAACCATGGGCACCTATATGACCGAGCACCTGAACGCCAGCGGAACACACATTGGTGCTGCTTATGGTGCACTGGCGATTGCTACCATGATTTCGCCTTTTTTCGTGGGGCTGGTGGCCGATCGGTTCTTTGCTGCGCAACGGATCATGGGCGTGTTGCATGTATTAGGTGGCGTTTTGTTGCTGGCCGCCACGTGGGTTTCCAACACCACCGCGTTTTACTGGGTCATTCTCGTTTATTCTCTTTTGTATATGCCGACCATCGCACTGAGCAACAGCATCGCGTTTAGGCAAATGAATGACCCGGGAAAACAATTTCCGTGGATACGTGTCTTCGGCACCATCGGCTGGATTGTGGCTGGCCTCACCATCGGATTTCTCGCCCTTGAAAAAACAGCGTCCACGTTTCATGTTGCCGCGGGCATTTCCGTTTTGCTGGGCGTTATCAGTTTTGGCTTGCCCCATACGCCACCGCAGGCCAGCCAGCAAATGTCAGCCGGCCAGGCGCTGGGCACCGATGCATTGGTCTTATTGCGCGACCGGCCCTACTTCATATTTTTTATTGCCGCGATTCTCGTTTGTATTCCGCTCTCGTTCTATTATGGATTTGCCAACGTCTTCCTCAATGAACTGGGCGTGGAGAATGCGGCCGGGAAAATGATACTGGGTCAGGCAAGCGAAGCCGTTTTTATTCTGGCTATTCCCTTGCTGTTCAATCGCATTGGCGTGAAGAACATGTTGGTGCTGGGTATGGTAGCCTGGATCTTGCGTTACCTGTGCTTTGCCTGGGGCGATACAGCCGGCAACCTGTGGATGTTGTATGCCGGCATTATTCTTCATGGCATTTGTTATGACTTCTTTTTTGTTACCGGCTATATGTACACCGAGAAAAAGGCCGGTGAAAAAATCAAGAACGCGGCCCAGGGACTCTTCACCTTCGCTACCTACGGGTTGGGTATGTTTATCGGCACATGGTTCAGTGGTCGAACAGCCGACAACTACATAGTAGGCAACGGCCACAATTGGGCTCCGATTTGGCTCATGCCGGCTTACATCGCGGGCGCTGTTTTGATTCTTTTTGTATTGTTCTTCCGCGAGAAGCGCGAGATTTCGGCCGCCACCTGACATGAGTCGCGAGCAGACACAGCAAGAAGAAGTAGCCAATGCCGTTACGCATGGCATTGGGGCGGTGCTGGCTGTGGTGGCACTTATCTTCCTTGTCGTATTCAGCGTGTTGCGTGGCACGGTGTGGCACGTAGTTGGGTTTACCGTTTTTGGTGTGACTCTGGTGCTCTTGTATTTCGCCTCCACGCTTTATCACAGTGTCACCCGCACGCCACTCAAAAAAATCTTCCGGAAGGTTGATCATATTGCGATCTATCTGCTCATCGCGGGCACCTACACTCCGTTTTGCCTTACCGTGTTGCGCGGTTGGATGGGGTGGACCTTCCTCGGCATCATGTGGGGATGTGCACTCGTGGGAGCGATAGTCAAGGCTGTACACCTGGGCGGCCGCGACAGGCTTTCCACGTTCCTTTATCTCGCTATGGGCTGGGTGGGTGCCCTGGCCTTCAAACCCCTCTATGAAGAGATGTCCGGTCTTGGGTTCGCGCTGCTCGCAGCAGGTGGCCTTTCTTACTCGCTGGGCACGATCTTTTATATGCGCAGTCATGTCAAATACAATCACAGCGTGTGGCATGTATTTGTGTTAGCCGGCAGCATCTTCCATTTTTTTGCTGTGCTCACACTGCTGCCATCCTGATTTACCGGCCAAACGACTAACTTTAGCTCTTCAATTTTTTCAACATGAACATCGCGATGCTCGGCTCCGGCTTCATCGGCCGTTTCTATGCGGATTCTCTTCAGGGCTACCGCAGCAAAGACAAAATCGTTTCTATTTATTCCCGCAAGACGGAGAGCGCCCGCAAGTTTGCGACCGACTATCGGGTGGCCACGGCTACGACCAACATGGAAGAGGCTATCGCACGACCCGAAGTAGATGTGGTGTGCATTTCGCTGCCCAACCATTTGCACGAAGAAGCTGTGATGCTGTGCGTGAAACACCGAAAGGCCGTGATTTGCACCAAGCCGTTGGGGCGAAATGCCACCGAGGCCAAACGAATGATGGAAGCCGTAGAAAAGGCCGGCATCTTTAATGGCTACCTGGAGGATTTGGTTTACACCCCGAAATTCATCAAGGCCTATGAGAGTGTAAAGAGTGGAGCGCTGGGTCGAATTCTGTGGGCCAAATCGCGCGAGACACACCCCGGGCCCCATAGCGATTGGTTCTGGGACATCGAACAGGCGGGCGGTGGGGCTATTCTTGACCTGGGCTGTCATTGCGTAGAAATTGCGCGCACCTACATCGGCAAAGACATCAAACCGGTGGAGGTCATGTGCTGGGCAGATACCCAGGTGAAGCCGATCGAAGCGGAGGATCATGCCATTGGTTTGGTGAAGTATGAAAACGGGGCCATCGGCCAATTTGAAGTAAGCTGGACTTTTCGTGGCGGCCTCGACCTGCGCGATGAAGTGATGGGCAGTGAAGGCACTATCTGGATAAACGGATTTTTGCGAACCGGTTTTGAGATGTTCACCAGTGGAAAAGGGGCGAATTATGTGGCCGAAAAAGCAGAGAGTAATTCGGGTTGGGTTTTTCCCGTGGGGGATGAGTTAAATGAACTGGGCTACAACCACATGTTTGCCGACATGTTTAACGCGATGGAGAGCAAACAGCAGCCGCGGGAAACCTTTTATGATGGTTACGTGGTGAATGCTATTCTGGACGCGGCCTACAAAAGCGCCCGGACAAAGCAATGGGAGCCGGTTCAACTGGATGTATGGCGTGGCCGCACAGGCGTAACCAAGGACAGTCACCTCGAGTCGTATGATGACGATCATTATCTGGTGAAGGAAGAGGTGACCCACTACGGAGCGCGCAAATGGATCCTGAAAAACAAGAAAACCGGTAAAATAATTGAGCGCGTAGACGCGTAGATCTGTTTAAGCATTTGTCGTTGAGCCGATCGCGATTGCTCATTAACTTGCACGGTCGAAAAATCTATGCGTAGCTATTGGAAGCGAACCCTGGCCTTTATCATCATCGTGCCGTTTGTCCTTTTCGGAGCGGGTTGTGGCCTGTTGTACTGGAAACAGGACGCGGCTGTCCAGCAGTTGATCCTTACGCTTAACCAGGATTTCAAAGGTAGCGTCACGTTGCGCGACAGCCACCTGTCTCCCTTTGCCAACCTTCCCTATGTGTCTCTTGATCTTGAAGATCTGCGGGTATTTGAAAGCAAAGACACCACCCGGCAACCGGTGCTCCGCCTCCAGGACGTTTATCTCGGCTTTGACCTGTTGAGTATACTTTCCGGCCGCGTTGACATCAAATCAATCCGGGTTCGGAACGGAGATATTGGTATTGTACAGCACCCGGATGGCCGATTCAATATTATGGAGTCGCTCTCCACCCAGGCTCCAATTGAAGATGCCGGGGAGGAGTTTCACATCCATTTAAAATCCATCAGGCTGGAGAATCTTCAGATTACCAAATTCCGTGAAGCCGATAGCCTGCTGGTATCAGTTAACCTTGATCGGGCAGAAGGCCGTTTCAAGTCTACACCGGAAACGATTCACGCAGCGCTGCAGTCGAAGTTGATCTTGAACGTAGTAATGGCCGGAGACACCACATTTCTTCGCAACAAGGATATTGCGCTCGCCACCGAACTGGACTTTGACGTGGAGCAGCAAGTGCTCTCGGTCCAACCCTCCACGGTTACTTTGGAGAAGGGCGAGTTTGGTCTGGATGGGCGCGTAGACCTGGACGACAGTTTAGATCTTGATTTGAACCTGCACGGCAACAAACCGAGCTTTGATCTTTTTCTGGCGTTTGCGCCTGATGAACTCGCACCTGTGCTGGAGCGCTATGACAACCAAGGCCGGATTTTCTTTGAAGCCACGATTACCGGAAAGGCTGCCGGGCGCATGCCGCTGGTGGTGGCAGACTTCGGCTGCGAAGATGCCTTCTTTAACAACCGCAACTTCAACCGGAAACTCGATGCCCTCTTTTTCAAGGGCCACTTCTCAACCGGTACCCAACGCGATCTTTCAGGAGCCGAATTCGCGTTGTTGGATGTGTCGGCCAAACCGGAAGCCGGTCTTTTTCAGGGCTACCTGAAAGTGAAGAACTTTCAATCACCCGAAATTGATATGAAAGTAGACTCCGAACTGGATCTGGACTTTCTTGCGCAGTTTCTGGAGGTGCGCAACTTGAAAAACCTGAAGGGCAAAGTGGCGTTGAGCATGAACTTTCACGACATCATCGATTTAGATCAGCCCGAAAAGGCCATCGAACGCCTGAACGAATCTTATTTCACCCGCCTCACGGTCGAGGATTTGAGTTTCGAGTCGCCTGACTTTCACCTGCCGGTGCACGATGTGGATATTCGCGCTAATCTGGAGGGCCACACAGCCCGCCTTGAATATGCGCGCGTGCGTGCGGGCAATAGTGACGTTGACATCAGCGGCAGCATCAGTGACCTTCCCGCGATTCTTCACCACACAGCCCTTCCGGTAACCGTGGAGTTGGCTGTTCGCTCAAACCGGTTGGATATTCGGGAGTTGACTTCGGGGGACACGGCCAACACCAAACCGGTGAACGAAACCATCGAAAACTTCAGGACGAAACTGCACTTCACCAGCTCGGCCCGCGCATTCACCGAGTCGCCCAATCTGCCGGTGGGCGAATTCTTCATCGATGATCTATACGCCAAACTTAAAAACTACCCGCACACCCTACATGATTTTCATGCCGATGTCTTCATCACCGATCAGGATTTCCGCGTGATTGACTTCCGGGGCATCATTGACAAGAGTGACTTTCACTTTTCGGGCAATCTGCGCAATTATGACTTGTGGTTCATGGAGCAGCCCAAAGGCGATACGGAAATTCGTTTTGATCTGACCTCAAACTTGTTGAAGCTGGAGGATGTTTTTGCTTATGGTGGTGAGAATTATGTACCAAAAGACTATCGGCATGAAGAAATTGCCCGCGGCCATGTGGCTGGCCGGGCCGATCTTCATTTTCAAGACACGCTGCACTCGGCAGATATCTATATCGATAAACTGGAGGGCAGCCTGAAGGTGCACCCGATGCGCTTCGAGCAGTTTCGCGGGCGTGTCCACATTCAGCAACAGCAACTCAACGTGGAAAATTTCTCCGGCAAACTTGGGCGAAGCCAATTCACGGCCAATCTCGCCTACGATTTGGGCAAGGCAACTCCGCGTTCGGGTGTCAATCGCTTCTCACTAATGGCACCGGTGCTCGATTTTGACGAACTCTTTTCATTTCAACCAATGCCTTCCTCGGCCACCGCTGCCGCGCACGATTCGGTGTTCAACATCTATACCGTGCCCTTTCCAAACATGAGTTTTCAATTTGATATTGTTCACCTGCGTTATCACCGTTACCAGATTGATCAGTTTCACGCCTCTTTGCGTACACAGACTAATCACCACTTGTATGTGGATACGTTGAGCATGAAAACGGCCGGAGGTCAACTTTTTGTGTCAGGATACTTCAATGGCTCCGACCCGTCCCATCTGTACTTCAATCCCCGGCTACGCGCAGAAGGTCTGGATCTCGATAAAATTATGATCAAGTTCGATAACTTTGGACAGGATCATTTGGTCTCTGAAAATCTTCATGGCAGGCTTTCCGGAACGGTGAGCGGAAAGGTTCGGGTGCATACCGACCTGGTCCCGATTCTGAACGAAGCTGATCTGCAAATGGATGTTGAAGTGGTGCAGGGCCGACTGGAGCGTTACCCCATGTTGTTGGCGATGTCGGAGTACTTTGGTGATCGCAATCTGGGAAAGGTGATGTTTGATACGCTGCGCAACACGTTTCGTTTGCGGAATGGGGTGATGGAGATTCCGGCTATGACCATCAATTCGTCCCTCGGATTTATCGAGATCAGCGGCCGCCAAGGCTTGGATAAGAATATGGACCTGCTGGTGCGGGTGCCCTGGAAGTTGGTCACGCAGGCGGCCACTCAAAAGTTGTTTGGCAAGAAACCGGAAGAAGTAGACCCCGATCGTGAAGATGCCATTCAATACCGCGACCCGGCCAGGCGAATCCGGTTCGTCAACGTGAAAGTGAGCGGTACACCGGATGACTACAAGATCTCGCTGGGTAAGAAATAGGCACAACGAGAAGTCGCCAAGTTTCGTTTGAGAAAGAATCGGCCGATATAGGGGAAGCGCTTCTCCGGGTTGTCCTTAACACATGCGGGATATTTCTACCAACCGGATTGAATTGATTGACGTGCTGCGCGGCTTTACCCTGCTGGGCATTGCCTGGGTGCATTTCACCGAACAGTTTTTGGCGGGCACACCCCCCGAAAGTCACGCGTCTTATAATTCGTTTGGCTTGCTTGACAATATCACCAACGGATTCGTTGGCATTTTCGTGGCCGGCAAGTTCTTCATGATTTTCTCTTTTTTATTCGGACTCAGTTTTTATCTGCAAATGGAGAATAAAGCTGGTGGCTACACGCTTGCGCGCTTCGCCTGGCGGCTGGTTTTGCTGTTTGGCATTGGCTTCGTGCATCATATTCACTACCGCGGTGACATTCTGACCATCTATGCCGTATTGGGTTTTGCCCTCTTGCTGGCCCAGCGCCTGCCCGACCGTATTGTCTTTGTGGTAAGCCTAATTCTCATCTTTAATCTGCCCTCTGTGGTCATGCGTTTGGTAGAGCAATTTCAATTGCCCGCGGACGGAACAGCGGGCGTGAACCCCTTTACCGGAGAAGGGGATGCCGATAACCAGCGGTACTGGGATGCGGTGACATCGGGCAACTACCGTGCGCTGGTGATGGCTAACGTGCAACAGTTCATTCCCAAGTTTCTTTTCCAGGTGGGGTCCGGCCGCCTATACATTACGCTGGGGTTGTTCCTGTTGGGGTTGCTGGCCGGCCGCAGGCATGTTTTTTTAGTGCTTGAAAACAACACCCGGCAGTTCAAAAAATTCATTCGCCTTTCGCTTTGGATGTTGTTGGGAACGATACTGTTGGCGTTGATCTTTTTTGGAGGAGCCCATGTTATGGGCATCACATTACCCACGTATGTGCAATGGTCGGTGGGTGGCCTTGCTTACGATGGGTTTAATGCTTCGCTCGCGCTGTTGTACCTGTCTTCGTTGGTGTTATTGTTTTTGAAACCGCGGTGGCAACCGCGCCTGCATGCATTTTATGAGGTGGGGCGCACGGGCCTTACCACGTATCTGACGCAAACGCTCATTGGGTTTTTTATTTTCTTCGGGGTTGGGCTCAACCTGCTGGGGCAAGTAGGAGCAACGGCAGGCCTTGTCACCGGCACCGTGTTGTTTGTGTTGCAAATATTTTTGAGCAAGTGGTGGCTCAGTCGCTACCAGTACGGACCGGTAGAATGGTTTTGGCGCAGCCTCACCTACTGGCGCTGGCAACCGTTCCGGAAAAGCTAATTTCCTTTTTGCGCGAGCAACCTTTTCAGGTCGCGAAAGGAATGGTGCGGCCCTTCCGCCATGGCGAGGTTCACCAGCACAGGCGGCACACTGCCGCCCGGGTCGATTTCAAGTGAATAGGTGACGTTCAGATTACGCCCCTGCTGCGTGATCTCCCACTTCGCCAGAGAATACGGCACACGCACGAGGTCGTCACTCGTTGGGTAATTGTACGCCAGCGATTTTATCGTGATGCGCAACATATCCGGGCTACTCCGATCAAACGAGCAGACATTGATCATCTCCCGATTCTCTATCGGCCAAGGGGCATCCACCACACTGCGAATGATCAGCGAGTCGGGTGATACCTGCTGCAGCAGCTCGGCTTCCGTCATGTTGTATTGCCAATGGATGTAATTCGGCACATCACGAATCCATGCCTCCAGCCGGGCCAGTGGGATATTCTCCAGCACGAACGTTGCGCGCAACGATCGAAACTTCTCACCCGGCACCTTGCAGGTGTACACTTTAATACCATCCCGATCGCGTTTTAGATCACACTCGCCCGATTGGGCATGCAGCGTGACGGTGCGGCAAAGCAAAAAAATCAACCACAGACGCATGACCCTGCCAAATTGATAAAATCCATGTAGATTCGCTGCAACGTTTACGGAATATGAAGGATTTTTTCGTCAAGTGGTTTGCGTACAATGCGTGGGCGAACGACCGGGTGCTTCGCGCGATGGAAAAGCAGGACGTGCACGATGAATCGATTTTGCGTCTTTTCAGCCATCTGTTGAGCGCACAATTTATCTGGCTCAACCGCATTAAAGGGTTGCCCACGGAACCGTTTCCGCTCTGGCAGGTGTATAAACTCAGTGAGTTGCGCACCATGACGGAAGACGCGGCTCAAAACTGGAATGCATTCATCGAGAGCCAGAAATCATTTCGGCACATTTTGAAGTACCGCAACTATGTGGGCGACTATTATGAAAATGATGTGGAGCAAATCATGATTCACCTGGTCAACCACGGCAGTTACCATCGGGGCCAGATTGCCCTGCTGATGCGCCAGAAAGGCTATGAGCCCATCAACACTGACTACATCACCTACGAGCGCGTGGTGACGGGGCAGTGGCAGGAGTAGTTCAGAGCTTGTCGATGAATTCCATCCATGGATCTCGCCCGAGCGCGAAGTAATAGAAAACACCACCCAACCAGCCGTGGTAAAGTCCCAGCGCATACACATTTTGATGTCTCGCAAATGTGACCAGATACGTCAGGGCCAGCGCAAAGGTTCCGGCCATTAAAAGACCTGAAGGATAGTGAATGACTGCGAACAGTAATGCGGTCAACAGGTATGTAATCGATTGGGCAAATGCACCGGTCTTAAGCATATTGCCACCAAAGAGTGAAATCACCAGCCACTGCTGAATTGTTCCCCAAAGCGGGTACAGCACCAACACTGGAATAATGTGCCAGCTGACGATAGCATGCCCCGCAATTAGTCCATAAATGCAGGAGGCCAGTGTGACGACCAGAGCGGGGATTCCCAGCAGTCGCATTGACGGCCAGAAGCCCTGCTTCTGAAACCCCCATGACCGAAGGTAGTCCGGGTGTTGCCGGCTTGTCGTTACGAGATAGAGCAACCATCCGCCACCCGCCAGAACGATAAACCAAAATTTTTGCTCGAGCAGGTTGACAAACAAAATTTTACCTGCTCCTGTCAGGGTAACAGCTGCGATTTCGTAATGGGCCCTTTTCACAAAGACTAATACGCGCACCAACTCGTGCGGGTTGCTGATGATTTAAATTAATGGCATCTTTCGTGTCTAACCCGTAAACAGATGAAGCAACTCTTTACCATACTCCTTTGTGCCTTGGTGATTTCCACGTC
>DAIPHR010000100.1:0-11437 GCA_036771215.1 Cyclobacteriaceae bacterium
TTTGCCGAACAGTTGAATGAATCTGCGGTAGGCATCGTAGCCAAAGCGCTCGTTGCCCGTCTGGGCAATTAATCCTTTCAGGGTTTGGGAGTTGAGCCCCAGGTTGAGGATCGTATCCATCATGCCCGGCATGGACATGGCCGACCCCGAGCGCACGGATACCAACAGCGGTTTATCGGCATGGCCGAATTTCTTGCCGGTGGCAGATTCCAGCGCACGCATGTTCTCGCGCACCTGCTCCATCACGCCATTGGGCAGTGCGCGGCTGGGTTCTGCGAGGTAGGAGAGGCATGCCTCGGTGGAGACCACAAAACCCGGAGGCACATTCAAGCCGATCTGGGTCATCTCGCACAAATTGGCACCCTTGCCACCGAGCAGGTGTTTGTTTTTGCCGTCTCCTTCATGAAAGGAGAACACATATTTTTTTGCAGGCACACCCTTGGCCGTGGGTGCTTCGAGTTCCATCGTTTCCATATATGCAGTTGGGTAAATTTTGATTGGATAAAATTCCGCCTGTTGGTACCCAAAAAGTATGACCTTGGTCAGCGGCCGATCAGACTATCGTCAGGCTTACCAATGGCCGAAAGAACCCTAAACGGCACTTTTTGCAATCGTTAGCGAATCAAAAAATGCTAACTTTACGGCCCAAATTTGCACCAATGGCACAGGTAGAATTGATCATGCCCAAAATGGGCGAAAGCATCATGGAAGCTACGATCCTCAACTGGCTGAAAAAGCCGGGCGACCGGATTGAGCAGGACGAAAGCGTGCTGGAGGTGGCCACAGATAAGGTGGATACAGAGGTGCCTTCAACCCATGCCGGGGTTCTAAAGGAGATTTTGGCCCAAAAAGGTGAGGTAGTGAAGGTGGGCAAGGCCATTGCCATCATCACCACCGATGCAGAAGCACTCAAAAGCAGCACCCCGGCAGCCCCTGCCCCTGCCGTGAAAGAGACGAAGCAAGAACCCGTGGTGACGGCTGCGATTCCGCAAACACAGGGAAGCAACGGTCACCCGGTGGCGCAAGATTACAAGTCCAGTTCACGGTTCTACTCTCCGCTCGTCAAGAGTATTGCTCGCGAAGAGAACATCGCGGTAGCCGAGTTGGAGACGCTGCCCGGTTCGGGAGCCGAGGGTCGGGTGACGAAGAAGGACATATTGGCGTACGTACAGAATCGCAAACTCGGGCGGTCCATGGTCAACAGCCTGACCAGCGCTCCATCGGTACCGGCCTCGATCAGTGCCGGTGACGAGATCATTCAGATGGATCGTATGCGCAAAATGATTGCCGACCGCATGGTCGAAAGCAAGCGCATCAGTCCGCACGTTACTTCATTTGTGGAGGCTGATTTGACCAACGTGGTATTGTGGCGAACCAAAGTGAAGGAGGAGTTTCAGAAGCGGACGGGTGAATCCCTGACGTTTACGCCTGTTTTTGTGGAGGCCATTGTTTCAGCCATCAAAGATTTTCCGATGATCAACATCCAGGTAGATGGCGACCGGATTATTCGTAAGAAAGAGATTAACATTGGTATTGCCGTGGCTCTGCCCACGGGTAACTTGATTGTTCCTGTCATTAAAAATGCTGATCAGCTGAGTTTAACCGGTCTGGCAAAAGCTGTAAACGATCTGGCCAAGCGGGCTCGCGAAAACAAATTGAAGCCTGATGAACTTTCCGGAGGCACCTACACCATTTCGAATGTAGGCTCATTCGGCAACGCGATGGGCACTCCCATTATCGTTCAACCTCAGGTTGGCATCATGGCAACGGGCGCTATTCTTAAGAAACCCGCGGTTCTGGAAACGCCTTATGGCGATGTCATCGCCATTCGCCACAAAATGTTCCTGTCTCACTCATATGATCACCGGGTGGTGGATGGAGCGCTGGGCGGAAGCTTTGTCCGTAGGGTTGCAGACTATCTTGAAAAATTCGATATCAACCGGGGTTTTTAAACAACCCCCAATCTATTTGTCATGAAATTCGGAACCAAAGCCATTCACGCTGGCGTGGAGCCAGACCCTTCAACCGGGGCCATTATGACTCCCATATTTCAAACCTCCACCTACGTTCAGGAGTCACCGGCAAAACACAAAGGATATGCGTACGCGCGCGGGGCCAATCCCACGCGCAATTCACTTCAAAAGAGCATTGCTGCACTGGAAAATGGAAAGTTTGGGTTGTGCTTCTCCAGCGGCATGGGTGCCACCGATGCGGTGATCAGGTTGCTGAACCCCGGAGACGAAGTGATTACGAGCAACGACTTGTACGGGGGCTCGTACCGCATGTTCAAACGCGTATACGAAAGATTTGGGATCAAATTTCATTTTATTGATCTGACAGACGTAAAAAATGCGGAGTCTTTGATCAATGAAAAGACCAAGCTGTTTTGGATCGAAACACCGTCCAATCCGTTGATGCGCATCATCGACATCGGGGCGTGCGTGGCATTGGCTAAAAAGAAGAATTGCCTCGTAGCGGTCGATAACACCTTTGCTTCTCCTTACCTGCAAAATCCGTTGGATCTGGGAGCGGATATTGTCATGCACTCCGTGACGAAGTACCTGGGAGGACACAGCGATGTGATTATGGGTGCGCTGGTGGTGAACAATGAAAAATTATATCAGGATCTGGCTTTCATCGCCAATGCCTGTGGTGCGGTTCCGGGACCACAGGATTCCTTTTTGGTGCTGCGCGGCATCAAAACGTTACACCTGCGCATGGAGCGCCATTGCCAGAACGGGCGTATCATTGCCGATTACCTACGCAACCACGCCAAAATTGGAAAGGTGTACTGGCCAGGTTTTTCGGATCACCCCAATCACGCCATAGCCCGGAAGCAAATGCGCGACTTTGGCGGCATGTTGTCATTCACCCTTCGGGACGATCGCGAAGAAAACGCTCGCCAATTCATGGAAAGCGTAGCATTGTTTTCCCTGGCGGAATCACTCGGTGGCGTTGAATCCCTGATCAACCACCCGGCTTCGATGACGCATGCCAGCATACCGCGCGAAGAACGTCTGAAAAACGGGTTGACGGATTCATTAATCCGGTTGAGCATAGGCGTGGAAGATGCCGAAGACTTGCTCGAAGACTTGAATCAGGCCTTCTCCAAAATCGCATAATTACAACTGGGGTGACGCGTATGCGCCAAGCCTGATGAGAAATCAAGGCAAGGGAATGCGCACAATGAACTCACTTCCCTTGGTTGACGTGATCAGTTCAATGGTTCCATTTAGTCGATCGACCAGTGTTTTGACAATGGCTAAACCTAATCCATTTGAACTCTCATTAGCGGTCGGACGTGCACTTAACTTCTTGAACTTCTGATAAAGGAACGGTTTGTCCTGATCAGCAAAACCGGGCCCCTGATCTTTCACCATCAACTGAAGTTCCTGGGGTGTGCTTCGCCCGCTTACATAAATGGATGAACCTTTCGGTGAAAACTTGATCGCGTTGGACACTAAGTTGTCCAAAATCCGGCTGAGGTAGATAGGATCGCTCGTGATTGGGCCGTGAAATGCAGTTGTTGTGACTATTGCAATGGTCTTGGCTTCGGCTGTGGGGGCCAGAATGCTTAGACGTTCTTTTAGCCAGGTATCCGGTTGAAAGGTATTCGGGTGGCTGGTATTCTGGCTATCCTCCAACGCATGCACGTCCAGTAAGTCGGTAATCATGTCCAGCCCACCCCTGGCGCTAGCCTTCATCAGTCGGGTATAGTCTTTTTGATTATCCGTCAGACCCCCTTCCAATTCCAAAATGGTCGCAAGGCCATGCACACGATTTAATGGAGACTTTAAATCATGAGCAACAATACTCATGAGGGTGTCTTTCTCATGATTGAGGTCCGAGAGCTTTTTATTTTGCAGGGCCAATTGTTTGTTGGTCTCACGCCTGCGCTTGGCATTTAGCCAAATGATGAAAGTAATAATCGCCAAAGATCCGATTATGATCATCAGAATCATTCGCTCCGTTTTTTGGGAGGCAATTAACTGGTTGTTGCGGGCTTCCTGCTCTTTGAGGAATTGATTTTCCCGTTCCTTCTTCTCGATCTCAAGTTGAAATTCTGTACGCTCAGCCTGCCGGGCCAAATCCAGATCCAACAAAGAATCTTTCAGCAGCAGGTACCAGTTCAAGTGTTGAAGTTCCGCGTTTGACTGCTTCAATTCCTTTGAAACCAACCAAAGTCCCTCGTGCGCCTCCATCTGGTTCACAATGTCTTTTCGTTGGCGGGAAACCAGCAGTGCGGTATCAAAATGGTGGCGTGCCTTTGCCCATTGCTGCTGCTTGAATAAAATCTGACCGAACATCAGGTGCGCACGCGGCAACAACAATGAGTTATTCAATTGCTTTATTACTTCGAAGGCCTCTTTGGTCAGCTGTTCAGCCTGTTGCAGTTGATGGGTAGCCAGGTAATTTTGTACGAGGTAAATTTTGATATCCGCCAGATTGATTTCATCATGTATTTGATTTCCATAGCGTTCGGCCATGCGAAACTGCTCAGTTGATTTTTCAAAACTCCCGGCCTCTTGATATAATCGCCCCAGTTGCCCATGTGCGGACATAATATCACGCGTATTTCCTAACGCCTCCCGGATCTTCAACGCCCGGGTGTGATACTGTTCCGATTTGGCATAGTCTTTCTGAAGACGAAAGAGATTGGCCAGGCTTTGCAAGGCATAGGCAATACCGGAAGAATCGCGGGCCGCAACAAATGCAGCCTCAGCTTTGAGCAGGTGATCATACGATCTGGCTAAAAGACCCTGATCATAAAAAAGGCGCCCAAGGTTATTGTTACTATGGCCGATTTGCAGGGGGTCATCCTGACGGGTCGCTAAATCCAATGCACGCTGGTAGGCCTCGTATGCGGCAATTCGATCGCCCTTGTAGTTTACGGCTACCCCCTCATAATTGATCAATTGGGCAAGCGAGGTGAGCTTCAACTTCTGGCCAAGTGTAAACGCCTGCCGGGCTAACTGTATCGTGCTGTCGGGGTAGGCAAACCGGTATTCCCAGGCAAGTCGGGAGAGGACGATGAACCGTTGTTCCCCCCCGGCATGACCCAACTCGCTGCGAAGCGAATCGATCAGGGTTTGATTTTGGCCCATGGTAGCAAATGCCAATCCCATTAAGATGCAAACAACAGGAAGATTTCTGGCCATGCCCGGAGATGATGACCTAAAAGTAGCACCCTCCACTAATTGCCACCCCGGCCATGTAAGATTATCTTTGTTTATCGGGGCGTCTAATCTTCTTCAACAAAATTCAAATCACGGGAGAACGTCTCGTCTATCCAGCGCAATGCCAACAGCCCGATGGCCACAGTCAAAAGTCCAACCAGTAAGGCTCCTGTTACCAGCCCAACGTAACCCCGGAAGAACTTAAACAACAGGGTGAGGGGCACCACCGTGCCCCGGATAAAGTTGGGAACCGAGGTGGCCACCGTTGAACGGAGATTGGTGCCAAACTGCTCGGCTGCCACGGTTACAAACAGAGCCCAGTACCCTACCCCAAAACCAAGAGCAAAACAAACTGCGTAAAAACCGGTGGCGCTGCTAATGGGGCCATACAGATAGAAAATGACCACAGCTAATGTGATCAGTATAAAACCGGAAACCACTTTTTTTCTGGATCGCACAGCCTGACTAATGAATCCACTCGACAAGTCCCCTGCTGCCAGTCCAATGTAACTAAACATCACCGCATCACCCGAGTTCACCGTGCCCTGAATGGCAAGCGCAGCCGCAAACTCGGGCGAAAACGTGATCAAAATGCCGATGACATACCAAATCGGCAGCCCGATCAGGATACATCCAATAAATTTTATCAGCCTCTCGCGCGAGCGGAACAACTGTAAAAAATTCCCGCGCTCCACTTCCTGTTCTTTGATTTTCAAAAACACGCCAGACTCAAAAACGCCTACCCGTGCAATGAGCAACATGAGCCCAAGCCCACCACCAATAAAGTAGGCTGTCTGCCACTCAAAGTTCTTGGCGATAATGTTGGCCAACACGGCTCCCATAAGACCTACGGTAGCCACCAGCGTAGTGCCATACCCGCGAAGGCGGGTTGGTAAAATTTCCGCCACCAGCGTGATGCCTGCTCCCAGTTCACCGGCCAATCCAATTCCGGCAATAAACCGGAGCAACGCATATTGGTCAACCGTGGTGGCAAAGCCATTGGCAATGTTGGCAAGGGAGTACAAAAGAATAGATCCAAACAAAACGGACAAGCGTCCGCGCTTGTCGCCCATGATACCCCAAATGAGGCCACCCACGAGCAAGCCCGTCATCTGAACGCGAATAAGAAATTCCCCGGTCGCCAGCATATCGGCATCCGAAACACCCATAGAGCGTAGGCTGCTGATGCGCACGATGCTGAAAAGCAACAGATCATAGATATCGACAAAGTAGCCGAGCGCAGCCACGAGCACCGGGGCGCTGAACAAAAGCCGGTAGTTGGTTTTCTCCATAATTTCAACGGTAAAATACCTTTCTTTCCGTGATTGTCAATCACCAACCACACCAAAATCCCCAGGGTAGTTACGGTTAGCCACTGATCAAAAAAAATGAGAAAAAGAGATGATTTGGGTGTAAATCGGGGTACAAACTTTCAAAAAAACCTATGCGATACAACTTGCTCCTGGTACTCCTGCTCCTGATGGCAGGCCCGGTAATGGCGCAGAAAAAGAACACCGCTGCAGCCAAAACCACCACCACCTTTGATGACAAGCTCTACAATGGCCTGGAATGGCGAAGCATCGGCCCCTTCCGCGGAGGCCGCTCGGCTTCGGTGACCGGTGTGCCCGGTAAACCCAACCTCTATTACTTCGGTGCCACGGGCGGTGGCGTTTGGCGCACCACCGATGCCGGCAACTCCTGGGAAAACATTTCTGACGGATTTTTTGGCGGATCAATTGGCGCTGTTTCCGTAAGCGAATGGGAGCATATCGTAATCTACGTGGGCGGGGGCGAAAAAACCGTGCGCGGAAACGTATCCTATGGTTACGGCATGTGGAAATCGGTCGATGCCGGCAAAACCTGGACCCACCTTGGCCTGAAAGAATCAAGGCACATACCCCGTGTTCGCATTCACCCGAAAAACCCTGATGTAGTGTATGCCGCTGTCCTGGGCGACTTATTCAAATCGTCTGAAGAACGTGGTGTTTATAAATCAATTGACGGGGGAAAAACCTGGAAGAGAACACTGTTTGCCAATGCCGATGCAGGTGCAGTTGACCTGTGCTTCGACCCGAACAATGCCCGAATCATGTACGCCTCCACCTGGCGCATTCGCAGAACGCCTTACAGCCTGGAAAGCGGTGGAGAGGGTTCGGCTATGTGGAAGAGCACGGACGGTGGAGAGACGTGGACCAACATTTCAACTAACAGCGGGCTGCCGAAAGGCACCTGGGGCATCGTAGGCGTAACCGTATCACCTGTAAACTCCAATCGGGTGTATGCCATTATTGAAAACGAAAATGGAGGCGTATACCGGAGCGATGACGAGGGAAAAACCTGGCGCAAGATGAATGATAGCCGCGACCTACGCCAGCGCGCCTGGTACTATTCGCGCATTTATGCCGATACCAAGGACGTTGACATGGTGTACGTGGTAAACGTGAGCTACCACCGATCCAAAGACGGGGGCCGCACATTCCAGGCTTACAATGCCCCACACGGTGACCATCACGATTTGTGGATTGCACCGGAAGACAACCAGCGAATGGCGATTGCTGATGATGGTGGTGCCCAAGTGAGTTTTGATGGCGGAGAAAACTGGACAACTTATGGCAATCAACCTACAGGACAGTTTTACCGGGTCGTTACCGACAACGCATTCCCGTATCGGATTTACGGTGCACAGCAAGACAATTCGACCGTTCGCATTTATCACCGCACGGATGGGTTTGCCATCACCGATCGGGATTGGGAAGAATCGGCCGGAAGTGAAAGCGGACACCTCGCACCCGATCCTACCGATCCCGAAATCGTGTACGGTGGTAATTATGGCGGTTTGCTGGAGGTTCAAAATCATCGCACGAAGGAAAGCCGGGCAGTGAATGTATGGCCCAACAACCCCATGGGCCATGGAGTGGAAGACATGAAGTACCGGTTCCAATGGAACTTCCCGATCTTCTTCTCACCGCACGACTCCAAAAAACTGTATACGACATCGAATCATGTCCATGTTTCACTGAATGGCGGCCAATCCTGGGAGACCATCAGCCCCGACTTAACACGCAACGACAAGTCGAAGATGGGGTCATCCGGTGGTCCGATTACAAAAGACAATACGAGTGTAGAATACTACTGCACCATCTTCGCAGCCGGAGAATCTCCGTACGAACAGGACTTTGTCGTAACGGGTTCGGATGACGGACTGGTGTATGCCACCACGGATGGCGGCAAGAGTTGGCAAAACATCACACCCAAAGACATGCCCGAGTGGACCATGATCAACAGCGTGGAGTTTGATGCACACGCTAAGGGAGGAATCTACATTGCCGGCACCCGGTACAAATCCGGTGACTATCGCCCCTACCTGTACAAATCAAAAGACTACGGCAAAACGTGGGTGCGCATCACGGACGGTATTGACGCAGGCCATTTCACGCGCGTGTTGCGAGCCGACCCGAAGCGTAAAGGACTACTCTATGCCGGCACCGAAACAGGCATGTACATTTCATTTGACGATGGAGCCAGTTGGAAACCGTTTCAACTTAATCTACCGATCGTGCCCATTACCGACCTTACACTGCGAAACGACAATTTGATTGCCGCCACACAAGGGCGTGGATTTTGGCTGATCGATGATCTCACCCCGCTCCATCTGTTACCCGACCAGGTCGCAGCCTGTGACGCCTACCTATACCAACCGATGCCCAGCTACCGCATGGGGCCCGGCTTCAGTTTTGGCCGCGCGCCACGCACCGCTGGGCAAAATCACCCGGGTGGAGTAACAGTGCATTTCGTAGTGAAAGATACGACCAAGGCCCAGGTTACATTAGAGTTTCTGCAAACAGATGGAAAGTTGATCAAGAAATTCTCGACCAAACCCGACCTGAAGGCCAAAGAAGAAAAACTCACACTCAAACAGCCGGGCATGAACAAATTCAACTGGAACATGCGATACCCGGATGCCGACCGGTTTGATGGCCTGATCCTGTGGGCTTCATCGCTGAGCGGACCCCGGGCCCTGCCAGGTACGTACAAACTGCGGCTCACCGTAAATGGAAAATCCATGGAAACGGACTTTGAAATTCTCAAAGATCCCCGCTCAACCGGCACCGATGCCGATCTGAAAGCCCAGTTTGATTTTCTGCAGGAAGTGATTGCCAAAGTGAGCGAAACCCACACGGCTATCAAGAAAATCCGGACTGCCCGTGAGCAGATCAACCGTGCGATTGATCCCATCAAAGATCAAAAAGAGGCCATGAAAGATGTGCTCGACAAGGCAAAGGCTATTCAGGATGATATGAAGAAGATTGAGGAAGCGCTGTACCAGACCAAGAACCGCAGTGGTCAGGACCCCCTCAACTTCCCCATTCGCCTGAACAACAAGCTTGCACACCTGAATTCACTGGCGGGTTCGGGCAATTTCCGGCCTACCGATCAGATGATTGCATTCAAAAAGGAGATCACAGCCGAAATTGATGCACAGCTGGCCGCGCTGGACAAAATCTTCAAACAGGATCTGCCCGCGTTTAATGCGCTGGTGAAGCAGAAAAATATTGATGCCGTAATTCTGAAAGACTGAGAATTCAGCAACAAACAAAAAAGGTCGCCCAAAAGACGACCTTTTTTGTTTTAGCTCCAGTGAAGAAACCAAAGCATCACACCGCTTTTTCAACTTTATCGTTCATCACGCGCTGCTGCACCTGAATCGACTCGTGGTGAATGAGCTTGAGTAAATCTGTTACAAAATCCTGACTCAATCCCATCGCATTACCTTGGGCCAGTCGCGTATTCAGGATTTCATCCCAGCGATTTACCTGAAGAATGGTTACGTTGTTGTCGCGCTTGTAGTGCCCGATTTGCTCCGAGATTTTCATGCGGGCGCTCATCTTGCCCATGATGTCATCGTCCAGTTGATCGATCTGCTCCCGGAGAATAGTCAGCGTGTCGCGAAACTCTTTGCTCACCACTTCAGCTTTACGAACAATCAAACCTTCCAGCATCTTTCCAAAAGCAGCCGGAGTGATTTGTTGCTTGGCATCGCTCCAGGCCTGGTCGGGTGTAATGTGGCTCTCCAGCATGATACCCGCCATATCCAGATCAAGTGCTTTCTGAGCCACAAAGGGCAGCAACTCGCGGTTACCACAGATATGGCTCGGGTCGCAAATAATCTCCAACTCCGGAAAACGAGTCTTCAATTCAATAGCAAAATCCCACATGGGTGCATTGCGGAATGGTCCCTTATCGAACGAGGAAAAACCGCGGTGTATGGCAGCCAATGTTCGGATACCTGCGCGGTTGAGTCGTTCCAATGCGCCAATCCAAAGTTCAAGATCCGGGTTTACCGGGTTCTTCACCATCACGGGGATGTCCACCCCTTGCAGGGCATCCGCAATTTCCTGAACCGAAAATGGATTGACCGTGGTACGGGCACCCACCCACAGCACGTCCACCCCGGCCTTAAGGCAAGCCTCCACATGCGCAGCAGTGGCCACCTCAGTGGTAACCGGTATGCCGGTTTCTCTTTTTGCCGCCATCAGCCAGGCTAAGCCGGCCTCCCCTGCTCCTTCGAACTGACCCGGCCGCGTACGCGGTTTCCAGATGCCGGCTCGCAACAAATGCACCCGATTGAGTGCCTTCAATTGCATAGCTGTAGTTACCGTTTGATGCTCGGTCTCCGCACTGCATGGGCCGCTGATGATAATGGGGGTTTGAATGCCCAACCAGCCAGCCAAACTATTGGTTTGTAATCCCTTCTTGCTCATACTCTATTCAAAGTAACGGTTTTTTCCGTTTGTTGTTTGGTCTTTAATTCAATGCCATCGAGCACGCGCCTGATTTCGTTGGCGCTGCTCATCATTTGGTGAAGTTCCTTCACGTCACCTTTCACCAGGTGGTAGTGAAATTTTTGCAGATGCATGATGTACTCCAGCAACGCCTGGCTCAGGTACCGGGCATTTTGCTCAAAAATGGGCGCCCACATATCGGGCGAACTCTTGGCGAGGCGAACGGTGGACGAAAAACCGGTGCTGGCCAGCGCAAAAATATTGCGCTCATCTTTTTCAATGTCCAATACCGTTTGCCCGAGTAAAAAAGAACTCACATGCGAAAGATGTGATACGTAGGCCACGTGGCGGTCATGTTCATCCGCGTCCATATACACCGTCTTCATGCCAAGAACAGAAAACACATCATCGGCACGGGCAAGGGCATCGGCTGCTGAGCGGTTACGCTCACTAATAATGTTCGTCTTTCCCGCAAAC
>DAIPHR010000101.1:0-11059 GCA_036771215.1 Cyclobacteriaceae bacterium
AGGTGTCCATTTCTTATTTTTCAATTTGTTGCGTTAGAAACTTGAGACCACCAGGTCGGATATTCGTGCGATGGGGATTTGGCTCTTGCCACAGCTTTGGTTTTAGCGAGAGATGTGGGGCTGCGGCATCTGCCAAATGCGGGGTGGATGATAATCTGCAAAGTTGCAGCGTGGGTTTTTGTAAACCGAAATTATTGTCCAAAGGGGTAGTACCATGCGGAGTAATTGTCAGCATAACATTGTTAGATTTAGGTCGAACATTAAATGAAATTAATGCCTTGTCCTTAGTCCCACAAGTTAGAGGACTGTTTAGAAGGATGGGCGGCAATATTCGGCTAAATGCGTTGCACGTATCCCCGATATGCCAACGCCAAGGAAGCACTTTTTTGGTTCAGCGGAGCCGGAGCAGGCTTTTTTCCGTTTCAGACATCCGGAGCCAATGCAGTCAACGGGCACTGGCGGCAATCGGGCAAAAGGGCGGCCACTTCGCACGCGCGCTAAGCCGCCTCCTTTTCTTTCACCGGCTTCAGCGGAGGCAGCTCTTCACCCAGGGTATTTTTATAAATGCCCATGAAACGATAGGCCAGAAGCCGGCCGGTTTTGTCGAGGTCAGCCGCTGGTACAATCCATTCGCCTTGTTGCAGTGTTTCGCCATTCAACTCCACGCGGTAACGAACGGCCCAACCCCCGGCAGCATGAGCTGTAATGCTAACCGTGGCTTGCGGGCTGTTCGAAGCATCGGTGAAATTCAACTCCGTGTCGTTTAACTGATCTTCCAACTGCTCGCGCAGTTCTTCAGGCCCATCAACCGAAAGCCGGAACGACATCGGGAGGCCCGAGTACGGAAGCAGTTGCGGATACAGCTGGTACAACTTCAACATGTACTCTTCGCGCGCTTCGCCCTCGGTAGCGTGCGCCAGCCCTTCGTACGTGCGCGCCAGCAGCAGGGCCTCAAACGGGTCTTTGATCTGTTCATCGTTGAGTACACTTTCAAAATAGCTTCGCGCTTTCTCTTCATCGCCATCGGCCAGATGAAGTTTGCCGAGGTAGTACCGATAGTACTTTTTCACATTGGGCCGCTTGTCGCTGGCCAGCCGCCTTTCGTACAGGCTGATGAAATAGCGCGTGCCGAAGCCATCAATCAACGAATATACTTCATCAAAGTTGATGAGATTCTCCGGTGAGAAGATGGAATACAACACCTGCTCGCGCTCCGGATTTTCGGCCACGAGGTTGGCTAAGATCATTTTGTGATGGCGAATGGCCAACGTGTGTTTGAGCCAGCTAAACCAGTTGAGCGGATTGAGCCAGAAATACCACTCATCGTTTTCGAACATAAACTCCTGCCGAAAGCGCACGTGGTTGAGATACTGCAGCGAGGCTACTGCCAGGTTGTACTGTTCCTGCCCCCAGGTGGTGCCAATGTGCAACTCCTGAAACCGGGCCGCCTTGGTGATGCGCTCCTGACTTTCGGCTGTGAGGCCTTCGTAGTGCCGCGCGCGGGCCAACCCGATACAGTGCCAACCGTAGCCGGGCGTGCTACCCTGCTCGCGCAACACATTGCTTAGCAGCGTATCGGCCATTTGCGGTTGCCCGCGATAGGTTTCCAGCGTGCCGCGCATATAGAAATACTCTTTCGTGTTTTTCTCGAGTCTTTGCTCGCGTACTTCCGCATCGCGGAAGAATTTCTCTGCCTCTTCAAATTCACCCATCGCCATCTTAAAGTGGGCGTAGTTGTTACTGCTGTGCGCGTTGTTTTCCAATAAGATGTTGTAGTACAGGGTGGCCGAATCGATGTCCAGCAGGTAGTCGTGGATCATGGCCTTGTAGTAAAATGTGCTCAGGTATTGGCGGTTCAGAAACGTGGGATCAAACATGCCGTTGACCAGTGGCAGATCAATCCTGAGTTTACGGATTGCCGAATCGAGCAGCTTGTTGGCCATGGCAACATTTTCCGTGACGGAGTTTTTCAGAAATGAAAACCGCTCAGAGGTGTACATGCGGTTGCGGTGGTAAATCCACGCCATGGTATTATAGCTGTCGGTGGACGTTTCCATCTGTAAATTTCGATCGCGCACATGGTAGAGCACACGCATGGCTTCTTCCTGCCGCTCCACATTCTGGTAGCACCGGTTAAGAAAGTATGTGATCAACCCGTAATCAAAGTGAAGCGGGTACACCCGTGCATAGGTGTTGAAATTGCTGGAACGCGTTCGCAGATCGCGGTTAAAATCTTTTTCGATGAGATCCATGGCTTTTTGCAGGGGTGCAATGGCGCGGTTAAAACCCAACTCATCATTTGCCCGGAAGAAAAGAAAAGCCCCCTCGAGCATATGCCCCACGTAATAGGTGCTGTCCTGCCGGATAAACTTGCGTGCCTTCTCCAGTGTCTTTTCTTCAAAGAACGAGCCGACTGATTCCTGACGCTCGCGATTGATTTGATCGCGGATAGCCGTTTGAGCAAAGCCGGCTACGCTCGTACAAAAGAGTGCAGCAACGAAGAAACCAATTCCGGCCAGGGATTGAAGCGGAAAGCCCCCCGATGGCCGCTGCGGTGGCCGTGTGTGTGAACGCGCATCGGGGGCCTTGCAGCGAAAGCCCGGTGGCCACGCCCCGACTCTTCGGGGCGTGGGCAGGCCGCCAGCATAAAAAAATCTTGGCTCCATCATGCTCTCGTTCAGCGCTTGGGTTGAATGCCCATTTTCGCCAGTTTGTTTACCTCTTGCTCGGTTAGTTGGGCCAGCACCGTGCGGGCGGCATCGCGGTTGCGGAAAATCAGGCGATGGTGAATGACGGGTTGGGCCAGCGCCTGTATGTCGTCTTCGATGACGAAGTCGCGACCGTTCACCACGGCCCAGGCCTTGAGGCACTTGATGAACGTGATGCCTCCGCGCGTAGAACAGCCCAGCGCGATCTCCGGATGGTGGCGCGTGGCACTCACCAACCGCACTATGCCACGTACAATTTCCGGGTGGACGTAGACATTCTCGGCCGCCTGCTGCAGATCCAGCACATCCTGATAACGCAGCACCTGCTTCACGCTGTCGCGCACGTTGCCAATGGCGAGGTAGTTGGTATAAATGTCGAACTCCACCTCTTCGCTTACGTAGCCCATGGAGATTTTCATGAAGAAGCGATCGAGTTGGGCAGCGGGCAGCGGATAGGTGCCCTCCATCTCAATCGGGTTTTGCGTGGCGATGGTGAAAAAGAATTTGTCCAACGCCATGGTGGTGTCGCCCACGGAAATCTGATTTTCGGCCATGCACTCCAGCAGTGCGCTTTGCACTTTGGGTGATGCGCGGTTGATTTCATCGGCCAGCAACACGTGCGTGAACAGCGGGCCTTTCTTGAAAACGAAATCTTTGCGCGCCTCATCGTAAATGTGCGAGCCGATGAGATCCATGGGTAGTAAATCGGGCGTGAACTGAATGCGCTTGAAGGCCACACCGCCACCCGGTTGGTGCAATTCCGCTGCCGCTTCGGAAATGGACTGGGCCAGTGTTTTGGCGAGCACCGTCTTTCCCGCACCGGGGTTATCTTCCAGCAGGATGTGGCCGCGGGCCAGCAGGGCGGTGATCACGTACTTAATCTCCTGGGTTTTGCCCCGGATGATGGTTTCCATGTTTCGGAGAAGGGCTTGCAGCGAAGCGGTTGATTTACTCATAAGGCAGATGGTTCAGATTCGGCCGAGGCCGGTTGTTGAAAATAGAGATAAGCCCGCCAGAGGCGGAGGTAATGGAGGATACTTTTGATCACGCCCGTTTTTTGGCGCAGGGCGGGCCCCACTTGCCGGTGGAACAAATTCATGCTTTCCTGTTCGCTGATCTCCACCGGCTGCGCGCTGTATTTCATGCGCAGGTAAATAGTCATGAACGCAGTGAACGAGAGACCGAGTTGAGGATCAACTTTCTGCTGGGCGAATCGCAAGGGTGTTTCGTTGTCGCGGAAAATGCCGGCCATGTGAAGGCGATACAGGGTGGCGCGGTAAATCCAATTGGCCCGTGCCGGCATCGCGGCCAGGCGCACGCGCACAAGCAGATAACCCAGGTAGAGCGCGGGTGATAAAACAACCAACAGCAGCGCCACCAGCACGACCACCGCAGTTACGCGTGCCACCGCCCACCAGTCGATGGGGCGCTTTTTCGTTTCGGTGATGCGCTGCCCCGCGCCATCCTTCTTTTCTTCTTTCCGGTGAATGTGGATTTCATCGGCCGCAAGCGGCTGAGGGAATTTCTGAATTTGCTGGTCAATGGCGACACCGGCACGCGGAGCGGGGACTTTTTTGGCCTCATCTTTATACGACACCACAATGATGGAATCCCCCGCCTGCACAGCGGCAAACGTAGTATCGCGCTCGTTGAACACGATGCGGCACAAGGAGGCATCGATGTTGAGCGTGAGGGGTTCCGTCAACTCGTGCGGAGTGTTGTGGAAGATGAGTTCGCGGAACGTAGCATCCAGATTTTTTGGAGCCTGTTTAACCTCACCGGCCACGGCATTGAGCACCAGCCACGGCTCGGGCGGAGGCAGCGGAGGTGTGCCGTCCGGGCGGGGCGCCTCTTGCTGTTCTTCGTTGCCAATGGTCATGTCAAAATCCATCCAGCCGTATTCGGGGAAGTACACTTGCGTCCACGCGTGGGCCTGGCTGGCATAGAACCAATACCATCCTTTGTTTTTGTCGCTGCGGTCGATGGTGGCAAAGCCGGTGGTAAAGCGCGTGGGGATGCCCATGGCACGCAACATGAAATGCGAAGCGCCCGCATAGTAGGTGCAGTAGCCGGCCTTCGTTTTAAAAAGAAAGTCGTACAGCATTTTGGAGCTCGGAATGTTCGGGTCGTCCACTGCCCCGGGCTTTAGTGTATAGCGGAAGATGCGCTTGCCGAATTCATCGCGCTGAAGGAAGAAGTCGCGCACGGCCAGAACTTTGTCGAGCGGCCGCGCATTTTCCTTTACCAGACCTTTGGCCAGCCGGGCGATGGAATCGTAAATGCCACCCGTGGGCATGCGGGTGTAGTACTCCAGAAACTCTTTATTCACCGGGCCGTAGTTGCGCACGGTGCGCAGCTCATCATGCCGCTGTTCTTGTACCGTTTCTAAAAAGGGATTGGCCGATACATTGTACACGAAGTAGGCGTTGTTGAGCTCCGAGGCGTAGGTGTAGATTTTGTAGGCGGAGAGAAACGTCTTCTGAAAATCTTTTTCAACCGGAATGGTTTGAATGGCAAACACGCTGGACGGCCCCAATACCGAATGCTTCCAGGTATTCTCCGACAAGTACACATTGGCCTCCACGATTTTGCGGTAGCGATCGCCCATCGCCTTGCGGAGGATGGAGGTATCGGTGTAGCTGTAATACAGCGGCACTTCGGCCGGGTCAACATCCATCTCATCCAGCGAAGGGACGTTTACATCGCGCGTGAACGTTTCCTTGACGGGATCGTAGCGGGTGAGGTAGTGAAAAACAAAATAGAGCGGTATGGGTCGTTCACCTTCGTAGCTGTTGAGCTTCGCACAGAACATGAGCTTGTCCGATTGGCTCATGCGCGAGGTTACGCGCACGGTGTCTTTCAGGCGTAAACCGTCATCGGTGTTTTCCATGAGCCCGTGGCGGTCGTCATATCCGCCCTGGCCGTTGCTGTCTTTCTCATTCTGGGCGCCCCGGGCCGCCAGTTCTTTTTCCACCGCCTGGAGCTGACCGCGCAGCAGCCGTTCGGCCAGTAAAAAGGAAACCAGCACCAGCAATACAAATAGTGTGAGGCGCAGGCTCAGGTGTCCGGCTTTTTTCCACGTCCACTCGGCCGATGCGTTAAGCCGGGGCGTGAGGAAGAAAAGATACAGCGCATAAAGCAGCAACGGCAAGAGCCGGGTAAGTAAGTAGGTGTATGACAAATCGGTGGTGTCCGAAATGGTTACGATCGTAACCACAAAGAGCAACGCGCTGACCACGATGTAGCCCCAGGAAAAGCGCGCCAGGAGAAACCCGAACAACCACCCCGCCAGAAATAACGTGGAGAAGAGCTGAAAGCGGGTGGTGGCGTAGAAAACATCAAACTCGCCCGGCAGCCGGCTGATGCTTTGATCGAGAAAATAATAGACGATGGCCAGCAACAGCAACGTGACCAGCGCCCGTGCGCGGAAGAAGTAGAGCGCATAGGACAAGGTGAGTCCGGCTGAGAAGAACAGCGCTTGTGACGAAACGTTGGTGTTGAGCGCGGTAAAGCTCAGGTTGAGCCAATGCAACGTGGCATAGCCGATAACGGCTGTGGGCACCACCACCAGCAGGAGGTGAAAGGCCAGTTGGCTAAACCGGTGGCGCACGGGGTTACTCATGGGCCAGGTTAAGCGTATCGGTGAGCCAGGCGTTGGCGCGCGTGCGGAGTGCGTTGTCGATTGCCTCTTCGTTTTTCATCACTTTTCTGCGCAGCGAAGACAGCCACCACGGCTGGCGGAGCCGGTCAGCGGGCTTTTCCTCGGGCTTGAAAAATACATCGCGCCACTGGAAACGAAAAGGTGACGGAATAGCCGTTGAAAGCTTCACCACCACCACCGGCACGTGCTCCGGCAGTTTCTTCAACAGGTTTTGCATTTCCTCTACCGGCACCAGTGAACTGAGACAAACCATCGCGGCCTTTTGAACGTTCACAAAATCAACGGGTGTCATCTGCGTTTGCCAGCCCTGAGCTGCCAACTGCACCAACTCGGTATGGCGATCGCCCACGCCCGCGAGGTGCGGTATTTCCTGATCGTGCGGCAACCGAATCTCATGCCCGCTCTTGCGCATCGACTCCCACAACTGACGGCATTTGTCTTTATATATATTGAGTAGCTCGGCTTCCAGGCTTCCGTCATCCCCCAGTCCACGGAAAAAACTGACGTACAGGTAAACGTGTGAGGCGTACGGATCTTTGATCTCCGGAATGCGCACCACCAGTTCGCCACTCTTGGCGTAAATTTTCCAGACAATGCGCTGAATGTTGTCGCCCGTCTCGAATTCCTTGTAGTTCACCAGCTCACCCTCCACCCGCTTCGGCACGTCTATGCGGAACTTCTGTTCTTCGGTAGCCAGCGGCTGGGTGTGCACCCGCACGGGAGGTTGAACCACGGGCAGCGCCACTACCTGTTGCACCTGGGTTACGCGGCAGGGCCATGCCATCAGCCCAAACAGATCCTGGAAGAACAGCCACACGCTATCGGCATCGTGAATGCCGCGGTGGTGTAACCAGACTTTGCCGTTGCCCGCGATGCCGTAACGCCTCCACTGCCGCGGTGCGCGCAGGTTGCGGTCGAGCACCAGACTGTGCGGTTGTCGTTCGGGGCGCAACGCCACAGACGCCCGCACGAGCCCCAGCAACGGGCGCCACACTGCACCTTTCACCTGAATCGTCAGCGGCACCTGGCCGGCTTCGGCCATTACGCCATCGCCCAACTGCACGTGCACGGAAATCTCTCCGCGGGCGTACCGGTAGCGGAACATCAGCCAGCAGAAAACCGAACTGAGCAACGTGATGGCGATGAGCCCGAGTGCCGACCACAGGAGCAACTGCAGGAAAAAGGCCATGACCAGCCACAGGTTGGAATCGGGCTGGGCGTACTCGCTGCGAAGCCAGGCCAGGGCGAGGGCGAAGAAGCCGACACCCAGAACCAGGGCCCAGCGTACCACCACCCACGCGGTGGCGTCAGACGATCGGTGCCAAAGTCGGGCGATGGAGGTCATGTGAGCAAAACGAAAAATAGATAAAAATCTGATGGTAATAATTGCCGGTGTGAGTTTGTTGAATAAGAAATAACGGAACCAATCGTTTGACCTGATTTGACGTCAACACGTACAACCCGAATCTGTTGTGTCGTCACCGGCAGGTGTGCGTTTCATGATGCTTCAGACGGATGCCCGTGCTTTCGTTTCGCGAAGTAGTCGTCCCTCTTTTTAAACGCAAAAATTGGACAGACTGTAGGTTGGATAGTTCAAAAAAATATCTCCTGCTCCAGCATTTGGAGTGTTTTACCATTGCAGGCGGTACGGTTATATTTGAGCATGAGCCACCCAAGCCGGTATGGTGATCGCATTTTTTCATTGCTCATGTCGGTGCCGTCCCTTCGACCCGATTTAACTCACTGTGTGAATCGTTCAAAACCAAATCCCTCCAACGCCAAACCCTCATCTTTATGACCATCGATCGCTTTCGTGCACTGGTTCCCTTGCTGATCGCAGCCTTTGGGTTGCTGCCAGGCTGTCAAAACCCGCGCCCTGTGGTGCCGGGTAGTATTGATGAAAAACGTCTCGTGCGGGCGGATGAAGAGCCGCAACAGTGGATGAGCCTCGGCCGCAATTTCATGCAACAGCATCACTCGCCCCTGAAGAAAATCGATACCGCCAACGTGGCCACGCTGGGCCTTGCCTGGGAATACAACTTTTTGAACAGCCGCGGCAAAGTAAACCGGGGTCTCGAAGCCTCGCCCATTGTGGTGGATGGCGTGATGTATACATCCGGTGCCTGGAGTGTCGTGATGGCGGTTGATGCCAAGACCGGAGCTGAAATCTGGCGCTACGATCCAAACGTAGACGGCCGTTATGCCCGCAAAGCCTGTTGTGATGTGGTCAACCGCGGTGTGCAGGTGTGGCAGGGCAAAGTATATGTCGGCACACTGGACGGCTACCTGGTTTGTGTTGATGCCGCCACCGGCAAGGAGATCTGGCGGGCCGATACATTCACCGATCGCAAAGCATTCTATACCATCACCGGGGCACCGCAAATCGCGGCAGGAAAAGTAATCATCGGAAATGCCGGTGCCGAATTCGGTGTGCGCGGCTACATCAGCGCCTATGATGCCGAGACAGGAAAATTCTCCTGGCGGTTTTACACCGTTCCGGGCGATCCGGCCAACGGCTACGAACATCCCGAAATGGAAATGGCATCGAAAACATGGGATCCGAAAAGCGACTGGTCGGCCGGTGGCGGGGGCACCGTGTGGGGGCAGATGGCCTACGACCCCGAACTGAATTTGCTCTACGTGGGCACCGGAAATGCTACGCCCTATCCCATCTGGTACCGAAGCCCGGCAGGTGGCGACAATCTGTTTCTGGCGTCCATCCTGGCCATCGATCCGGACACGGGCAGATTGAAATGGCACTACCAAACCACACCGGGAGAGATGTGGGACTTTACCGCCACAATGAATATCGTGTTGGCCGATATGAAGATCAACGGCCAGAACCGAAAGGTGCTGATGCAGGCGCCCAAGAACGGATTCTTTTACATCCTCGATCGAACCAATGGTGAACTCATCTCGGCCAAGCCGTTCGTGCCCGTCAACTGGGCCGACTCGGTAGATCACAAAACCGGACGACCGGTTGTCAACATGGCCAATGCCTGGTACAAAGATTCGGGCAAGTATATTTTCCCCGGTCCTCCCGGTGGTCACTCCTGGCCACCCATGAGTTTTAATCCGACTACTGGGTTAGTGTACATCCCCACCATCGACATGGCTTTCGTTTACGAAAATGAAGACAACTACAAGTTTCGTCCAGGCCGCGACAACATGTTTGCCAGGCAAACGCCCACGCCTCTGCCGCCCGACTATGCCCACTATGGAAAAGGGTGGCCCGAACCGGAATACGAAGTATTGAAGGCGTGGGATCCGGTGAAGCAAAAAGAAGTGTGGCGCATGCCCTTCCCCGGCACCCAAAATGGCGGTGTGTTGTCGACAGACGGTCATCTTGTTTTCCAAGGCTCTTCCACAGGGTACTTGCTCGTGATGAATGCCACTACCGGCCAGTTGCTGAAAAAGATTTACACCGGCACCGGCATCGTGGCACCACCCATTACCTATGAATTGGAGGGTGAGCAGTATGTTGCTGTCATGGCCGGGTATGGCGGAGCCGTTTTGTTCTTTCCGGGCGAACAGGATGCGGTAGCGAAATTCAGAAATGAAGGACGGATTCTCGCCTTCAAACTGGGCGGTGGTGAGGTTCCCCTGCCGCCAGTGCAAAAGCGGGCCGATACCGTAAGTGCGCCACCGGCCAAGGCGCTCCATCCGAAACAAATTGAAAAGGGCATGCTTTTGTATCGCAGTTATTGTAGTTTTTGTCACGGAGGTTTTGGTTCCGGTCATTACAGCGAAGTGCCCGACCTCAGTGCCATGGCCCCGGTTACACATGAATGGTTCAGCGATATTTTGCTCAAGGGCAAACTGAGCTACTACGGCATGTCCGATTTTTCCGATGTACTATCGCCAGACGATGTGGAGGCGCTCCACCAGTTTTTGATTTCGGTGCAGGCGAAACGGTATCAGCAGCAGCAAAAGAAATAGAACGGTGATCGGCAATACAGGTAACGAGTTGCACGGCAGCGGGGAAAAGTAGTGCCGGAGTGGCATTGGTCAATATATTATAAAGGTAGCTCAGGAGGGCAGCCACGGGCCTTTGCGGGGTTCGCTTCGCTTCCGCCCTGCGGGCCTCACTTCGTTCGCCACTTCAAGTCCCTGCTGCGCGTTGTACACGCAGGCCTTTTGTGCGGCCCGCGTAGGAGTAACCGGGTTGGCACGGGTCGGGTCCACATGTCAAATCGCTTTATAATCATTGTACAAACCTTGCAGGGTGGGCGAGAAAGCCGCACTCCAGCCCAAAATCCGCTTTCCGGCAAATACGTTAGCTTCGGGATAATAAATCCTCGCACATCCATTTATGATGAACCGCAAACTTCATTTCGTACCTGCTGTTTTGTTGCTCTTTATAAGTACACTCGCGCTAGGCCAGACGGCTGTGCCATCACCTGCTGATTCCATACGGCTGGCGGAACTCAATCGCTATTGGGCGGAGGTGGCCCGCACGGTGCGCGAGGGCGACTTCGAAGGCTACGCAGCCAGCTATCATCCGGATGCCGTATGTGTATTTACCACCGGTAAGAACAAGCGCTCGTCTGCGATCAGCCAGCAATTGGCGCAATGGAAATCCGGATTTGTTGACACCAAAGCCGGCAAGGTGAAGAACAACGTAGAGTTCCGTTTCTCGCAACGCGTGGGCGATGCCACCAGTGCACACGAAACCGGCATTTTCTTTTTC
>DAIPHR010000102.1:0-10884 GCA_036771215.1 Cyclobacteriaceae bacterium
ACTTTCGCAGCATGCGGGGTGGGATGGTTGCCGGAGTTATTTGTGTGGTGCTGGCCGGGCGCGGTCAACCGATAAGCGATCTATTTGCCGAGGGCCTTGCCCTGGAAAAGGCGTTTAACGTTAAGGAGGCGTTGGCCAAATATGAGGCGGTGTTGCAACGGCAACCGGCTCACGAAGAAGCACTTTGGCGTGCGAGTCGAATGGAGTCGAATGTGGGAGGCCATTTGAAGGAGAAATCAGCCAAACGCAAGCACTATGAAAAAGCTCAGGTCTACGCGCAGAAGGCCATTGAGCTGAATCCAAAGTCGGTTGGTGGCCGGTTTGCGCATATCATTTCCATGGGGTTGCTGTCTGAAATTGCCGATAACCCGCGCGAAAAAATCAAGAATGCCAAGATTATCCGCGAAGAAGCCGAAACCCTTGTGATACTGGATTCAGCGTTTGCTCCAGTGTATTTCGTATTGGGCAAGTGGCATTATGAATTGGCCAAACTCAACTGGCTGGAGCAGTTGGCCTGCGACTTTTTCTTTGGCGGCATGCCCGAGGATGTTTCCATGGAAAAGGCAATCCGGCATTTTGAGCGCGCCAGTACGCTCGATCCCGATAACATTCTTTTCCTATACGGTGAAGCTTCCGTGTACCACTACCAAAAGAATTATCCACGGGCCAAGGCATTGCTCGTAAGGGCCGTGCGCCTCGCACCCCGCGAGCCGGACGACATTCTTCGCAAAGAAAAGTGCCAGGCCATGCTTATTCAAATCAACGATAAATCCTGAGACTATTCTGATCGGCAAGAGGAACTCGGCCGCGTGCGTTGGGTTACGCGGGCCGATTGACCTGGCCCACCGGCAGCGGCTGGCATGCACAGGCAACACGTACAGGTTCATTCCACCTGTCTTTGTTCGCCTATCCGGTAGAATTGGCCATTGTCGTTTTAATACCCGCATGGAGACGCCTGCCCAGCGGGCAGGCTTGTGTAAAATCCGTTTTTCAAGCCGGGCGAATGATGTACCTTCCGCTCATGATTCGCCCGCTGTTGTTCGCTGCGATGATCGCTTTGTCGTGTTCCACCCGTACTGCCGACCCTATGACGTCCACCGCGCCTGATGTTGACCGCTCATTTCATGTGTATGAACTGCAAAACAAAAACGGGGTACGAATAAAGGTTACCAACTTTGGTGGCCGCATCATGGAACTGTGGGTTCCTGACCGCGAGGGAAGATTCGCAGACATCGTGCTCGGGTACGATTCGGCCGCCCAGTATATCAACGGCAATCCCTACTTCGGTGCCCTTATTGGGCGCTTTGCGAATCGAATTGCACGCGGTCGGTTTTCGATTGACGGCCTGGAATATCAACTCGCCATAAAAAACGGGGCGCATGCGCTGCACGGTGGGCCGGGAGGTTTCCATAACGTGTTTTGGCGATCGGAGTTGGCCGAACCGCAGGGAACCCAAAAGCTGGAATTGTATTACCTGAGCCGCGATGGGGAAGAGGGTTACCCCGGAAACCTAAAAGTGAAGGTAACCTATTCGCTCACCGATGAAAATGAACTGGTGCTCGACTATGAAGCCACAACCGATCAGACCACGATTATCAACCTTACCCAACATTCCTTCTTTAACATGGCCGGTGCGGGTTTGGGCGATGTTCGCGATCACCGCCTTCAGTTAATGGCAGATCGGTATTGCCCGGTGGATGATGGCCTGATTCCTACGGGCGCTATGGCTGCCGTTGCCGGCACTCCTTTTGACTTTACCCAACCGCACGCTATCGGTGAGCGCATTGGCGAAGCTGACCCCCAACTTCGGGCCGGTCGCGGATATGATCACACATTTGTTTTGAACAAACCACACAACGAGCTCGGATTGGCGGCTGTAGTAACCGAGCCGGGCAGCGGACGAGTGATGGAGGTATGGACTACTGAACCGGGCTTGCAATTCTACAGCGGCAACTTTTTAGATGGTTCGGACATTGGCAAGGGCGGCAGGGTGTATGTTCATCGCTCTGCCTTTTGTCTCGAGGCGCAACATTTTCCCGATTCTCCCAATCAACCGGTTTTTCCGACAACCGAATTGAAACCAGGTGAAACTTACCGCCAAAAAACGGTTTATCGATTCACTAACGACTGATCCGTTTAATCATTGAGTAAACTACGTTTCTTCTGTGTTTTCATCCAGTGTTCATGTTGATAGTACATCCACCGGTTTAAAAAATGCTTTGGTATCAAAATTCCGTCATAGTCGACCCCAAAAATCCGGTAGGGCACTGAGCCATTTTCAGCCATGTACTCATTAACTGCAGCGGTAAACACGGTTGGGCCTGTAGTTAGGTGCACATCCTGAGGATAACGGTTGTTCTCAATGTTATCGACCATTTTATCAATCGTTTTTTTGAGGATGGGGTGATCGCGATTGAACATAAGTGCCCATTGCGCAAATAGACCGGGGTTGCCCTCGCGGGTAATGATTGCCTCATCGGTGGGTTTAATAATGTGCTGGTCGAGGCTTTTTAAGATGGCGCCATCGATGTCGATATACACTCCACCCTTTCGGTACAAAATGGTATAACGAAAGAAATCCCCTTTGGCGGCACCAATCGCCAGTCTCGAGTAAGCTGCATGAATACGCGGTTCATATTCGGCTCTCAAGAAATCCTCGATCCGCTGGTCAGTATAAAACTCGTATTGATAACCAGGATTGACCCTCTTCATCCACCAAATGAATGCACGGGTAATATATGGCAAATTCTGGGTTTTGAAGGTTTGATAAATTACCTTGGGTATTGCCATGGCGGTTGCATAACGCACAAATCTACAAAAATGGGTTCGGTCCGAATCACCAACTTGTTACAGGCTAAGAATCAGGTTGACCAACGTCAGGATAAACAAAATTGGCGTTAATCTGATTTGCCCCCAAATTAAGGTGGTGCCCGGGCTTAAAATGACTGACACCAGCACAGCCACAAATTCAAAGGTGCTCACAATCAGGAGTTTTTCAGCTTAAACCGGCTCAAATAAATATCAGGCGGTAATTTTTTGACCCTTTCGTTCAACGGCCGATTGTAATTTTTGGAGTTTGCAACCGGGACGTTAAACATACACTTGAAGTGAAATTGTTTAGCCAAATATTATTCGTTCCCCAATGATTTTTTGTTTGAAAAACCGCCCTTGGCCCTTAGATTTGTGCCACTTCGTTAAAAAGGCGAAGTCCTAAACGTCATGATGCATTACCGAGTCGCGCGTTTTCATTCTTTTTTAACCCTGCTTTTTCTCCTCACCGCGTCTTTCACCCTTTTCGCTCAGACTGTTCCGACAGATGACGAATCCATCAAATCCGGTGAGCAATTATTTAAGACCAACTGCTACACCTGCCACCGCGTCAAGCAAAAGTGGACGGGCCCGGCCCTGGCAGGTTACGAAACCCGCGTACCCTCCATCGCCTGGACCATCGAATGGGTGAAAAACTCGGCCAAGTTGATCGCCAGCGGTGACGAGTACGCGAACAAGATTTTTAAGGAGTATAACAACAGCCAGATGACGGCCTTCAATAACCTGAAGGACGACCAGATTCTGGATATTTTGGCTTATGTAGAAGGTGAGGCCAAGAAAGTTGATGCGCCTGCACCCGGTCAAGATACTGCTGCTCAGGCTGGTGGCGGTGCAGCTGTTCCCTCCGCCTACCTCAACCTGATCATCATCGGCATGTTTGTGATCTTGTTGTTGTTGCTGGTGATATTGGTGCTTATTGTTAATGCGTTAAAGAAATTCCTCAACCAGCGCGATCTCAGTGAAGAAGATAAAGACGTAGTTGAGTCTCCGTACACAGCCGGCTCGATCATGCGCAGCCCCGGCTTCATCTTCGTGGTGGTGTTTGTGGTTTCGGCTGTTGCGTTCAAAACGGTCATCGATGGCCTGTACTCCATAGGCGTGCAGCAAGGGTATGCGCCTAAGCAACCCATTGCCTTCTCCCACAAAATTCACGCAGGCGTCAATGAGGTGGATTGCAAGTACTGCCATACCGGTGTACTCAAAGGCAAACAGGCCAACATCCCCTCGGCCAACATTTGTATGAACTGCCATACCTATATCCAGCAAGGCGCAATTTCCGGCACAGCCGAGATTTCAAAAATTTATGCTGCGGTAGGTTACGACCCCGCCACCGGCCAGTATAGCGGCAAGCAAAAGCCGATCGAATGGATTCGCATCCATAACCTGCCAGATCTCGCCTACTTCAACCACGCCCAGCACGTGAACGTGGGTAATATTGAATGCCAGACCTGCCACGGCCCCATTCAGGAAATGGATGTGGTGAAGCAATACTCGCTATTGACGATGGGATGGTGCATTGACTGCCATCGCAAAACCAATGTAAACACCAGGGACAATGCCTACTATGACAAGTTGGAGCAGTTACACAAGGCTGCGAAAGGCCAGAAGGCTGCCATGAAGGTGGAGGATATTGGTGGTTTAGAGTGTGCCAAGTGCCACTATTAATAGAGGGTTTCTGATTTCTTTGATTATAGATCTATGAGCAATACAACCAAAACGTACTGGAAGGGTTTGCCACAACTGACCAACGACCCGAACTACGTGAAGCATGCCGATAAGGAGTTTGTTGACCTTGGCGTTGACCAAGATCCCGGTCACTCGCGCAGGGATTTCCTGAAGATGATGGGCTTCAGCGTAGCTGCGGTTTCGCTCGCAGCCTGCGAAGCCCCGGTGCGTAAGGCCATACCGTATATCAATAAACCAGTTGATGTTGATCCGGGTATTCCCAATTATTATGCTTCCACCTACGTTAATGGGGGCGACTATTGCTCGATTGTCGTAAAAGTGCGCGATGGACGGCCGATCAAGGTTGACGGAAACTCGCTCTCAAAAGTGACGCTGGGAGGTACCAGCGCCCAGGTTGAGGCATCGGTTTTGTCGCTTTACGACAATTACCGGCTGCGGGGCCCTAAAGTGGGAACCGCCAACGCAGACTGGGACACGGTCGATAGTGAAGTGATCGCCAAGTTGGGTGAGATTGCCGCTAAAGGTGGACAAATTCGCCTGGTTAGCCAGACTATTCTGAGCCCCGGCACACAAGAGGCTATTGCCGCTTTCAAAGCGAAGTACCCCACCACGCAGCACATCCAGTATGACCCCGTTTCGTACTACGGCATTTGGAAAGCCAATGAAGAATCGTTCGGCACGGGTATGATTCCTTCTTACGATTTCAGCAAGGCTAACGTAATCGTGAGTGTAGGTGCAGACTTCCTCAATACCTGGCTCGCCCCGATTGAGTTTTCAAAGCAATACGCAACCACACGCGAAGTCAGTGAAGACAAGCGCGAAATGTCTCGTCACTACCAGTTCGAGTCCAACCTTTCGCTTACAGGAGCCAATGCCGACTACCGCACGGCTATCCGTCCGTCACAAGAAGGTTTGGTGGTAGCCGCTCTGTATAATCTTCTTGCCGGTAAGGCAGGCGTAGCGGTTATTTCATCTACCCTAAGTGGCGTGGCCAACCTTGAAAAAGCCGCAGGCGAGCTGTGGGAAAACCGCGGAAAGTCCGTAGTGGTCAGTGGCTCAAACGACAAGGCTGTTCAGGTCGTGGTCAATGCCATCAACAACTTGTTGGGCAACTATGGTTCTACCATTCTTCCGGGGCTTCCCGTCAACTACCGTCAGGGTAATGACGAAGCCATGGCGGCTTTCATTGCCGAGGCCGAAGGCGGAAAAGTAGACGGTGTGATTTTTTACAACTGCAACCCGGTGTACGATCACCCGATGGGTGACAAGTTGGAGAAAGCCATCAAAACCGCAGCCCTGTCGGTATCGACCTCTTACACCGAGGATGAAACGGCTTCGGCCTGTGCCTACAAGGCTCCCGATCATCACTACCTCGAGTCGTGGAACGACTTTGAACCCAAGAAGGGACATTACTCGCTTTCGCAGCCGGCCATCACACCGATTTTCAAGTCGCGTCAGGCACAGGAGAGTTTTTTGAAGTGGGCCGGTGTGGGCAATGCCGACTATTATTCGTTTCTGCAGAATAACTGGAGGAGCAAGTTTTTTGTCAACGATAGCCAGGGCTGGGATTTTCAAACCTGGTGGGACAAACGGCTGTATGATGGCGTGTATGAGAGTGGCGCACCTGCTGCCGGCAGTATATCCTTTCGCAACGAAGCGCTTTCAGCAGCTGATGCCAGCATCAGCGGCACCTACCAAGCCAGTGCCCGTGGTATGGAATTGGTAATTGCCGAGAGTGCGACCGTAGGAAACGGCAGCATGGCCAACAATCCGTTGCTTCAGGAGTTACCCGATCCGATTACGAAAGCGGTTTGGGATCATTATGTAACGCTCTCGCTGAAGGATGCCGATGGTTTGAAGATTAAGAACGATGCCGAAGGCCGCACCCAATTGGTGACGGTAACGGCAAACGGTAAGACAGTGAAAGTTGCCGCCCTCGTACAGCCCGGCCAGGCGCAGGGCACCGTGGGAATTACATTGGGATACGGTCGCACCAAGGTGGGTACCGTAGCCGAGAATTTGGGCGTAAATGCCTACCCGCTGCTGACCATGCTCAATGGGTCGGTGAGTTATTCAGCAACCACCGGAGTGAAGGTTGAAAAGGCAGATGAAGATTTTCAGATTGCGCAGACTCAGATTCACCAGACCTACATGGGGCGCATGAATGTCATCCAGGAATCAACGCTGGCCGAGTTCAAAAAAGATGCGGACGCAGGTCGCGAAAATCCCATGATCACCAAGTGGGATGATAAGGTGGAAGCCGCGTCACTCAGCATGTGGAAAGGCCACGAATACAAAAGTCACCATTGGGGTATGGCCATTGATTTGAACACCTGTACCGGTTGCGGTGCCTGTGTGGTGGCCTGTAACGTAGAAAACAACGTTTCCCTGGTGGGCAAGCAGGAGGTTATCAACAGACGTGAGATGCACTGGCTGCGGATTGACCGCTACTACAGCTCAGATGCCCAGCCCGGTGATTACGAAGGATTGGAGAAGGCTGCTGAGAATCCGGAGGTTACCTTCCAGCCGATGTTGTGCCAGCATTGCAACAATGCGCCCTGCGAAACGGTGTGCCCGGTAGCGGCCACCACGCACAGCTCAGAAGGTCTCAACCAAATGACCTACAACCGTTGTATCGGTACCCGCTACTGCGCCAACAACTGTCCGTATAAGGTAAGACGCTTCAATTGGTTTAAGTACCACGACAACCAGCAGTTCTATCAGTCGAACCCGGCTATGAATACAGATCTCGGCCGCATGGTGCTCAACCCCGAAGTAACCGTCCGTTCGCGGGGGGTTATGGAGAAGTGTTCATTCTGCGTGCAACGCCTCCAAACGGGTAAGTTGACAGCCAAGAAGGAAAAGCGGGAGATGAATGACGGTGAAGTGGTAACCGCCTGCCAGGCTTCGTGCACGACCGGGGCAATTGTGTTTGGCGACATGAATAACCCGGAGAGCCGGATCAGCAAGTTGTTGAAGCTCGACCATTACAAAACGGTGAAGAATCAGAAAGGGGAGGAGGAAAAGGTTTTTAATTACGGCATAGACAAAAAGATTGGCAACCCCCGGGCGTATCGCGTGTTGGAAGAAATCGGTGTGAAGCCGAATATTTTCTACCTCACCAAGATCCGCAACAAAGACGGCAAGAAGGGAAGCGCCTGAAAACTGAATTGAACTACGACTATTGATTAACTGATATGCAAGTAACTTCCGCGATTCGCGAACCCCTGGTAACCGGTGGCAAAACGGTGGCCGATGTTTCGGAGGACATCAGCCGGCAGGTTGAAGCCGCCCCCGCCCGCTCGTGGTGGATGGCCTTTGGTTTCTCCCTGGTGCTGCTGCTCTTTGGCCTCTACTGCGTTTCCATCATGCTGTGGGAAGGCATTGGCATGTGGGGATTAAATAAAACCGTAGGGTGGGCATGGGACATCACCAATTTCGTTTGGTGGGTTGGTATCGGTCACGCAGGTACGCTCATTTCGGCCATTCTGTTACTGTTCCGCCAGCGCTGGCGAATGTCCATCAACCGTGCGGCTGAAGCCATGACTATTTTCGCGGTTATTTGTGCAGCCAGTTTCCCGGCCTTTCACATGGGCCGTCTTTGGCTCGGATTTTACTGGGCGCTGCCGCTGCCGAATGCATTTGGATCACTATGGGTGAACTTTAACTCCCCGTTGTTGTGGGATGTATTCGCGATTTCCACCTACTTCTCGGTTTCACTTGTGTTTTGGTACATGGGCCTCATCCCGGACTTTGCGGTCATTCGCGACCGTGCCGTAACAATGGGGCACAGAACCCGCGCGTTGATTTATAATGCCTTAAGTTTTGGATGGGACGGAGCCGCCCGCACCTGGAGCCGCTACGAATCGGTGGCGTTGATTTTGGCCGGCCTTTCAACACCCCTCGTGCTGTCGGTTCACACCATTGTATCGTTCGACTTTGCAACGTCCGTTATCCCCGGCTGGCACACTACGATCTTCCCGCCTTACTTTGTGGCCGGTGCGATCTTCTCCGGCTTCGCGATGGTGTTAACCCTGCTGTTGGTAACGCGCAAGGTTTTCAAACTTGAGGATTACATCACCATCTACCACATCGAGTTGATGAACATTGTGATCATCATCACGGGTTCTATCGTGGGTATCGCCTACATCACCGAGTTTTTCATTGCCTGGTACGGTCAGGTGCCTGCAGAACAATATGCGTTTATCAACCGCGCCACAGGTCCTTACTGGTGGGCCTACTGGAGTATGATGACCTGTAACGTGATTTCACCCCAGCTCTTCTGGTTCAAGAAATTGCGCACCAACATTGCCGCCACGTTTGTATTGTCCATCATTGTGAACATCGGTATGTGGTTCGAGCGCTTTGTGATCATCGTTACTTCGCTTCACCGCGATTACCTGCCCTCCAGTTGGTCCATGTTTTATCCCACGATGTACGATGTGGGTCAATACGTATTTACGTTCGGTATTTTCTTTACGGCCTACTTCCTGTTCTCCAAGTATTTCCCGGTGATCAACATGGCCGAAGTCAAGAGTATCATCAAAGCAACATCAGAACGCAAGCACCATGGATAAAGGCAAACACTATCTGGTTGGAGTTTTTAATGACGAGGACGTGCTGCTGCATGGCGTAGAGCACATTCGTGAAAAAGGGGTGCGTATCGAAGAAGTGTACACGCCTTTTCCGGTACACGGGCTTGACGAAGCGCTCGGCTACAAGCGGTCGCGCTTGCCGATAGCCGCATTTTTGTTCGGTATGACGGGCACTATTTTGGCGCTCGTGATGCAAATCTGGATGTTGGGTTTTGACTGGCCGATGATTATTGGGGGTAAGAACTTTGCCTCCCTGCCGCCTTTCGTGCCGGTAACATTTGAGTTAACGGTATTACTGGCCGCCTTTGGTATGGTCGGCACATTTATGATTGTCAGTGATCTAAAGCCTTACAAGTGGCCCCGCCAGTTTGATATCCGCAGCACGAACGACAAGCATGTGATGGCCATTGATTTGGCCAGCAATAAACTTTCGAAGGATGAAATTGCCAGCATCCTGAAGGAAAACGGTGCAGAAGAAGTCAATGAAAAGAATTTCTAAGTCTATGCGCAAAGGAATAATAGCAACAGTGTTGGGTGCGGCAGCGGTACTGGCCGGTTGCAAAGCCGGTGGCGATTACCAGGGCCTGGAATATGCGCCCAACATGTATCACTCGGTGGCGTACGAACCGCTGAGCCAGATTACGGATGAAAGTGCAGGTACGATTGTCAATTCATTGGACAACGGCCGGGGCGAATATTTCAATTCTAACAAGTATAACCCCTATGCGATGAATCTGCGCGAGCCTGCTCCGAATACGGTGAAGCGCGATCCGCGCGGATGGCTGCCGTACCGGGGAAAACGCATCGCGAAAGACAGCATTCCGGCCTACACGGCCAAACTTTCTAACCCCCTGCGCAGGGACACCGCCCAGGTGGCAGCCTACCTTGAGCAGGGTAAAGTGTTATACGTTTCACAATGCCAGCACTGCCACGGCAAAACCGGTGCAGCGGAAAGTAAGATCGCCCAGAATTATGCCCTTGGCGTGGCCAACCTGAAAGCGGAAAACTACCTGGGAATTACGGAGGGCCATATTTTTCATGTGATCACCTTTGGCGCGGGTAATATGTTGCCGCATGGCAGCCAGGTTAGCCCGGACGACCGTTGGAAAATCGCCATGTACGTAAAGCAATTACAGAGTAAATAATCACGACATAGATCAGTTACCATGATAACGGACGAAAAATTCGAGTTTACCTCCGGTGCCAAACGAAAAATCGTTTACCTCGCCTTTGCGGGTGTTTTCTTTCTCGGTGTCGGTCTGTGGATGGCGATGAGCGATGGTCACGGTGCTGGGCATGATGAACATGCAGCCGTAGTGAATCAGTCGCTGGTGGCGTCAACCAACGCAGTAGGGGCGGAGCCGGAGGCGGCCGGAGGCGAGCATCATGGAAGCGCACCGTGGTTGAAGCGCCTTTACACCTCGTTGTGGCATAACAATGTCTTCTTTGCCGGCATCGGGGTAATCGGTTTGTTTTTCATTGCGATTCAGTATGCCGCGCAGGCGGGCTGGTCTGCTCCCATCAAGCGTATCCCGCTGGCCATCGGCCATTGGATCCCCGTTGCCGGGTTGCTGATGATCGGCCTGTGGTTTCTGGTGAAGGGCGATGTGTTTCATTGGACCCACCACGACCTGTATGTAAAAGATACCCCCGGATACGACAAGATACTGGATGGTAAGTCGGCTTACTTCTTCTGGCCCTTTGCGGCTGGGGGGTTTCCGATCTTTTTCGTGGTGCGCATGATTGCCTTCTTTGGCTTGTGGTACCTTTTCTT
>DAIPHR010000103.1:0-10703 GCA_036771215.1 Cyclobacteriaceae bacterium
CCAAACCCATGTCCGAACCTTGGCCAGCCTCCACCCCTAAAATTTTTACTTCCCGTATCCTTACCTTAGTTTCTTGGCTCCAATGCGCCACGCGACACGATACCGGGCGGAGTTTATCCCGCAACAGCGGGACTACACCCCGAAAACTTCTACTTCCGGAATTCGTACCTGACGATCTTGGCGCCATAAGCGCCACGCGATACGAAACCGAAAAAAACCAGCGGAGAGGGGGGGATTCGAACCCCCGGTACAGTTTAACCCGTACGACAGTTTAGCAAACTGTTGGTTTCAGCCACTCACCCACCTCTCCGAAAATGGTGAATCTGCCTTGTTTTCCTCTAAAAGGAGTGCAAATATAGCGGATGGACCCGGTTTTGGGTTATCCCGGCCTGTTTTTTGGATTATTTCATAGCGTTCTTCACCCAGGCGCCAGCCAATCCGCCCAAACCACCGGCAACTCCTCCGGCAAGCGCTGTGAGCGTGTAAATGCCGGCCACCGACTTACCCGGAAACAACTGAGCAATTTTTTCAGTCAACAACGCACCGGTTTGCTGATCGATCCAACAGGCATACCCCAACCACAAGGCAGCTACACCCGCAAAACCTGCGATAAAAGAGGCGCCCGGGGTATTGTCAAATTGGTAACCAACCGCGGCCGCGATGATCGCCACAATCCACCACGGCAAATACAGTTGAGCAATCAGGCAAAGAACCAGAACGGTGACGGTTTGAATCAGGGTTTTCATTTCTCGGCTGGGGTTAACGTGAGTTGGAAGCGGGCGGCTGGTTTCAGACTCTCGGCTGACGGACCAAACGTCATCGGAAAGTACTGCCCGGTCGTCCAGCGGCCAAGCAGGTTGTGGTAGTACGGGCTTCCCGGGTTGCCCGACTGCCCGCCCGGATACGTGGCCCAGGCGCGGGTGCCGGATTTCTCCAGGCTCACCACCATGCGCCAGCTTGGCCCGTGTGTGCTGGACGTGGCATTAACGATGTCGTGATTACCCCCGTGTTTCACATGGTAGCTGAAGGCGGGCAAGCCCTGCAGCAAGTGACCAATAAAAGTGTCTTTATAGTCTGCCCAATTAACGTCTTGCTTTTTATCGGCCTCCCATTTCTTGATGTTCGCTACGGCTTCCGAGAACGATTTGCGCAACACCGCTGCCGCATTTTCTTTTTCCGGGGTGGATTGTATGTCAAACAACACAAACGAATGCTGAGTCTTGAGCAGGCGGATGGTGTTAAACGTGGTGGGCCAGGCGAGGTCTACCTTGGCGTCTTTAATCTCATCCCAGAGCATCGGGTAGTGGGCGTCCCACGAGGCTTCATAGTAGGCGGCACCTTTCGAATCGATGCTGTTGTACAAGTCCCAGTTCTTCAGAGTCTCGAAGGCGGCTTTTTCATCCGCGCTCAGTGCGTTTTCGTCCAACGCAGTAAGAAAGTAGGGGAGACTCTCGGCTGCTTTCAGGTTGTAGTTATCGTTGTGTAAAATCATCATGTCTACCTCGGTGGCCTGTTGCAAGCCGCTCAACACCTGGTTGATTCTACGGTTGCGGTAGGCTTCATAACTGCGGGCGGTGATGTAATAGGGATAGGTTGAATCGGCCGGGTATTGATTAGCCGAGCTCACGAATCCGCGCGAGGGATTCAGATCCATCACATTGTGTTCGTTGGGAATAAAGGCCTGCCACTCCGAATAGCTGCGCGTGCCATCCAGCACAAATTTGCCTTCATTCTGTCTGCGCACGGGATACTTCCCCTGAATACGCATAGCGATGTCGCCACCCGAACTCGCAAAGACAAAATTTTGTGCTGGCGAACTGAAGTGATCGAGCGCATCCATGTACTCGCGATGATTGCGGGCACGGTTCAACTTGTAGAAGGTCATCAACTCCTCGGAAGGATCATGGGAAATCCAACGGAAAGCATAATGCTTCAATTCGTTGTCGGGCCGGAAGGTGCCTTCGTACTTGACGGGTCCGTGGTGCGTGTAAATCACGGTGTCGTAAAACGGCTCCGCTCCACGGATGGCAATCTTTTCAATCACTTTGCGCACCGGCTTCCATTGACCATCATGCTGGTATTCGTTTTTCGAGGCGTCTTTGAATTCGATTTTATACCAGTCCACCAGGTCGCGCTGGGCGTTCGTAACGCCCCAGGCGATGGAGTCGTTGTAACCGCTGATCACGTTAGGCGCAGCCGGCAGTGACGCCCCCATGACGTTAATGCCCGGTGCCGAGAGGTGAACGATGTACCAGATGGAAGGCAGCTTCAGGCTCAGGTGGGGGTCATTGGCCAGCAGGGGGGCCCCGCTTTTGGTTTTGCTGCCCGCCAATGCCCAGTTGTTGCTGCCTACATCTTTGCTGGGCTTTTCCGTTTGCCGGATCGAGATTAAGTCCTTGGGAACGGCCAGCGGCACCGTATCGAGTGTAATGGGTTTGAAGTTCCAGCGCCCGGCTTTGTCCACAATCGGGTCGCTCACCGGTTCGCGATCGGGATAAAGAACATCCAGCAGATCGCGGCCGAACACGTTGAGCGCGTTGGTCATCTCGATGTCTTTTTCCCCGAGGTTAAGTGTCTCGGCCATTGTCTTCAACAGGTAAGCGCACTTGATGGGTGTCCAGGGTTCGGGGGAGTAGTCCAGTAGTTTGTATTCAATCGGGTAATCGGCTGGTGACAGCGATTGAATGTAGTCATTGACTCCTGCCGTGTATTGCTCCACCACCATTTTGCCGATGGGGTTGTTGATCATGGCGTTATACGCATTTTGCGCAGCCAGGGGCATGCCTTTTCTGCGCTTTTCGCGATCGAAGTCGAGAGCCGCCTTGCCCACGATTTCGGATACGCGGCCGGCCGCTGCGTGGGTCTGAAACTCCATTTGCCACAGGCGGTGACGGGCGGTAACATAGCCCTGCGCGCGGAAAAGATCTTCTTCATGCTGGGCGAAAATGTGAGGCACCATCAGGCTGTCGTACAGCACCGTGACCGGTGCCTTCAGGTCTTGGAGCGCCAGTGTCTCCTCACCGGAAACGGCTGACTCGGCATTCTGCCAAAATCCCCGGAAGGGATTCAGGAACTTGCCGAGTGGAGGAATGGAACCAAACTTGGTATTGAGTGCCAAACACCAGGCGAGCGTAACAACCACACCGGTGACGGCCAGCAGTCTTTTCTTCATTCGGCAAGTGTACGGCTTTGCCGACACACGCGAAAGCAAATTTCCCGCAACCGGGTAATGTTGGTACTTTTGCCGGCACTATGGCCATCAAGGTTTACATCGCAGGGCATCGCGGTATGGTGGGGTCTGCCATTTGGCGCAGGTTGTCGGGCGACAACCGGTACCAACTGGTTGGCAAGACCAGCGCTGAACTTGACTTGCGGAACCAGAAGTCAGTCCGGGATTTCATTTTTGCCGAGCGACCGGATATCATCATCGATGCGGCCGCCCGTGTAGGCGGAATCTTGGCGAATGCCACCTATCCGTATCAATTCCTGATGGATAACCTGTTGATTCAAAACAACTTGCTGAGCGCGAGCCACGAGGCCGGGGTGCCGAAATTTATTTTCCTGGGCAGTTCCTGCATATATCCGAAGCATGCGCCTCAACCCCTGCGCGAGGAATGTATGTTGACGGGTGCGCTGGAGGAGACGAATCAATGGTATGCGGTGGCCAAGATTTCAGGTGTCAAGGCCATTGAGGCATTGCGAAACCAATATCAGGTCGATTATGTCAGCCTGATGCCAACTAACCTCTACGGCCCGTTCGATAATTTTGATTTGCAGACGTCTCATGTGTTGCCGGCCATGATCCGCAAGTTTCACGAAGCAAAAGTCAACGGGCATGTGCCGGTGGTGCTGTGGGGCAGTGGCTCTCCGTTGCGGGAGTTTTTGCATGTAGATGATCTGGCAGATGCGGTGGCATTCGTTGCCGAACGCACAATGCCGGAGCATTTATACAACGTAGGGGTTGGCCACGACTTGCCCATTCGCGAACTGGCCGAGGTCGTGCAAAAGACGGTGGGCCACCAGGGCGAGATTCAATGGGATTCGTCAAAACCGGATGGCACTCCGCGCAAACTCATGGATGTTAGTAAACTATCGGGCCTGGGGTGGCAGTATTCCATTTCACTTCAGGCCGGATTGACGAGCACCTATCAGTGGTTTTTGGAGCACCGCCACGAGTTAAAAGAAGTAAAAGTAAAAGCATAACGTAATCGAAAATCACAGCGGATGAAGACAGCCTTAATTACCGGTATCACCGGTCAGGACGGAGCCTACCTGGCCGAGTTTCTCTTAAAGAAAGGCTATACTGTCCACGGACTTAAGCGGAGGTCGTCCCTCTTTAACACCGAGCGGATCGATCATTTATCTCAGGATCCTCACGCTCCCTCACCCCGGCTGAAGCTTCATTATGGTGATCTCACGGATTCGATGAACATCACCCGCATCATCCAGGAGACACAGCCCGATGAAATCTATAACCTGGCCGCGATGAGCCACGTGCGCGTCAGCTTTGAAATGCCGGAATATGTGGCCAACACCGATGGCATTGGCACGCTACGGGTACTGGAAGCGGTGCGCCTGTTGGGTATGTCGGAGCGGACCCGGATCTATCAGGCGTCTACGTCAGAGTTGTATGGCAAAGTGCGCGAAACACCGCAGCGCGAGTCAACGCCTTTTTATCCGCGGTCGCCCTATGGCGTAGCCAAACTTTATGCGTATTGGATCACAGTTAACTACCGTGAAGCGTACAACCTATATGCCTGCAATGGCATTCTGTTCAATCATGAATCCCCGTTGCGGGGCGAGACGTTCGTATCGCGCAAGATCACACGCGGGGTTGCCCGCATCGCCCTTGGCCTTCAAAAGAAACTGTACCTCGGCAATCTCGACTCCAAGCGCGACTGGGGACATGCCCGTGATTACATCGAGGCCATGTACCTGATTTTGCAGCAGCCGCAGCCGGACGATTACGTGATCGCCACCGGCATAACCACCTCCGTGCGCGAATTTCTGGTTCGCGCGTTCGCGGAAGTGGGGGTCACGCTGGGGTTCCGGGGGCAGGGTTTATCCGAAGTGGGCGTGGTGGAAAAGGTGGATGAAACGGTGGAGGAAAATGTTTTGAAACCGGGAGATCAGGTGGTGGCCATCGATGAGCGCTACTTCCGCCCAACGGAGGTCGATTTGTTGCTGGGCGATGCCACCAAGGCCCGGACGAAATTAAATTGGAAACCCGGGTACGACCTGAACGCCCTCATTAAAGAAATGGTCGCGGCCGATCTTCGGCTTATGCGCAGGGAAACCCACCTGCGCGAGGGCGGGTTCCGCGTGTTTCAGTATCATGAGTAATGCGCACAACTGAGCAGATTCCATTTCTGGATTTAAGAGAAGTGAACGCTTCCTATGGTGAGGAACTGACGGCTGCTTTAGTGTGGGTGACGGAACGGGGTCCCTATGTGCGAGGTCCGGAAGGGGAAGCCTTTGAAGATGAGTACGCCCGGTTTATTGGTTGCCGGTCTGCCGTGGGTGTGGGCAATGGCTTCGATGCGCTGCACCTGATTTTTCAGGCCTACCTTTCGCTCGGTCGGTTGTGCCAAGGCGATGAGGTGCTGGTTCCGGCCTGCACCCACATGGCCACTATTCTGGCGGTTAAGCAAAGCGGCTTGCGCCCAGTGCCGGTTGAACCGGATATCGACATTTTTCTGATGAACCCCAGCCATGCCGAGAAGCAGCTGACTTCGAAAACCAAGGCCATGGTGGTCGTGCATCTCTACGGGCAAAAGGCGATTGACCAACGCGTTCTTGATCTGGCCCGGAAACATAACCTCTTGTTGATTGAGGATAATGCACAGGCGGCCGGTTGTGGCAAACCAGGTGAGCGTACCGGATCGTTGGGTGATGCAGCCGCCCACAGTTTTTACCCTACGAAGAATCTGGGCGCACTGGGTGATGGCGGAGCAGTAACCACGCAGGATCCGGAATTGGCCCAGCTCGTTCGCGCCCTGGGCAATTATGGTTCGGTTGAGCGCGATCAGTTTCAATGGCCGGGCTTTAATTCACGTCTCGATGAACTGCAGGCAGCCGTGTTGCGGGTGAAATTGAAACGACTCGACCTGGATAACGAGCGCAGGCAAACGCTTGCGGCCCGCTATATGGCGGAAATCAAAAATCCCCAAGTGATATTGCCCACCGTAGTGCGCGATCACGTGTGGCACCTGTTCGTTATCCGGCACGAAAAACGCGAGCGATTCCGGGAAGCCTTGGCCGCACAGGGCATTGGCACGATGGTACATTACCCCGTGCCGCCTCACCGGCAGTTGGCGCTGGCTGACTGGAGTAAGTTGTCACTGCCGATCACGGAGGAAATCCACCGCACGGTCATCAGCTTGCCGCTGAACACCGCGCTTACCGACCATCAGCAGGAAAAGATCATCCGCGCAGTAAATCAAGTTCAGGTATGAGCCTGGAAAAAAAGTGGTTTGTCTTCTACACTAAAAGCCGGCAGGAGAAGAAGGTGAATGATCTTCTGGGGCGGTTTGGTTTTGAACCCTATCTACCTTTGCAGAAAGTGTTACGCCAATGGAGCGACCGCAAAAAGAAAGTGGAGGTACCTCTGTTTAACTCCTACATCTTCGTGCATGTGGAGGAACCGCGGGTTGCCGAAGTCTTACAGGTACCGGGCGTGGCCTGGAATATACGCCATAACGGTAAACCGGCCATCCTTCATCCCCAGGAGTTGGAGACGATCCAGCGTTTCCTTACATCCGGGCTGTTGCTGGAGGCCCACCCCCTCGAAGCCTTTGAACCGGGCGACCCGGTTACGGTGGTCGATGGACCCCTGCGCGGCATGTATGGCAAACTGATGGCCTCCGCGGAGGGCAACCGCTTTGTGGTAGCCCTGGATTCCATCGGCCAGTCGATTCGGGTGACGTTAGAGGCGGGGCTGATGAAGAAGACGAGCTGAGCGCGTAAAACCCGGTTCTTGTTATCTTTGTGCGACATTCGCGTTTTGCACATGACCCGCCAGTTCTCAGACGAAGAGTTGTTAAAGCACCTGAAAACGGTGTTGTGGGATGTTACCGTCACCCCCGAAGAGGCCCTTTCCATTTTGAAGGGCGAGCGGGATCAGGTGAAGGGCTTTACGCGGATTAATCTATTTGCCAAGATTGTGAATGGATTTAACTGGCACACAGTTAGAAAAATAATTCCTGAATCTCAATTGGGTTTCGCCTTGTCCGATGAGGTAATCCAATGCTTGTTTCCTCGTTCGCTACGCGATCTATACCGCCATGTCCGCGTCCTTTTATAATGAGGAACTTTATCCGTTGCAGGATGACATACTAACGGAGGTAGGAAGGGTTGAAACACCTTTTTATCTCACCGGAGGCACCGCCATTTCACGGTTTATGCTCCAGCATCGCTATTCGGACGATCTGGATTTTTTTGTGAATCGGCATCCTGATTTTCAACGTCATGTGGATGTCCTGGTAAACGCGGCACGCCAGTGCGGTGAAGTGGCTATCAGTTTCCGTGGGGAGGATTTTTTCAGGGTCATGGTCACCCGCGGTACAGTTTCTCTGAAGTTGGAATTTGTTAATGATGTTGCGTACCGGGTAGACGTTCCGCAAAAGCATGCAAAAGGCTTCCTACTGGATACATGGGAGAACATCCTGGCCAATAAGATTACGGCCCTTTCGCGGCAAGCCGCCAAAGATGCTGTCGATATAGCCTTTATCGCGCTCCATCATCGGTTCAATTGGGAGGAAGCCATCAACCACGCCCGACAAAAAGATGCCTGGATAGCGGAGCACGAGGTAGCCCGGTTGCTGCTCGACTTCCGCATTGAAAAATTGAACGAGGTTACCTTCACCCCCTCTGGGGCGGCCAGCGTGCTGACGGCCGCCACGTTTCAGCAATTGGCCCGTGATGCGTTCAATGGCTTCAATAACTCGCTCGGGTTACCTTCCTAGCCGGACGCGAATTCACCGAGTAAAAATTTTACTCATTCGAATCTTCGCCTTAAATTTAAGCCGTGTTAGATGCCCTGATCACGTCCAAAACCCGCGTGAAGATGCTGCTGAAGTTCTTCACCAACGGCACGTCCTCCGCCTACCTGCGGGGCCTGGCCGAGGAGTTTGGCGAGAGCACCAATGCCATCCGGCACGAGTTGAATAACCTGTCCAAGGCGGGCTACCTGGTTTCGTCTGAAGAGGGCCGCACCATACAATACCGGGCCAACACAGATCATCCCCTATACAAAGAGCTTCGCAGCGTAGTCCACAAGTACCTCGGCCTCGACACCATTGTTGAAAAAATCGTGGTGAAGCTGGGCGATGTGAAGGCCGCGTATATCGCGGGCGATTATGCCGAGGGCAAGGATACCGGGACGATTGAAGTCGTGCTGGTCGGCCGGGTAAATGAAGACTACCTACGGCAACTGGTGGCCAAAGCCCAATCGCTTATTCAGCGTAACATACGGGTAGCCACGTGGGGCGAACAGGAGTTTGCCGCACAACGGCCATCGCTTGGCGATTTGTTGCTGGTTTGGGGCGAGGAGTAGGAGGGGGAAGAGATTGTATTTTAAAAGACTCACTGGGACTGAGGAGGCGGAGCTTTCGATAGCCGTTTGTGAGATCAATTGTTTATTTTTGTAAGATGTCTTTACTACGATTTTCACCCAGTCAGGCCTGTTGGCTGTTGTTGGTTTTGCTGGGCACTTCCTGCGTTACAAACAAGAAGTATCAGATGCTGCAGAAGGATGACGTCAACAAGTCGATGCTGCCGGATGACTCGGTGATGCGCGATTATGCCGTCACCAATTTCGAGTATCACATCCAATCCAACGATATTCTGTCCGTCCGGTTCGAGAGTTTAACATCCAAAGAGTATGATTTTTTGACCCGGACTATCGATCCCGCAGCCCAAAACGCGTTCGTGGGAGGAGCGTTGCTGCTTGGCGATTTGGTTGATGAAAATGGGGAGATTCCCTTTCCCGTTGTGGGCAAAGTAAAAGTAGCCGGCTTATCTGTTTTTGAAGCGCAGGAACATCTTCAAAAAATTGCTAATCAGTACCTGGAAGCACCGGTTGTCAAGGTTCGCCTGCTCTACTACCGAATCACGTAGTTGGGCGAGTTCAATCGCGAGGGATCGATTACGCTCAACAATAACAGGGTAACCATGCTGGAAGCGATTGGCTTAGGGGGTGGCCTCAAGGATTTGGCCGATAAATCCAATGTGAAACTGATCCGTCAAAGCGGTGATGAGGTGAAGGTTATTTACCTGAATTTACTGGATGAAAATTTTGTGCATTCACCCTACTACTACGTTTACCAGAACGACATTCTGATTGCCGCCCCGCTTCGCCAGCGGCCGTATCGTACGTACTTCGGTCAAAATCTGTCGCTCATCATTTCATCCTTGTCCCTTTTGTTGTTGGTACTCCAATTCAATAATAACTGACCTCCTTCGTGGAAAACAACCGGTTGCGCGCTTCAACGTCTGATTCCTCCCCGATATCGCCTATCGATTTCAAGCGAATCCTGTATCGGCTTATAAAATACTGGTACGTAGTCGTGTTGTCACTAACCGTGGCGCTCGGTGAGGCTTTCTACAATAACCGGTATACGCAGCGGATTTATCCTATCTCCGCATCCATCATCATCCGGGAGAAAGAGGAGACCAGCGGAGCAGAACTCCTCTACAACAATGCCTTGATCAATCAATACCGCAATTACCTGAATGAGCCCTACATCCTGCGTTCGTACCCGCTGGTGATGCGCGCGGTGGAAAAGCTGAATTTTACCGTTGGTGTGTATAAGGAGGGACGAATCGTGACAACCGAGCTTTACAACTCGCTGCCGGTGCAAATCCACCATGTCGCCCGTGGAGAAAAGGCAGGCAGCCGGTATCACTTTACGTTGTTGGACACTGCACGCTTCAGGTTGGAAACAATTGATGCTCCAAGTCCGGTCCGTCAGGAATTCCGTATCGGACAACCCTTCAGTTTCGATCAAAACGAATGGTTGGTTGTACGCGACCTTTCCGTTCAATTTGACGAACATCTGAATCAGGAGTTACTGATTCAGTTCAGGTCTTCGGTGCAGGCTGCCGGAGAATATGTGGGCAAGTTAAATGTGAAATGGGCCGAAAAGGGAGCTGGCGTGATGAATCTGTCGCTGGTAGGAGCGAACCCGGCCAAGGAAATTGATTTTCTGGCTGCCCTCATCGACAGCTATCAGGCGTACGATCTGGAAAAGAAAAATCAGACGGCCGACCGTACGGTGGAGTTCATCGATGGGCAATTGATTCTTATTGCAGATTCTCTGAGTTTGTTTGAGGCTAAACTGGAGTTGTTCAAAAAATCGAACCGCACCACAGGCGAACTTAATATGGATGCACAGCGTGTATACACCCGCATCGAGGCACTCGAATTGCAAAAAGCGGAGTTGCTGGTGCGGGCCAATTACTTTAATTACCTCGATCAGTATCTGCAGGAGAATAAAAACCTCGATCAGATTATTTTACCCACGTCCATGGGCATCAACGACCCCATCCTCACGGGGCTGATCAGCAAAGTTGTCGATCTGCAATTGGAGATAAAGCTATTCATCGAACGCGAAAAAGCGACTAACCCGCTGGTTACCGCACGCATCGCCCGATTGCACGACTTGCGCAACGATGTCAGGGACAGCATTCAGGGCCTAAATTCA
>DAIPHR010000104.1:0-10668 GCA_036771215.1 Cyclobacteriaceae bacterium
GTGAAGAAAGGCAAAGGCGCCACTACCCTCGAATTGTATTTTTACAAGGCTTATAACCCCTACTGTGCCTACGTGGATTCGTATTCCTGCCCCTTTCCGCCACGAGAGAATATCTTGCCGGTGGAAATCAAAGCTGGCGAACGAAACTAATCACCCTGACGTAAATTTGGCCTTTGATCCGATCGCACTTCAGGCTCAATCCCGTATTTTTGTCGCTCGTTTTTACAAGTAATCCATGACCCTTTCCTATTCCTGGTTAAAGCAGTACATTGATGTTCCCGAGAGCCCTGAGCAGCTCGCGTCCATCCTCACATCAACCGGGTTGGAAGTGGAAAGCGTAGAGTCTTTTGAAACCGTGAAAGGCGGACTTCGCGGTTTGTTCATTGGCGAGGTACTGACTTGTGTGAAACATCCCCATGCCGATAAACTTTCGCTCACCACCGTTGACGTGGGCGCTGGCCGGATTTTACCCATTGTTTGCGGAGCAGCCAACGTGACTGCCGGACAAAAAGTAGTGGTGGCGTTGCCGGGCTCAACCCTGTACCCCACGGCAGGTGAGCCATTTCAAATCAAGTCTGCCAAAATCCGGGGCGAGGTTTCCGATGGCATGATTTGCGCGGAAGACGAAATCGGACTGGGCGCAAGCCACGAGGGTATCCTGGTGCTCCCCGCGAACGCACCTGTTGGCACACCGGCTGCCGAATTCTTTCAGATCGAAAGCGACTATCAACTGGAGATCGGATTGACACCCAATCGGGCGGATGCCGCTTCGCACATAGGAGCCGCACGCGACATCAAAGCGGCCACCGGTCGTGACATCCGCTGGCCCTCCGTAGATTATTTCAAACCCGACAATCAAGCACTGTCGATTTCCGTTGCCGTAGAAAATACTGAAGCCTGCCCGCGTTATTCGGGCGTCACCTTATCCGGGGTTACGGTTAAAGAATCACCCGCCTGGCTTAAGAACCGTTTGCTCTCAATCGGACTTGCACCGATTAACAATGTCGTGGATATCACCAACTTCGTGCTCCACGAAACCGGCCAGCCCCTGCACGCCTTCGATGCTGATCAAATCCGGGGAGGCCAGATAATCGTAAAGACTCTGCCGGCCGGCACCGCATTTGTCACATTAGATGGGAAGGAGCGAAAACTGAGCTCGAATGACCTGATGATCTGCGACCGTGAGGCGGGTCTTTGTATTGCCGGAGTATTCGGGGGGCTGAACTCCGGCATCAGCGACAAAACAAAAAATATTTTTCTGGAAAGCGCGTGTTTCGCACCCAGCTACGTCCGCAAGACCGGGCAATTGCACCAACTCAAAACGGATGCCTCGTTCCGGTTCGAGCGAGGTACCGATCCGAACCTAACGGTGTATGCGTTGAAACGGGCTGCCCTGCTCATTCGCGAGCTTGCCGGGGGCACCATTTCGTCTGATGTGGTGGATGTGTACCCGACCGAAATTCAGAATCGGAAAATCGAGGTGAGCTATGCCAACATCAACCGATTGATTGGAAAAGTACTACCCGTAGCGCGCATTCATACCATTTTGCAAAGTCTCGACATCGAGGTCATGCAAGCAACACCCCAAGGCTTTAGTGCCTCGGTGCCACCCTATCGGGTTGACGTAACGCAGGAGGCCGACATTGTGGAGGAAATACTGCGCATTTACGGGTTCAATAATATTGAGCTATCCGAAATCGCGGGCACTGATTACCTGGCGGCATTTCCTGAAAAAGCCAGCCATACCTTCACCCACACGCTGGGCGAAATGTTAAGCAGTCAGGGCTTTTATGAGATACTAACCAACTCGCTGACGCGCCAGGTGTACCAGCAGCGCCTCAATCTGAGTTATGGATCGGAACCCATTGAGGTTCTCAACAAACTCAGCGAAGAACAGGGCATTCTGCGGCAGACGATGCTATTCACTGGTCTGGAAGTGCTCAGTCACAACATTAACCGAAAACAAAAAGACATTCGGTTGTACGAGTTCGGTAAGGTATATGGCAAAACTCCCACCGGTTACCGCGAAGAGGATCGCCTGGCCCTTTACATCAGCGGAAATGCGGAAGCGGAAAATTGGCGCAGGCCTGCACAACCTGCCGGGTACTTTGATCTTACGCAAGCGGTCGTCAATGTGCTGCAGCGCTGCGGAATTGCATATGAGCAAAAACCGGTGAGCGACCCCCAACTGGAGTATGGTATGGTCTTGTGGGCCGGCCGGCAGGAAATAGGTTGCCTGGGTAAGGTAAAAGCTGCCGTGTGCCGCGAAGCAAGTGTAAAGCAGGATGTCTTTTATGCTGATCTGTCGGTTGCACTTCTTTTTGCTGGCGCCAATCCACGGTTTGATGTGAGGGAAATACCTCGTTTCCCCGAGGTTAGGCGCGATCTTTCTCTCGTGCTCGATCAGCAGGTGACCTTCGCTGAAATCGAATCCCTGGTGCGAACCACCGAGAAAAAACTTATTCGCGACATCATCGCCTTTGACGTATACGAGGGCGACAAAATTCCACCTGGCAAGAAAGCCTACGCACTCGGCTTTACCCTGCTGGATGAAACCAAAACGCTGACCGATGAGGAGATTGAGCAGGTGATGAACCGCTTGATGGCTGCGTTTGAAAAACAAATGAGTGCAGGAATACGAAAATAATCCTATCTTCGGCCACTCAATTCATTCGCGCATGGATCAGGAAATATTGAAATCCAGCCTCAACGGCCTGGAACGCAAAATTTTGGTACTGTTAAATGAGCATAAAGGCCTGAAAAACCAACTCAAGACGTTACAGGGCGAGAATCAGGATCTCCGGCAAAGTATTCTCCTGCGCGATGACCAATTGTCTAATTTTAAGAATCAGGTAAAAATCACTAAAATTGTAGATCATATTCACCCGGAAGACAGCGAAGTTTCGGAGTTGAAGCGGAAAGTAGACGAGTATATTAAGGAAATTGACAAGTGCATAGCATACTTGAGTAAGTAACCGTTAATGGACGATCTTTCAATAAAAATCAAAATTGCCGACCGGGAGTACCCCATGAAGGTGAAGCGGAGCGATGAAGAGCGTATCCGCCAGGCCGGTAGGGCAATCAATGAAAAAATCAAACATTACCGGTCCCAGTTTGGTATTGACGACAAGCAAGACTTACTCGCCATGGTTGCCTTCGATTGTTTGATTGATAAGTTAAAAGATGAAGAAAATCTTCAGGTTATTGATCAAACGGTAGTGGAAAAAGTTAATCACCTGAATCAACTCGTTTCACAGTCCCTCAGCTAACGCTGCCTGCGGGTGGGTCAAAATATCCCACTCATGGAAAACATTGCCATTATTCTCATTGCCGTTGCCCTTAGCATCCTGCTGGGTTTGCTTTTCGGCACGTTGTTTTACAAGCGCAAACAGAAAAAGCGGAAAAAGGAAGATGAAGAGCGTGCGCGCCTGATTATTAAAGAAGCGGAGCTCCAGGCCGAAAACATCAAGAAAGACCGGATTCTGGAAGCGAAAGAAAAATTCCTGAAAATGAAGCAGGAGTTTGAAGAAGAGGCCAACCGCAAGAAGAATCAGATCATTGCCAACGAGCAGAAAATCAAGCAGCGGGAAGGCCAGCTAGCCAAAGAGCATGAAACACTAAGGCGTAAAGAGGTCGAGCTGGATGAAGAACGCCAAAGCCTGGCTCAGCAACACGAGCTGGTGAAAAAGCGAAAGGAAGAACTCGACCGGTTTAACGCACAGAAAGTGGCGGTGTTGGAAAACATTTCCAAGCTTACCGCAGAGCAGGCCCGCGAACAACTGGTCGAATCCCTGAAGGAAGAAGCCCAAACCCGCGCAAACTCCTATATCAAGGATATCATGGAGCAGGCTAAACTGACAGCTACCAAGGAAGCCAAGAAGATCGTAGTGGAAACCATCCAGCGCACAGCCACCGAACATGCGATTGAAAATTGTGTATCGATCTATAACATCGAAAGTGACGACATCAAGGGAAAAATTATCGGCCGCGAGGGTCGCAATATCCGCACGCTGGAGGCTGCCACCGGAGTTGAACTGATTGTAGACGACACTCCGGAAGCCATCATCATCTCCGGATTTGATCCCGTGCGCAGGGAGATTGCCCGGCTTTCATTGCATCGGTTGGTTCAGGATGGGAGCATTCAAACGGCTCGCATCGAGGAAATTGTTTCAAAAACCACGAAGAACATCGAAGATGAAATTGTGGAAATAGGCGAGCGCACCGTAATTGATCTCGGCATCCATGGGTTGCACCCCGAACTCGTGAAAATGGTCGGCCGCATGCGCTTCCGGTCGTCATACGGTCAAAATCTGTTACAGCACTCGCGCGAAGTGGCCAACCTCTGCGCCATCATGGCTTCCGAACTGGGCCTCAATGTGAAGCAGGCGAAAAGGGCCGGCCTGTTGCATGACATTGGCAAGGTGTGGCCGGAAGAACTGGAAAAACCCCATGCCATTGTCGGCATGGAACTCGCGCAGAAATATAAGGAACACCCCGTGGTATGCAACGCCATTGGCGCCCATCACGATGAAATTGAGATGACCGGCATCTTGTCCCCGATTGTGCAGGCCTGCGATGCCATCAGTGGCGCGCGCCCCGGGGCAAGGCGTGAAGTGATGGAGCAGTACATCAAGCGCTTAAAAGAACTGGAGTCCGTGGGGTTGAGCTTTGATGGCGTGGAAAAATGCTATGCGATACAAGCCGGCCGTGAGTTACGCGTGATTGTGGATGCCGAAAAGGCCACGGATGAGCGTGCAAATCAGCTTAGTTTTGAGATTTCGCAAAAAATTGAGCGGGATATGCAGTATCCGGGGCAAATTAAGGTAACCGTAATCCGCGAAATGCGTAGTGTAGCATATGCGAAGTAACTTGATTCGAACCCAATTTATTGCTCTCCTGATAGTCGGAGTTGCATTTTCTGCCCTCGGCCAAATCGATCGTGGCGCGAGAGAATCCGTGAACTTGAACACATGGTCGCAACTTTTGGCTGAGCCAAATGGTGATCCGGTGCGGCAGCGTTCAGGTGTGCATTCGGATGGTTCTCCGTTTTCGTATGAAGAATGGATGCCGGCCGCCATTCATCTCAGCAACGGAAAGGTTCTCGAGAACGTGTTGGTCAGGCTGAATCTGGTGGCTCAGGAGATTCACTACATGTCCGAGGCATATGGAAAAGAAATGGTGGCGTACGGTGGCACCGTGAAAGAGTTATTTGTTGCCGAACCCCGGGATAATCAAATGATAACCCGCAAGTACTCGTTCAAGAAACTGGATGGAACGAAATCGTATCTCTGTGAGCACTTGGTTGAGGGTAAAGCCACACTTCTTCGCTCAACGGTCAAGCGCGAATTGACCGACAAGGCCTACAATTCCGCTACGGTGAACATCATCTTTCAGGAGGATACAGATTATTATGTACAAACCGATGCTGGATTTGCAAAGGTTAATAAGCGAAAAAGCAATTTAGCCGAGCTACTGCCTGGCAAGTCGGCCGAGCTCCAAGCCTTCATTGCTCAAAAGAAGCTTAAATTGAAAAGTGAGGAGCAAATGGCTGAATTGGTTACATATTATAACTCACTTCAGTAGAGTTTGTATCTTCATGGCACAGCCATGAACCCATTTCCTTTCGCAGGTTTATCAGACGAAGCCGTACTGGCCTCACGCGCACAGCACGGCTCCAATGAAATCCGAAAGAGTGCAGAGAGCGGCACCTGGGTTGCCTTCAAAGAAACCGTTACGGAACCCATGTTTTTACTGCTGGTAGTAGCCGCCAGTGTGTACTTCGTGTTGGGTGAGGTTACCGAGGGCATTTACATGTTGGCCGCGCTGGCAGCGGTTGCCGCCATTTCTTTTTATCAGGACTCCCGAAGCCGCAAAGCCGTCCAGGCCTTGCAAGACTATACCCAGCCTCTGGCAACGGTCATCCGCAACAACTCGGTAACACAAGTCAAAAGCCGCGATGTGGTGGTTGGCGATTTCGTGGTTATAGACGAAGGCAAACTCGTTCCTGCCGATGGCGTACTGCTGCAAGCCAACGACTTCACCGTAAACGAATCTATTCTGACAGGCGAAGCCTTTACCGTGCCCAAATCGCCAGACGATTCAAACGCCCGAACCGTGTTTCAGGGTACGCTGGTCACCACGGGTTTAGGCGTGATGCGCGTGAACGCAGTCGGTGACAAAACGGAACTGGGCAAAATTGGAAAATCGCTAAGCGAGATATCCGAAGAAAAAACACCCCTTCAGCAGCAAATTGAAACTTTTGTGCGAAAGATGGCCCTGGCCGGAGGAGCCGTGTTCCTTCTCATTTGGGGGTATCAGTTCTTTTTGTCGCGCGAATTGCTTGGCAGCCTGTTAATGGGCTTGACCATCGCCATGTCGGTACTGCCCGAAGAGATACCGGTAGCCTTCACCACGTTCATGGCATTGGGCGCTTGGCGGCTAATGAAAGAAGGCGTCATCGTTAAACAGACCAAAACGGTTGAAACACTGGGAGCGGCCACTGTGCTGTGTGTGGATAAGACCGGCACCATCACGGAAAACCGGATGGAGTTGAAAAAGATTGTTTCAGGAGATCAGATTTTTACGCTGGGCGACCAAGGTGAACTGGCACCGGAAGGCCGTTACATTTTGGAGATGGCCATGTGGGCAAGTGAGCCCGTGCCCTTTGACCCCATGGAGAAAGCGCTGCATGAGGCCTACTCTTCGGTTGGCGTTGACAAGCGTAGCGTCTATCGTCTGGTGCATGAGTACCCGCTGGGCGGAAAACCCCCGATGATGACCCATGTATTTGCCAACGATGACGGCCATCAAATCATCGCCACGAAAGGAGCCGTTGAGGGTGTTATTCGTCAATGCCAATTGACACCCGGGGACCTTGATCGTATCAACCAGCAATATCACGCGCTTTCCGCGGAAGGTTTCCGCGTATTGGCAGTAGCGGAAGCAGCAACCACACCCCATGACCTACCGACAAACCAATCAGAATTTGTCTTGCGCTACCTGGGTCTGGTTGCATTCTACGATCCGCCCAAATCGCACATCCGGTCAATTTTTGAACAATTCCAAAAAGCCGGCATCCGCATCAAAGTGATTACGGGCGATAACGAGATAACGACCCGCGCCATTGCGCGGCAGGCAGGCCTTCCGGCCGAGTATTACCCGGTGCAAGGTGAAAAACTACTCACCTTACATGATGCTGAATTTGACCGGGAAGTACAACGCGGAGATTTGTTTACGCGCATGTTTCCCGAAGCCAAGTTGCGGATCATCGAATCATTGAAAAGGCAGGGCGAAGTGGTGGCCATGACGGGTGATGGCGTTAACGATGGGCCGGCACTCAAGGCCGCTCATATCGGCATTGCCATGGGAAAACGGGGATCAGAAATTGCACGGCAGGCCTCGGCCCTCATTCTCACTACGGATGACTTGAGCCTGCTGGTGACTGCGCTGGCCATGGGCCGAAAGATTTATTCGAATCTGAAGAAAGCCATACAATACATTATCTCCATCCACATCCCGATTATTCTCACGGTAGCATTGCCGCTCCTTCTGGGTTGGGCCTATCCGGCCATTTTTACGCCTGTACATGTCATCTTTCTGGAGTTGATTATGGGACCCACGTGCTCCATCATCTACGAAAATGAACCCCTGGAGCCGCGCAGCATGGAGCAGCCGCCACGATCCGCCAGCCGATCGTTCCTCAACTTTTCTGAACTCTCCGTCAGCATTGTTCAGGGTTTGGCGATTACCCTCGGCACACTTTCCAGCTATCAAATTGCCGTTGCGATGGGCTTCGATGAAGAATTGACCCGCGCCATGGTTTTTACCACGTTGGTCACGGCCAACATCGTGCTCACATTGGTCACCCGATCGTTTTATCATTCCGTGTGGGTCTCGGCCCGGTATAACAATTGGATGCTGCGGGCCATCTTGGTTTCCACCATCGCCCTGCTAGCTGTGATTCTTTATGTTGACCCCGTGAGTCGCTTCTTTCACGTCCGGCACCTCAGTGTCATGCAGTTTGGGTTATCCGCCCTGGTGGGTGTGCTTTCGGTAATCTGGTTCGAACTGGTCAAACTCTGGCATCGCCACCGGAAACCTGTTCAAACGTTTTCGTAAATAGATCAATGCCGAACGGCCGCTTACTCTGGGCGTTTTTCATAATTTACCGCGATGCATAGAGCCTTTTCGCCTGCACGTCTGGCCGTTAAGTTGGTTTTTTTTATCAACGGCTTCGTCCACGCCACCTATTACGCACGTTTGCCCCGCATTCAGGATCAGTTTTTTATTGATGACTTCGCCATAGGACTCGTGATACTGGCTTCTTCGTTTGGCGCCTTGCTGGCCATGCCTTTCACGGGTTGGGTAATCATACGCAATGGCAGCCGAAGGATCACGCTATTCGGGGTTTTGACTTACTGCCTGCTGTTTCCCTTCATTCCACTGATGCCCCATGTTGGGGCGCTTTCAATTCTCTTCTTTCTGCTTGGCGTTTCGGCCGGCATAATGGATGTAGCCATGAACTCACAAGCGGTAATGGTCGAACAACGACACGGCAAGCCCATCATGACTTCCTTCCACGCCCTCTTTAGTCTGGGTATGATGCTGGGCGGCTTATTCGGATCATTATTTGCCAAACTGGACACCAGCCTTCTGCTGCACTTCTCAGCTATTGCCGCGGTGAGTGTAGTGGGCGTATTGATTGCGCGCTATTACCTCATTCACGATAAACCCGAGCGCAAGGACAAAGAAGCGCCCGCCTTTCGGTTACCCAATGCCGCCATGGTGAGCATAGGGGTCATCGCATTCTGCTGCATGCTGGGCGAAGGCGCCATGGCGGACTGGAGTACGAACTATATGGAGAACATTGCCGGAGCAGAAAAAGCGCTTGCCCCCATCGGCCTCTCGGCTTTTGCCCTGGCGATGACATTAGGGCGTTTTGTAGGCGACAGCGCGCGTCTGCGCTTTGGCGATCGGAATCTGATGGTCATCTGCGGATTAATTTCCCTGAGCGGTATTGCCCTGGCTATCGTTTGGATACACCCCTATGCTGTAATCACCGGATTTTTTATCGTGGGCATCGGTCTTTCTGCAATAGTGCCAATCGCGTACAGCCTAGCTGGAAATGCTCCAAATCTCCAACCTGGAGAAGGCATCTCCCAAGTGACGACAGTCGGATACTCTGGGTTTATGCTTGGCCCAACATTAATTGGCCTGCTATCAGATGCGTTTAATCTCCGATATGCGATGGCATTGGTGGCTTTGTTATTCGCGGTGATGATCCTGCTCGCTTATCGCTACCGTTCGTAATAGACTATTTTTGCGCTATGGAGATTCAACGGGAAGAACACGGAAGCAAGGGTGCCTTCTTTATTTCTGCGCAGGGCAAACGCCTGGCCGAAATGACATATTCTAAAGCAGGCGACACACGCCTGATCATCGACCACACCGAAGTATCAGATGCGTTAAAAGGCAAAGGGGCCGGCAAGCAATTGGTGACCGCAGCGGTGAACTTTGCCCGGCAGCAAAAGATAAAAATTCTGCCTCTGTGCCCATTCGCCCGTGCGGTGTTCGAAAAAACACCCGAGTTTGCAGACGTGTGGGATAACTGATCATGCCGGTACTCCCTCAGCCCCTGTATCAACGGCCATTGTATTTGTTTAATGGCCATGCCGAAACCATTGTGCCCAGTCTATTTCGAAAAGTTCAAGGTGTGGTGTACTCCCGCGAACGACTGGAGCTGGCCGATGGCGATTTTCTTGACCTCGATTGGTTGCGGAACGGCCAAAAACGCGTGGCAATTATAAGCCACGGATTGGAAGGAAGCAGTGACCGCCATTATGTGAAGAGTATGGCGCGTTACCTCGGCCAACACGGTTGGGACGTACTGGCGTGGAATTGCCGGAGTTGTTCGGGCGAGATGAACCGTTTGCCGCGTTTGTATCACCACGGGGCTACCGATGACCTCAGCGCGGTGATCGATCATGCGCGATTGAAGCACCACGATACCCTAGCCCTGGTGGGCTTCAGTATGGGCGGCAGCCTTACGCTGAAATATTTGGGCGAACGCGGCCTAAACGTCCCTCCGGAGATTTCGGCAGCGGTAGCATTTTCGGTGCCCTGCCATTTGGGATCCAGCGCCAGAGAACTTGACAAGCCCGGAAAAGCCTTCTATCGCGATCGCTTTCTGAAAAAACTGAAGAAAAAGATGATCGAGAAGGCAGCACGCTTTCCGGATTTGATTTCGGTGCGGCACATCGACACCATTCGCACGTTTGCTGACTTTGACAATGCCTACACGGCTCCATTGCATGGGTTCACCCATGCCGAAGATTTTTATCAACGCGCGTCATCGGGGCAATACCTGGCCGGCATTCGAAAGCCGGTATTAATTGTAAATGCGGAGAACGATCCGTTTCTGCCGGACGAATGCTACCCGGTTGCGTTGGCGCAGCAGCATGATTTTGTCCACCTGGAAATACCGACACGTGGCGGACACGTGGGTTTTTCGCTGCACGGCAAGTCCCATAGCTGGATGGATGAGCGGGCGCAGCATTTCCTAGCCTCATATACGGCCGGTAAGCAGCTCTTTCAAAACGAGTAAGTCAAACCGAAACAATGATGGCGGGCGCTACCATTGGCAACAGTTTGTGCCTGATAATTGAAGTC